>JAZQYT010000331.1:0-3400 GCA_045633665.1 Eubacteriales bacterium | reverse complement strand
CGTGTGTGATGACGCGCGCCATGACCACGTCAACCAGGCGCGAAAGCACGCGCCCCGTATCCTCAATGGTTTCGTGACCGCCCAGCTGGATCATGCCGGGGCCGAGATATTGGGCGTGGCCGCCCATCTGGCTCATGGCAGTCTCAAACGACACGCGCGTGCGCGTGGACGATTGCTGGAAGATCATGCCGAGCGTCATATCCTTCATCAAAGGGGGATAATAGCCTTGCTTGATAGCGCGCTTGATGGCCAAAGAGAGCGACACAATGTCCAAAAGCTCTTGCTTGGAATATGCACGGGAATCTATAAAATCTTTCATAATTGCCTCCGAAAAAGTGAATTCAAAAGTAGTTTGCGCAAGGAAAGGACAAATATGAAAAATGAAAAAATGAAAAAAACGGAATCGCAGTAAAGCAATTCCGTAAAAAAATATTTTTGTTGTCACCTCGGCTGCGTCATTCTGAGCGTCGAACTCGGTGGACGCATCCTACTATGTGTCATCCTGAGCGAAGGATGACACCCTCGGGGAAGGTTCGGATATAATGTCTGAATCCTGTTGTATATTGTTTTGACTGCAGAAAAGTATTGACAATTTTTTTTTTTTTTGAGTTATAATGTTTTTGTGCAATTTTTCATTGAGATTACGGAGGTATCTATGGACAAATCGCTACTCAAACGAATTGGAAAATCTGTTCTTCGATCGGTTATTTTGTTTTTTGTTTTTGCATTTGTGACCTTTGTTTCCCGCTCTGTGTTTGACGGTGAGTTGGAGAATATGGACATGCTGGATGGGGTAGCATTCCCGTTGTGGTTGCTTGGGCTTTGGCATGTTTTCTATATGCTTTTGATCTTTGAATCCACAATTTTTGCGCTTCACAGGCATGCTGCTGAGGAAAAGGCGGCATACTTGGAAAAACGCATTGGCGTCGGGCTGCGCGCAGAGCTGAGGGCGTTGTTTTGCTCATTTGAATTTTACGTGGATTGCGCTGTGACCGTCATTTTGTCCTTGGTCATGCCGCTTGGTCTGTATGATTGTATCGGTCAGGCATTCATGGGCGCGGATTTCGGCAAATTCCCCGTGACGCTGATCGCACTTGTGCTGCTGCTTGCGCTGCTTTTGGTGGCGCGTCTGTCGCTTGGCCGCTTGTGGATCTCGGACAGCATCTCAACAATCAGAGAAGGTAAGAAAAAGAAGAAAGAGCGCAGCGCACTGTTCCTGACCATCAAGGGAATTGCCTACGTGGTGATAATGTATATCGTCTCTTCGTATATGATCACGTGGTTTGTCCCGTTTCTCGTGACCTTTGCCAATCTTGCCGGCGGAGTGATCATGGTTTTGTATGTGTTGATTGCAATATTGCTTGCAGTTGCGGTGCTGCTTACCGTGTTTTATATCAGAGCCATTCTCAAGCGACGTCAGTTTATAGCGGCCATGAAAAAGATCTGCCAAGAGCATGGAGCCGTTTTGTCCGATATAGAAAAACCGTATTTGTCTGTATTTTTCCAGCAAAAGGGAACGAGCTTTACGTTAAAGCAAGACGGAAAGGAATACCAATGTAAGCTGATTGCGGGCGTATTCCGAAGCTCACCCATCGTGTTTACAGACACGGGTGAGGGCATTCGACAGGATGTGCTGCGCATAGTCAGGGTGAATTTGCTGCACGTGAATACGCGCATTGATTACCGCATGGAAGGCGATGGAAAGAAAATTCTGATCGTGCTGCCTGTGCCGGAAAAGATTTACGTATCGACCGAAGGCTCAATGCCTCGCCCTGCGGATACGGGAGAGGTGCTTGGAGAGTACACCCTCTATACCGCGACGGGATTCCTGGGAGTGTTGGATCGCGGAATTTTGGGTTAAGTGTAATTTGATATAAAAGTATAACCTAAGGATAGCCGAACGGGAGCCGAACCGAATTGCCCGACGGCGATGCATTTTCGCATCTTTCGGCACGCTTTCGCTCGCAAGATCTATGCAGAACGTAAATGAATAAGAATGCAGGGGACGGCGCCCACGACGTCCCGCGCAGGCGCAAAGTAGCTTGTCTGATACAATGTGTTACTCTGTACCCGGGCGGGACGTCGAGGCGCCGTCCCCTGCGATTATTGTTTGATTACGCGAGAAAACCGCTTTCGTTATGGTTTCTCTTGCCAACGTAGGGACGATCATCGGTCGTCCAAATTGTTTACTTGACCGCTGCCGCGATCATTTCGTTAATCTTTTCGCGCATGGAAAGGATGGTCTCTGCGTCGGTGGCGCATCTGCTGAATTTGATCTCGCCCAAAATTTCTTCAAGCGCGGCAACCACCGCGTCCTTGCCGTAGTACGTTTCTGCAAGCTTCATGGCGCGTACGTCCTGCAGCGCCTCGTAGAAGGAGAGGATACGGATCGACTCCATTGCCTCACCGTTTTGCGCGGGATAGACCGAATACGTGTCGCCCGCAGGTACCCAGTATTCACCGCATGCGTCAAGGAACGGGTTGATCGGATCGATCGAGCCGCAGGTGTTGTAGAAGTTATAACCCCACTGCAAAAAGCCCGCAATGTCGTATTTGTAGAACTGGTAGCCGATCGAGCGCGTGCGCCACAGGGGCATTGCCATCATACGGTTGGAAACGTGTGAAAGCTGACCGCAGCAATAGTACGTCCAAAGACCGGGAACGCCTGCCTCGATGAAGGGCTCTACGTGATCGTTGGAGGGGATGGGCAGGGGAACGATGCCCTGCTTAAAGAACTCAAAGTTGGACAGCGCATCCATGATGGGGTAATCCTTGATCAGATCATACACCACCGCCTTGGCAGCCTTATAGGACTCCAGCTGCATTTCGTTGGGCTCGTCCGAAATATGGAAATAGCAACGACCGTCGTCGCCTCTTGCCTTCATATGGTCAAGGAAAGATACTAGGAATGTACGCAGGAAAGTTTTGTATTCCTCGCCCGTTGCGCTTGTTTCCCAGCCAAAGATCTTTTTGTACTCTCCGTCCACGGTTGCCATGACCTTGGGTGCGTGCTCTGCGCCCCATTGCGTAAACAGGTGCGCGATCTCAAAATATTTGATGCCCACGCGGTCGCACATGTCGATCCAGCGATCCAGCTTGTCGTAGCCGAAGGTGTACTCGTCAGCGTTTTTGCAAACGTCAATCAGCTGTACCGTGGTACGCTCACCGCCGATGACGGTATCCAGTGCGGGAGTGAAAATGGGGGTAAGAAGCAGATTGATGCCGTTTCTTTGCGCAGTGCGTGCAAAATTCTCCACGATCCGCCAATGCTCCTCGCTCCATGCGGGCACGTTGTAGTAGTTTGCAAGGCAATCGCAGTGGAACCACTGTGTCAGCAGCATTTCCTGCTCGGGAAGCATTGCGTTGATCACGGTCACCTCACAGCACTCCCTTGCCACCT
>JAZQYT010000330.1:0-8584 GCA_045633665.1 Eubacteriales bacterium | reverse complement strand
TAGCGGCAATATAATCGAAGCAGAAGTCGCAAGGCTTCTGCTTTTCGCTATTAAAGATGTGAAGGATATGACATTCAATAGTTTTATCCCCTCCGTCGCTTCGCGACACCTCCCCGAAGGGAGCAAGGGTTCTGTTGCCCTATGGGATGGACGGTTTAATAGGGCTATGAGCGATTTTATGGGGACCTCATCCGTCGCCTGCGGCGCCACCTTCCCCAGCGGGGCAAGGCTTGTCATAGTTGCCCTTTGTCATATGGCGTAACAAGACGGATAGCGAACAAAACTCTCATCCAAACGGATAAACAAAAGGCGAGGATGCGCGAAAAAAGCCTTGCCCCGCTGGGGAAGGGGGACCGCAGCGGAAGAGAATTTCGCGGATCATCCGCGAAAGGCTCGACGCGGTTGCGGTGGATGAGGTTCCCATAAAACCGCTCTGGACCCTTTTAAGCCATCCTTTCCATAGGGCAACTAATCCCTTTCTCCCCTTGGGGAGATGGCGCGAAGCGACAGAGGGGGCTTTGCTCTTTCACATTTTGGATAAGAAAAAATAGCAGGAACCTGCTCTAAATCGAACAAATTCCTGTTATTTTTCCGCTTATTCCGCAGCCCCATCGACAACCTCTTTTTTGTTGTTATAATCAACACTTCTTGATCAATCTGATAAAGAACTCAACCGAATGGTGCAGCGTTTCAAGTTTGATCTTTTCGTTATTGCCGTGGATTGTGGCGCGCTCTGCGCTTGTCAGGTCCATGGCGGAGAAGCGGTAGACGCGATCCGAAATGCGTCCCCAATGGCGGCAGTCCGAGCATTGCACCATGAGATAGGGGGATACAATACAGCCCTTCCAGGTGGATGCAACCGCGCTTGCTACCTTATCCCAGCCTGCGCAATCGGTGCGCGAGATGCGGCTGGGGTTCATGCCATGCAGGCAGGTAACTTCCACGTTTTCGTCCTTTACCGTCTTTTTAATGTAGGCAAGAGCCGAGTCCATATCATCCGCGGGATTGAGTCGGATATTGGACACGAGCGAGGCCTCAGGCGGAATGACGTTGGAGGCTGACGAGCCCTGCATTTGGGTAAAGGCAACCGTGGTGCGCATCAGCGCATTCAGCTCACCACCGCCCTTCTTGCAGATCATATCAAGCACGGGTAAAAACAGACGGATATTGGCGAAAATAACCTTGTAAACGAAGGAGGAATGACGGCCGAGTGTGTCAAACATCTTGGCAGCGGGGGGCGTCAGCTTTGCCTTGAACGGATGGCCTACCATGCGCACGCATGCCTTACTCAGGCGATCAACAGGTGCGCCCGGCTTAGGAGCGGATGCGTGACCTCCGCCCGATTTGACGGTATATTTGACGTCCATCATGCCTTTTTCAGCAATGCCGATCATGCCGCAGGGGGCTTTTACACCTGGGAACACGTTTTCCACCACGGCACCGCCCTCGTCCAGCACGAATGCAGGTTCGATCTTGTTCTGCTCAAAATAGTCCACGATATGCACAGCACCCTTGCCGTTGACCTCTTCGCCTCCCGAGAAGGCAAAATACACGTCACATTCGGGGGTGAAGCCCTGGGAGATCAGCGTATCTGCCGCAAACAGAATGCCGTTGAAGGTGACCTTGGTGTCAAGCGTGCCGCGTCCCCATACGCAGCCATCCTTCAAAATGGCCTCGAATGCGGGGACGTCCCAGGCGTCCTCGTTGACCGGAACGACGTCGTAGTGCGCCATCAGCACGGCAGGATTGCCATCGGTCTTGCCTTTCCAATGAAAGAGCAAACCGCGATCGGGCATGCGCTGCATGGTGCAGGTCGCAAAAACGCTTGGATAAAGAGAGGGAAGAGAGTCAATCAGCTTTTCAAATTCCGCGTCGTCTTCAAGTGCAGGATCGCGGTAGGAGACTGTCTTGCAGCGTACCAGCGTGCGAAGTGCCTCGGTGGCACGCTCGCGGTCAAATTCCACGGGCGTCTCGTCCACGGGCGGCTGCGCCTTGGGCTTGAAATCCAGCGCACGGAAGAGAATAATTGCTACAAAAATCAGCAGAGCAACTGCAAAAGGAATGGCCCACATAGATCAAAGCACTCCCTTCTTGTAAAGGATTCTCGCATAGATCACGGTTACGACCACGCCTACGGGTACCATAATGCCAACCGTACCCGCATTGAGCGCAGGGACAAAGATAAACAGCACCAGCATGAGAATGACGGGCGCGATCGAGAGCTTGAGATTCTTGGAAATGAACACGACCGCAAGGCCTCCGAACAAGGCGGGCAGGATCATATCAAATGCGGGAACAAGAATGGGGGAATTGAGAACGGGCGTCAGCGGTACGATAAAGATCACACCAAGCAGAATGATCAGCGTGGTGACGATACTGGAAACTGCGATCGCAATGGTAGAAATGACCTCGCCCTCCTCGTCGCTGGCCTTGACGCCTGCACGCTCCATAGCGTCAATGGCGCAGGGCAGCTTTAAGTTGGAAATGTTACCCGTGATAAAGGAAAGGTAAGTGCCGCCCGCGCCAAGCATGGGGACGTAAGTAAAGATCTCGACGATACCGACCGCCCAGTACATGGGAGCCGTAGCGATCACACCGCCCAAAAGCACCTTCCAGTTGGGCATGGTTTGGAAGATAAAAGAAACTGCGAGAGGGAAAAGCAGCAGCACAGCGCCAACCACAATGCCCCAGATGCGTCCGTAATGATGAACGCTTTCCATATAAGACATATTCTTCTTCATATCAAACACCTCCTCCGAGCCAAGCAGTAAAGGGAATGGCACTCGCCATACCGACGACTAAGCTGGCAGGCAGCGCGTAGTCGGTCAGCCAGCGGATCTTCGTTTTGGTGGCAAGCAAGCCCAGCACCGCCATGACGATGGCCGAAACAGCCATAACGCACACGGGGATCAGCCCCGAGGTGTCGCCCTTGACGATTAAACCGACGTCACAGAACACGTAGCCAAGGAAGGCAGAGATCATACCGAGAAACATGGCATTGTTGAAGATCTCGCCCCATTTTTTGTCCTTCATGCCGATCTTGGACATGCCGCTTTGCAGCTTTTTGGTAACAAAGGGAACGAAAACAAGGCCTGCCCCGATGCCCACGGTCATAACCCAGGCAATGGTGACAAAGATGGAAGGATCGGTTACGGTCGTACCTGCTCCCATGCCCGCAGCCTCCAGCGCATTGCCTGCAGCCACGGTTTCATACGTGATTGAACCGATGACCGAAAGCCGCAGCCAGGGAAGTGCCAGACCAAGGCTTTTGGACAGCGCAATGACACCTACCAGAACGGCCACCGCCGGTGCAATGGTGAACAGCGCTGCCGCAGAGATGGTTTTACTGATGGTGCCTTTTGCAATGCCGAGCTGCTTTGCACGCTTGACTGCACGGACTAAGAAAAAGACGGATTGTGCCAATACCAATGCGATAATGGCTCCCACAATGACAAACAGTATGGGATGGTTGACATTAAAATCCATAGGGGGAAACCTCCTGTATGTTGATATCCTTATTTTAGCACACCGCGCAGCATTTTGCAAGTCATTTCACCAAGATAAAGCAAAATCTGCCCGAACTCTCCTTGCAAAAGCTTGAATTGTGTGTTATAATACACTTGAATGATTTTTTTGGAGGTACTTATGCCGTATTCCAAATTGCCGCCAGTGCGCCCTGATATGCACGTGCAGCTTGCACATTTTCCCAGCCGTTTTCATGCGGCCGTGTTTCGCATGTGGGAAACCGTACCCGCAGAGCGTATCGCGTGCGCGTTGGCGCTGCCGCTTGGTGAAATAGAGCGTGCCGCGCAGGACATGGGATTGCCAAAGCAGAGGTGCTGCCCCGATTGGCAAAGCAGGGGATATATCACCACCATTCGCAACGCATGGCAGATCTTGCCCTATGAGAATTTGTTGAGGCTTTTGGACATGAGCGAGGAGCAGCTGGCGATTACGCTCAAGGAGGATGATTTTTTCGGTATTAAGCTGGGAGATTTCAAGCCTTATTGTGAGCCGATCACGCTCCCCGTGCTTGACTCGGCGCAAAAAAAGCAGCTTGAGGCGATCAGATCGCTGATGCAGACGCATTTTGCCGACCTGTTTGACGGCCAAGCACCGTTTTCATTTTTTAGAACGGCAAATCGCAAGGAGGAGAGCAGCGGGCAGGGGGACGGCTTACGCCTGATCTATTCCTATTGCGGACTGTACGCCACGGCACTTGACCGAGATATTTCGCTTTCCTATCCCGATGCCATGCTTGCCATGTATCGCGACCTTGGCGTCAATGCCATCTGGCTGCCCGCGCTGCTTTATCAGCTGGTGCCGTTTCCGTTTGACCAAAGCTACAGCAAGGGCTGGCAGGATCGGCAGGCTCGCTTGCGCGAGCTGATCGCGCGTGCGGCTGCGTATGATATCAAGGTCTATTTGTACTTAAACGAGCCGCGATGCATGCCCAACGCGTTCTTTGACGCGCATCCCGAGCTGCTTGGCAGGCGCGATGCTGATTATAGCGCGCTTTGCACGCAAAATCCTGCGGTCATGGCGTATCTTCGCTCGGCTGTGCGCACGCTGTGCGAGAGCGCTCCCGGCTTGGGTGGCTTTTTCGTGATCACTTGCTCGGAAAACCTGACGCATTGTAAATCCAAAATGTCAGGGGAAGAATGCCCCGTGTGCCGCAATATTCCGATCGAGCGGTTGATTGCCGAGGTGCTGTGCGCCATTTCCGAGGAATCAAGAGCGGTCGATCCTACCATGCGCACCATCGCCTGGACGTGGGCATGGGATGACTTTATGACCGAGCAGCAAATGCGTGCGTGCATTGACCTTTTGCCGCCCGAGATCATCATGCAGAGCAACAGCGAAGCTATGCTGGAATTTGAACGTGGAGGCGTGCGCGGCTGCGTGCGTGATTACAGTATATCCGTCCCCGGTCCCGCACCGCTTGCCAAGCGCGTGTGGGAGTATGCAAGGGCGCGCGGGCATCAGGTTTGCGCCAAGGTGCAGGTCAACACAAGCTGGGAGTGCAGCACGCTGCCGTATCTGCCCGTGTTTGATCTGATCCGTGAGCATATGATCGGACTTGGGAGCGCGGGTGTGGAGCATCTGATGCTTTCCTGGACGCTTGGCGGTTATCCCTCCATCAACCTCAAAATTGCCTCCGAATGTCTGCGCGATCCTTCGGAGCAAGCCTACGACACACTGCTGGTGCGTGAATTTGGTGACTATTCCGATATCGTAAAAGCCTCTGCCAAGGCGTTTTCCAAGGCGTTTTCCGCGTTTCCGTTTGATCTGCGCAGCCTGTATTTCGGGCCGCAAAACGCCGGCCCATCCAATCTGCTTTATGCAAGTCCGAGCGGCCATGCCGCAACCATGACCTGCTATGCATATGACGATCTGGATACCTGGCGTGCCATTTATCCGCGAAAGGTATATGCAGAGCTGTGGCAGCAGCTTTTCGAGGGGTGGCACAAAGGCGTGGAGCTGCTCAAGGATATGCCCGATTGCGAATATAAGCAAATGGCAGAAGCGGCAGATGCGATTTTTGCCTCCTGTTATGCGCAGGTACGCTTTATTCTCGCAAGGGATGCAGACGATCGGGAGCAAATGCGTATGATTGCAAAAGAGGAGCAGCAAAACGCGTTGGATCTGTATGTCCTGATGCAAAAAAATCCGCACGTCGGTTACGAGGCGGCAAATCATTATTATTACAATAAAGGGATGCTGGCCGAAAAGGTGATCAACTGCGCGGAGATTGCATATCAGATGCTTTGATTTGTTGTAGGGGAGGATGATATCCTCCCCTACGTTTGCTTTGACCAAAAAAGCGACCGTCTTGCGACGGCCGCTTTTGCTTATATTGAATTACTTTTCTTTTCTCTTTGCAACAGTTCTCTGGATCAACTTGACGATCTCGACTACGGGGATCATAGTAAGGCCAAGGCCGATTGCGATCGCATATTCCACGATACCAACGGAAGCAAAGCCGAATGCGTTTGCCAAGAAGGGGATCTCGCAAACCAGCGTAGTTGCCAGCAGCGCACCTGCGCCTGCAAGCCACAGTACCCAGTTCTGAGAGGGCAGTCTGAAAATGCTGCCGCGCTGCGAACGCATGTTAAAGCTGTGGAAGATCTCGGCCATGGACATGGTCAGGAAAGCCATGGTCATGCCGTGGTCACCGTTTGCAGCCTCGCCTGCAATAGCGTGACCGATAAAGTAGGATGCCAGCGTCAGGATCGAAACCAGCACGCCCTGATAAAGGATATCCACACCCATACCGCCTGCAAAGACGCCTGCCTTTGCATCTCTGGGCTTACGGTTCATAATGTCGGGCTCTGCCTTTTCCATACCAAGTGCCAGAGCAGGGAAGCAGTCGGTCACAAGGTTGATCCAAAGCAGGTGTACGGGCTCGAGAATGGTAAAGCCGAGCAGCGTTGCGGTAAAGATCGAAATGACCTCACTCATATTGGAGCCAAGCAGGAACTGGATCGCCTTACGGATGTTGTCGTAAATACGGCGGCCTTCCTCAACGGCACCTACGATGGTCGCAAAGTTGTCGTCGGTCAGCACCATGTCTGCTACGTTCTTGGTAACGTCGGTACCGGTAATACCCATACCAACGCCGATGTCTGCGGACTTGATAGAGGGAGCGTCGTTGACACCGTCACCGGTCATAGCGGTCACGTAGCCTGCCTTGCGCCAAGCATTGACGATTCTGGTCTTATGCTCGGGCTGTACGCGTGCGTAAACGCTGATGTTCATGAACTTGGACTCAAATTCCGCGTCGTCCATGTCGTTGAGCTGTGCGCCTGTGATCGCGTAGGTTTCTTCGGTGATAATGCCGAGCTCCTTGGCGATTGCAACTGCAGTATCAACGTGGTCACCCGTGATCATGATGGGACGGATGCCCGCACCGCGGCACTGTACGATTGCGTCTTTGACCTCGGGACGAACGGGGTCGATCATGCCGCAAAGGCCAACGAAGCAAAGGTCGGTTTCAAGATAGTCAGCCTCAAAGCTTTCGGGCTGTGTGTTCCATACGCGCTCGGAGCAAGCCAGCACGCGCAGCGCCTTGTCTGCCATTGCCTTGTTTGCTGTGAGGATGGAGTTCTTGTATTCTTCGGTCATGGGAACGGCCACGCCGTCCTTGAGGTAATGCGTGCATTTGCCGATGACAACGTCGGGCGCGCCCTTGGTGTACTGAACGGTTTTGCCGTTCTCGGTATGCACGGTGGACATCATCTTTCTGCCCGAGTCAAAGGGAGCCTCACCGCATCTGGGAGCGGATGCTTTCAGGTCGTATTTCTTCATGCCAAGCTTATCGGCCCAAACGACCAAAGCGGCCTCGGTGGGTTCACCGGTCACACCACCGTCACGGTCAAGCTCTGCGTCGCAGCAAAGCGCCATAGCCTTGGCAATATACTGCTCGTTGTCGCCAAAGTGGTCAACAACGGTCATCTTGTTCTGCGTCAGCGTACCTGTCTTATCCGAGCAGATGATCTGCGCGCAGCCCAGCGTTTCAACGGCGGTCAGGCGGCGGATGATAGCGTTACGCTTGGACATGTTGGTGACACCGATCGAAAGCACGACGGTGACGACTGCTGCAAGACCTTCGGGAATTGCGGCAACTGCCAGAGAAACGGCAACCATAAAGGAGGGAAGAATGGTGTCTGCAAAGCTGAAGTTACCCTCGCGGATAACCTGTACGGCAAATACGACCACACAGATGCCAAGCACCAGCCAAGTAAGGATCTTGGAAAGCTGTGCGAGCTTGAGCTGCAGAGGCGTCTGTCCCTCTTCTGCCTCGGAGAGCGCGCCTGCGATCTTACCCATTTCGGTTTCCATGCCTGTCGCGGTCACAACTGCAGTACCGCGGCCGTAAACAACGGTCGAGCCCATGTACAGCATGTTCTTGCGGTCGCCCAGGGGAACGTCTTTTTCGTTTTCTTTGAGATAAATGGTGTCAATAAACTTGGTAACGGGAACGCTTTCACCTGTCAGCGCAGCCTCTTCAACCTTCAGAGATGCGTTTTCAAGGATTCTTGCGTCTGCGGGAACGGCATCGCCTGCTTCAAGCAGAATGATGTCACCTACGACCAGATCCTCGCTGTGGATGACCTGTACCTTGCCGTCACGCAGCACCTTGGACGTTGCTGCCGACATTTCCTGCAAAGCTTCGATCGCCTTTTCAGCCTTGCTTTCCTGGTAAACACCGAGCACTGCGTTGATGATAACGACTGCAAGGATGATGATCACGTCGGTAAAGCCCTCGTTCTCGACAAATGCCAGCACACCGCTGATGGCTGCAGCAACCAGCAGAATGATGATCATAGGATCGGCCAGCTGCTCCAAGAATCTGCGAATGATGGATTTACCCTTTGCTGCGGCAAGCTTGTTCTTACCGTTGGCCTCCAGACGCTTTTGCGCTTCTGCAGAGGTCAAGCCCTCAACGTTTGCGCCAAGCTTCTCAAGGACCGCTTCTTTGTCTGTGCAATAAAACTTCATTGCATTTCCTCCTGTGAATTTTTTGATATGTTATATTTTATTATTGACCGAAAAAAAGAGACCTATCTGCACAAAACAACAG
>JAZQYT010000329.1:0-2066 GCA_045633665.1 Eubacteriales bacterium | reverse complement strand
GCCCACTCCACGTTGATCTCGGGGTATTGCACAATGCTTTCTGTGATCTCGGTACTGGGAGTGCCGGGGTAAGAGGATACCACGCGCACGCCTGCCTCGTATGCACCGCGTGCAACGGCTGCATTACCGAGCATAAGCTTTTTAGACATATGTAAAAATCTCCTTATCAGTGCTGTATTTGCTTTTCCACAAGGCTACCGCCGCAGTACTGCTCGCGCAGCTTGGGCTTTTCGATCTTGCCAGTGGGATTACGGGGGATGGTGGCGAAAATGATCTTACGCGGACGCTTATAGCGCGGAAGCGTTGCGCAGAATTCTTCGATCTCCTGCTCGGTAGTGCTGCAGCCTTCCTTAAACTCGATAATGGCTGCTGCGATCTCGCCAAGGCGCTCGTGTGGTAAGCCGATGACCGCCACGTCCTTGACTGCGGCATGCGCACGGATGTGGTTTTCGATTTGCACGGGGTACAGGTTTTCTCCGCCTGTGATAATGACGTCCTTTTTGCGGTCAACCAGGTAAATAAAGCCGTCGGGATCCTCCATGGCCATGTCGCCCGTGAGCAGCCAGCCGTCGCGCAGCACCTCTGCGCTGGCTTCGGGATCGTTATAATAACAATTCATGACGCCTGGGCCCTTGACGCAAAGCTCGCCAACCTCGCCGCGTGCCACGGCTCTGCCCAAAGCATCAATGATGCGTGTCTTCCAACCGTAGCCTGCTTTGCCAATTGCACCCACCTTGTCCACGTTTTCCACGCCAAGGTGTACGCAGCCGGGACCGATGGATTCGCTAAGCCCATAGTTGGTATCATACTGGTGATTGGGGAATACCTCCAGCCAACGCTTGATCAGCGAGGGGGGGACGGGCTGCGCACCGATGTGCATCAAGCGCCAAGCAGAGAGGTCATAGTCCTCCATTTTCAGCTCGCCTCTCTCCAGCGCATCCAGAATGTCCTGCGCCCACGGTACCAAGAGCCAAACGATCGAGCATTTTTCATCGGATGCTGCCTTCAAGATCCACTCGGGGTTCACGCCCTTGAGCAGCACAGCCTTGCCGCCTGCGAAAAAGCTGCCCATCCAGTGCATCTTCGCGCCCGTGTGGTAGAGGGGCGGAATGCAAAGGAATACGTCGTCGTGCGTCTGCGCGTGGTGGTTATGCTCGGTCAACATGGCGTGCGTCAAAGAGCGGTGCGCGTGCAGGATAGCCTTGGGGAAGCCTGTCGTGCCGGACGAGAAGTAAATAGCCGCGTCATCGTCCTCCGAGAGCGTAATGTCGGGCTGACGGGAGGTGCAGTATGCGATCATTTTATCATAGCTGTCCGCAAATGCGGGGCAATCCTCGCCTACGTAAAAGAGATGGCGCACGCGCGGAATGCGATCGCTGATGGCCTCCATACGGCCGATAAATTCGGGACCGAAGATGACCATGGAGCTGTCGGATTTGTCAAGGCAATATTTAATTTCATCCGCAGTATAGCGGTAGTTGAGCGGAACGGCAACCGCGCCCGCCTTGAGAATACCGAAATAGATGGGCAGCCATTCGATAGAGTTCATCATCAGAATGGAAACCTTATCACCTCTGCGGCAGCCGCGGGAGAGAAGGAGATTGGCAAAGCGGTTGGCGCGCTTCCAAAATTGCTCCCAGGTGATCTCGCGACGGAAGGGCTGGCCGGGCTCGGGCTGCATCAGCGCGTAATCGCGCCAGGTAATGCGGCTCTGCGGCTCGAATTTGGGGTTGATCTCCACCAAGGCGACCTCGTCCGCATACAGTCGCGCGTTGTTATCTAAAACGTCTGTAATGACCATAAAAATACTCCTTTTGGGGGTAATGAAAATAGATAATTCATTATATCATATATCGCGAAAAATGTCAATGATTTCAAGGGAAAGTGCGCATTTATCAGCAAAAAACGACATCATACGGTTGCGCTCAATAGGATGAAAGTTTTTGCCCACCGCCACCCAAACAGATCCCCCCCCACAGGATGAAAGTTTTCGCCCGCCGCCACCCAAACGGTCCACCCCCGCAGGATGAAAGTTTTCGCCCACCGCCACCCAAACGGTCCACCCC
>JAZQYT010000328.1:0-3762 GCA_045633665.1 Eubacteriales bacterium | reverse complement strand
GTTTTGCGTACAAATCGTTATGAAATATCCCCCAACACTATTGTAGTCAAAACTTTGATATCTTGGTGTTTTTCTCTTTTTTAATTCATCCATCGTTATCACCCACCCCATTATAGCACAAATTCGCAGAGAAAAAAATATCTCTGCCGAAAATTATGTGTTGCGGACCGTCGAGGACGCCGGTCCCTACAATTTGTAAACATCCTTATGAGAAGGAGCCCAAAAGCAGCCTATTCTTCGGGCTGCGGAAAATTAAACCAAAGCAGGAGTCTATTAAGGCTTCTGCTTTTGTTATGGGCTGAAACACGCAGAAACCGTTTGGATTCGCTCTCCCCCTGCGCTTGGCACAGGGCAGCGCTGATCCCCCGGAGCAATGCTATTAAGTTAAGGAAAGTACTACTCCCCGCCCAAGAGCAGTTTATGATCGCCACGCCCCGTGGATACGCGATTCGTCGTCCGTAGGGGCTGATTACGTAACCTGTCGCGATGCGCAGAGAAGGATATTCCCCGCAGTGATTCCATCCCTGCAAAAACACATGCCTTTTCTCCCGATCTTATGCCGAAAAATGATTGAAATTCGGTGATCTTTATGATATAATGGACGCAGGAAATCACCTTTGGAGGTTTTATCATGATGATTGAATTCGGACATTTACGCTTTTGTATCGAAAACGAGCACGTTTTTCTGACAGAGATTGCAGGAGTCGCGCTTGTTGACCGTGCCCCTTTTTGTGAGGTGCAGATCGCGGGCGAGATCAAGGATACGCACCTTGGCATCAAGATGATCAACTCTTCCGAGGGCAAAAAGCTGCGTTATGTCAGCCATAAGCAAACCGAGAGCTACTTGGAAATCGCGCAAGAGAGTGATCTTGTGCGCACGATTACCACCTTTTCAATGCACGCAGACACCAACGGTGTGCAGATACGCACACGCGTGATCAACCGCACGGCAGAGCCGATCGTATTGGAGGAGGTCTCGGCCTTTGTGCTGGCGGGCTTTGCCCCGATCACCAAGACCGCGCAGCTGCAATTTACGCGCTTTGCGCAAAGCCACCACACTGAATGCCAGCCCGTGGTGCAAACGCTGCACGAGCTTGGACTTTTTGCCCATCTTGGCCAGCGGCAGGAGCGCGTATCCTTTGCCAACGTGGGCGCATGGTCGACCAAGGAAGCGCTTCCGCAGGGCATTCTGACCGATGCGGACACGCAAAATTCGTTGCTCTTCCAGATCGAGAGCAGCAATTCCTGGTATTACGAGATCGGCACCATGGGTGCTTCGCTTTACCTCTATTTAGGTGGTGCAAACGCCTCGCACGGTGCATGGAGCAAGCAGCTCTTACCGAATCAGAGCTACGACACGGTACCCGTTTCTCTGGCCTTTGGCAAGGGACTTGACGACCTGCTTGCCAACGCCACGCGCCACCGCAGGCACATTGCGGGCAAGTGCGCACCCGACGCTGACCTGCCCTCGATCTTCAACGAATACATGCACCTTTCCTGGGACAGCCCCTCGGCTGAAAATACGCGCAAGTATGCGCCCGTGATCAGCAAGCTGGGCGTCAAATACTACGTCATTGACTGCGGTTGGCACAACGAGGAGGACGGCAATATCATTTACCCTTACGTGGGGCATTGGAAACAGAGCCAAAAGCGTTTTCCGCTCGGCGTGCGCGAAACTACCGATTACATCCGCTCGCTTGGCATGAAGGCGGGGCTTTGGATCGAGCCTGAGATCATTGGCGTCAAATGTGCCGAAATGCTGGACCTTTACGACGACGATTGCTTCCTTACGCGTCACGGCAAGAGAATCGCGGTCATGAACCGTTACTTCCTTGACTACAGACACCCCAAGGTAATCGCATACATGACCGAATCCATCCGCCGCATGGTAGAGGACTACGGTGCGGACTACATCAAAATGGACTTCAACCAGGACTGCGGCATCGGCACGGATCTTGACGCGCTGACTCCGGGTGAAGGTCTTGAGAGCCACGCACGCGCGTACCTTGCATGGATCGATTCGATCCGCGCACGTTTCCCGAACGTGCTGTTTGAAACCTGCTCCTCGGGCGGCATGCGCATGGACTACGGCACGCTTTCCCACTTCTCGATCGTTTCCACCTCCGACCAGACAAGCTACGTCCACTACCCCTATATTGCAGGCAACGTGCTGTCTGCCGTCATTCCCGAGCAGGCGGCCGTTTGGAGCTATCCCGTCGGCACAGACAAGCCCGGCTTTACTGCCACGGCAGAGTGGGTAAACGAGAATATTCCCGACGAGCAGGTCATCATGAACATGGTCAACAGCTTTCTCGGGCGCATTCACTTAGCCAGCCACTTAGAGTTGCTGGATCAGCGCAAGCTTGACCTGATCGCCGAAGGGATTGCGTTCTATGACAGTATCATTCCCTTCAAAAAGACCGCTGTTCCCTATATGCCGCTGGGACTGACAAGCTTTGGCAAGACCTTGGTGGCAAGCGGACTGACGGACGGCAACAAGCTTTTGCTGGCGGTCTGGAACCTGGGCGGACAAAGAGAAGTGAAGATCCCGCTCTCGGCATACGCGCCCAAATCGGTACGCATTGTCTATCCCACCGCCCCCGAGCACACCATTCCCTGCTCGCTGCAGGATGGCGTGCTGCACGTGGAATTTTCTGAAGATGTGCAGGCAAGAATGCTGGAAATTTTGCTTTGAGAGGAATTCCGATATGAATTACGGTCTTGATATTACCAATCGCACAGATCTGGTGGGCATTTGCTACACCATGTGGTTCAACGCCGTGCTTGGCAGCGGAGAAGGGGCGATCGGTCACGTGCCGAACGTCACCGAAATGACCGAAAAATACGGCTGGAGTGAGCAATACGGCTTTGGAGATGCAAGCGAGCAGCACAACGATATCGGTGCCTTTCATTATTGGGGCAAGCCCGCGCAGGGCTATTACCGCTCAACCGACAAGGCGGCGCTGCGCCGCAATCTGACGCTTTTGCAACAGGCAGGCGTGGATTTTCTGATCGCGGACTTTACCTTTGTGGACGGCGGTACGGTCAAGCACAAGCAATTCTGGGACAGCCACGTGGAATACTCCTCCATCGCGCTGCTTGATACCATCATCGAGATGCGTGCCGAGGGGCTCAAAACGCCTTATGTGGTCATGTGGCCCAACTCCCCCGACGCCTTCCCCGTGTTTTACGAGAAATTTTACGGGCAGGAGAAATGGAAGGATTGCTTCGTCTATCGCGACGGCAAGCCCTTTATCCTGCATTGGAACTGCAAAACCAGCGAAACCGACCTCTTTACCACGCGCGGCATGTACGGCTTGCAGGGCAGGGTTCGCACAGGGCAATGGAGCTATCTTGAGCCCGACAACCGAGCCACGGTTTGCTATGATGCGGATGGACAGGCCGAGCACGTGGGCGTATCCGTGGCAATGCAGGCCACATACATGTCAGACATGACCACCGCGCATGGCAGACAGGGCGGCCGCTTCTGGAACGCCCAATGGCAGACCGCCTTTGACGTCCATCCCAAGATTGTAACGCTGACCTGGTGGAACGAATGGTGCGCGCAGCTGTTCTGCGTGGACGGCAGATACGTTTTTACCGACAATTTCAATCAGGAATTCAGCCGCGACATCGAGCCCATGCAGGGCGGCCACGGTGATCTTTATTACCGTTGGCTTTGCGAGTACGTGCGCGCATACAAGGCGCACGAGCCTTGTCCCGTATTGATACAAACCCCTTAGCCAAACGGGAGGAGCATAC
>JAZQYT010000327.1:0-6523 GCA_045633665.1 Eubacteriales bacterium | reverse complement strand
CAACGCCGATACCGAATACCTTGGACTCAACGCAAGGATAAACCTTGGTCTTGTCGTAGCCGCAAGCCAGGATCTCGTCCAGGGACTGCGCGTATCTCATACGGGGGCCCATACGGTCAGCGGGGATATCCTTAAATCCGTCACCGGTCCAGAAGTTGATAACGCAGGGATAGCCGGTTTCGTTTGCGAAGTACTCAGCGATCTTCATGCAGCAGATACCGTGTCTTACCCAGAACTTTCTGATCTCCTCGTCGGGAGAGGAAAGGGTCAGGCCGTTTGCCTTGGGGTGAGAGAAGTAGGTGGGGTTGAAGTCCAGACCCATGCCGTGCTTCTTAGCGAAGTCTACCCATTTCTGGAAGTGCTTAGGCTCAAGCGCGTCTCTGTCAGCAAATTCGCCATCCTCAAAGATTGCGTAGTTTGCGTGAACGTTGATCTTGTGGGTACCGGGGATCAGAGAGAGAGCCTTTTCAAGGTCTGCAAACAGCTCATCGGGACCGGTTGCTCTGCCGGGATAGTTACCGGTAGTCTGAATACCACCGGTCAGAGGGCCGTTGTTCTCGAAACCAAGAACGTCGTCTGCCTGCCAGCAGTGCATGGAAATGCGAATGTCGGAAAGCTTGGAGATCGCAGCTTCGGTGTCAACACCGTACTTAGCGTAGATCTGCTTTGCGGATTCATAGCGTTGATTCATTTGTGTTTCCTCCTGAATTGAAATATGTACATTTTTTTAGAGAACATATATAGTCAACATACATTATACAGTATCTTTGCGTGTTTTGCAAGATGTTTTTTAAAAAAAGAGGAAATTTTTGATGTAATAGAACAAAAAAGAGCGTCATCCGAATCGAATGACGCCCATAGTGTCCTGATTGAAGTCTTAAGTTGACACTCTACGATAACTTATCGTTGCGGGAACTGGCGATCGCTGATCGCCCCTACAAGTGTTAGCGAAGTGATTTGGGGATAATTAATTTATTCCGGATATGCCGTAGGGGTGATTACGTAGTAGGGACAGGCGTCCTCGACTGTCCACTGGGATCAAAGCCCCTCGATCTCACTCATCCACAGGGCAAATGCTGCGTCGGAGGGCATGCAAAGGCCGCCGCGGGGAGAGGCTGTGATGACGCTGATTGCAGGGCCATCGGGCATGCAGGAGCGCTTGAATTGCTGGGTAAAGAAGCGGCGTGCGAACACCTTGAGCCACTTTTTGATCTCTGCGTCGTCGTAGCTGCCGTCGAACGCATAACGCGCAAGTCTGTAGAGCTTTGTGGGAGCAAAGCCGTAACGCAGCGCATAGTAAATAAAGAAGTCGTGCAGCTCGTAAGGGCCGACCAGATCCTCTGTCTTTTGCGCGATGCTGCCGTTTTCGTTTGCAGGCAGCAGCTCGGGGCTGACGGGCGTGCCGAGCACGTCGTACAAAGCGTCTGCCAAAGCGGTCTGGCCATTTGCCTTGTAGCGGTCAGCCGCAAAGCCTACCAGTCTGCGCACAAGCGTTTTGGGAACACCGCAGTTGACGCTGTAGTTGGACATATGGTCACCGTTGTAGGTCGCCCAACCAAGTACCGACTCGGAAAGGTCGCCCGTGCCGACGACAAGGCCATTGCAGCCGTTTGCCACGTCCATAAGCACCTGTGTGCGCTCTCTTGCCTGACTGTTTTCATATACGACATTATGATTGCTCGGATCGTGTCCGATGTCCTTGAAGTGCAGCGCAACCGACTCACCGATCGGGATCTCGCGGAAATCAACTCCCAGCTGCTCGCAAAGCACGGTCGCGTTGTTCTTGGTTCTGCTTGTCGTGCCAAATCCCGGCATGGTAATGCAGATCAGCTTGTCTGCCGGCATATTCAGGGATTTCAGCGCATCCACGGCTACCAAAAGCGCAAGCGTGGAGTCAAGACCGCCCGAAATACCAAGCACCAGCGTATCAGCGTGTGCTGCCTTGATTCTTGCACGTAAGCCTTCGGACTGAATGCGCAAAATGGTGGCGAAATCTGCACCGTCGCAAGGAACAAAGGGAAGTGCGTTGACGCGTCTTGTCAGCATCGTGTCGCAGTAGCCAAGGTCAAAATCGATCTCTGCATATTCGCGGTTGCCCGTCTTGTTGGTAAACGCTGCATCCTTGCAGCGCTCAGCGGTCAGCATGTGTACGTCGATCTCGGTCGCGATATAATCGCGATCAAAATCGAAGGGCTTACGACGCGCAAGCAGGTTGCCGTTTTCTGCGATCAGGGATTGCGCTCCAAAGGCTGCATCCGTGGTGGATTCGCCTCTTCCTGCGTTGACAAACAGATATGCGCAGTGATATATATCGGACAAATATTGCGAATTTGCAACTACTTTTTCGGTCTGACCAACGCGTACGGGCGTGGCGTCAAGCCTGCAGATCAAGGTCGCACCTGCAGCGCAAAGGCCCTCCGAATCGTCTTCACCGACGCAAACACCAATCTTGAGCTCGGGCATGGAAGTGCAGGAAAATATCGTATTGTTGCCGAAATTGCAAGCCTGCATGCCGTCCCCAAACGGATCAAACGCATAAGCGGAATCGTTGAGTGATGCAAAATAGCGGCCGTTGGCCTTGCTTGCAGGTACGATGCCGAGCAGCGTACCCGCGCAGCAAACCGCAGCGCAATTATAAAGCTTGCCGTTCATCACCATGGGCAGACCGACAATGCTCACCATATCCAAATCAGCTGTGCATTCAAGATAAAGCGCGATCGCGTCTTTGGCACCTGTGATCAAGGTGCTTTGATAAAAAAGATCTCCGCAGCAAGCGCCTGTCAGACAAAGCTCGGGGAATGCAATGACGCGCACACCGTCCTGCTCATAAGCACAACGCGCTGTATCTGCCAGTACATTTGCGTTATAGGCGCAATCTGCAAGCCTGATCTCGGGGGCTGCTGCAGCTACTTTTATATATCCGTGTTTCATGGAAACCTCCCAAAAAACAATATTCTGCATTCATTATATCACCAAAATATCCGAATTGCAAGCATTGTCATAAAAAATCGCGAAATCTTATGAGAATCATTGACTTTTATACCTGTATTTGATATAATATTATCAATAAATATTCAGGAAGAAGGCGAATACAAATGAAAGACATATCCAGAAATCTAACGATGCTGTGCGACTTCTATGAATTGACCATGAGCAACGGATATTTCAAATGCGGATTTAAGGACAAGATCACGTATTTTGACGTGTTCTACAGATCCAATCCCGACAACGGCGGCTTTGCGGTCGTGGCGGGACTTGAACAGGTTGTTCAGTATATCAACGATCTGCATTTTGATGATGAGGATATCGCGTATCTCAAAGACAGAAATTGCTTTAGTGAGGAGTTCCTTGCGTATCTGCGTACGTTCAAATTCACGGGTGATATCTGGGCTGTTCCCGAGGGAACGGTTGTATTTCCTGGTGAGCCGCTGATGACGGTTCGTGCCAAAGCGATCGAGGCACAGTTTATTGAAACGTACATTCTTATGATGATCAACCACCAGTCTCTGATTGCTACCAAGGCTGCAAGACTTGCACGTGCAGCAAAGGGCAGACCGATAAGCGAATTCGGCTCCAGACGTGCGCATGGAAGTGATGCTGCAATCTTGGGCGCACGTGCTGCGTATATCGGCGGCTGCTCCGGCACTGCATGCACCATCTCGGATATTGCATACGGTGTTCCCGCAACGGGTACCATGGCGCATTCCTGGGTGCAGATGTTTGATACCGAGTATGAAGCGTTCAAAACCTATTGCGAGATCTATCCCAACAACGCAACGTTGCTGATCGATACGTATAACGTGCTTGAATCGGGCGTTCCGAATGCCATTCGCGCATTCAACGAGATACTCAAGCCCTTGGGTATTACCAAGTGCGGTGTCAGACTTGACTCGGGCGATATTACGTATTTGTCGCAAAAGGTCAGAGAAATGCTGGATGCAGCAGGTTGGACGGAATGTAAGATTGTGGTTTCCAACTCTCTTGACGAGTACATCATTCGCGAGCTGATCCGTCAGGGGGCTTGCGTGGATGCGTTCGGTGTTGGTGAGCGTTTGATCACATCTCTGAGCGCTCCCGTATTTGGTGGTGTTTACAAGCTTGTTGCTGTGGAGGACGAGCAAGGAAACATCATTCCCAAGATCAAAATCAGCGAAAACGTAGGCAAGATCACAACGCCGCATTTCAAAAAGATCTACAGATTGCGCGGCAAGACCACAGGCAAGGCCGAGGCTGACGTCATCTGCCTGCACGATGAGATCATTGATGACACACAGCCTTACGAGATCTTTGATCCCGAGCATACCTGGAAGCGCAAGATGATGTCCGACTATACCGCAACGGAGCTGATGGTACCTATCTTTGAAAACGGAGTTCAGGTCTATGAGCTGCCCGATATCGAAAGCATCAAGGCTCACTGCCGAGAAGAGATTGCAGGCATGTGGGAGGAGGTACGCCGCTTTACCAATCCTCATAAATACTACGTGGACCTGTCACAAAAGCTCTGGGATATCAAGCATGCAATGTTGAACAGAAAACAGCATTGAGGAAAGGATTTTTTATGAACAAAACAAGGATTCCGCTTATCATTCTTGCTTTTCTGATGACATTGTGCATACTGCTTGCAGCTTGCACGACCAACCCCGATACTGAACCGGAAGAATCTACCGCAGCGGTTCCGGAGGCGACAACGCAAGCCCCTGAAACCGAACCGAATACGGAAGACACCACCGAATCTTCATCCGAGGAAATGACAACAGAGGAACAAACGACAACGAATGAATTCAATGATCCTGTATCCTCGACCCATATTACGTTTACGGGACAGGAATCCTTCAGCTGGAAAAAGATGCTCACGGAAGCGAATCAGTGCGACTTTGAGATCGTCAAGGACGAAACGTGCGGCTATGTACTCAAGCTGACAACGAAAGACGGTGCAAACGATCCCTTCATTTGCTTCAACTATTCCAATTATGTCAAAAAGTTCAATATCTCACCCGCGGATGCTGATGAATATAAGTACGTCGTACTCAAGATCAAGGCTGAAAACGTGACTTCGGATGCATTTGAAATGTTTTATGCTGCAGGCTCTGTCAAAAACTATACGCCCGGTATGAGCAAGGTCGGCGTGTTTGATATGACCAACAGCGATTGGCAATATCTCGTATTCGATCTGTCTTCTGCCGTTTGGTCGGGCGATATCAGATTGTTCCGCTTTGACTTTTTGGTTGCACCTTCGGGTGGAAATGAAAGCATCTATATTGCTTCTGTTGACTTTTACAAGACTCCGGGTGAAGCGTACGGAAATATGAATATTGACATGACACGCCCCGGAGAGGGATCCAATCTGAAAGAAGATGCCGTTCCCGGTGTCAACTATGACAAACTGACTGCAACAAGCGAGGATGATTCCGTTCTTTTCTGGTTTGACCATATGACCGAGAAAACGTACCACGACGATATCACGTCATCCGGCATGAACACCTACGTGATTCATATGGCAGGTAACAGCATTGAAAACTGCCAGATTTTCGTTGCACCCACCGCGTCTGACAGAAATATCCGCATTGAAGTATCCGATATGGTCAACGAGCAGGGCAACGTACTCAAAACGCAGTTGCTGCGCGAGCATTACGCCAAAATGGGAAATGATTGGATCCCTGATGCGCTGCCGCCCGTGAACGGTAGCGTCAGCGTTGCGAAGAATCATTCTCAGGGATTCGTACTAAAGGTCTGGGCTGATCAGAATGAAGCGGCAGGGCTTTACAGCGCAACGGTAAACATCTATGATGCCGATACGGATGCTTGTATCAAGACTGCAAAGGTGTATACCAAGGTGTATGATTTCTCGCTGGACGAGAAAACAGCGCTTAAAACAGCGATTCATATGTCCCCGTGGGTGATTGCGAACAGTTATTCGGCGAAGGGTATGAGCGAGCTGAATACCGAAGAGATCTACAAGATCTATTACGATTTTATGCTGGAAAACCGCATTTCCTCGTATATTCTTCCGTACCAGCTCAGAGATAGCCGTGTCGTGGAATATCTTGATAACCCCAGAGTCAATACGTTTATGATCAACGAGATCATGAACGGTGATGAGGCCGGTGCATATGCAATGCTTTCGCAAAAAGACGAATGGTTTGAAAAGGGAATCTTCTACTACGTGGATGAGCCCACCAATACCGATCTGCTTTATAAGCTGCAAAGCAACGGTGAGCGCTTGTCCGGTACGTATCCCGGATATAAGATGGTAGCACCGTTCTTTACAAATATTAACATCGAGGGTATGGATCAGATTTCCTTCATGCAGCCCTATACGCAGATCTGGTGTACCAAGGTGTTTGCATTTACTCCCAGAGAGAAGAGCATCGTCAGCGGTACGCAGTTCCTGACTACAAAGCTGCAGGATCAACAGTACGGTTCGTTTGCTGACAGAATGAAGGAACAGGTAGCAGGCGGTGACCAGCTTTGGCTGTATTTCTGCTGGGAACCCAATCAGCCTTACGCGAATTGGCTTGCTACT
>JAZQYT010000326.1:0-6603 GCA_045633665.1 Eubacteriales bacterium | reverse complement strand
GCAGCGTCAGCTGCTCTCTATACGTGGGCGCCGTATATTTCTTCATGATCTGATCGGTCTTGGTCAGCATGAAAAATCTGCTCTCTCCGTCCGCTCTCTCATTTTGACCGGTTGCACCGCCATGCCCCTTGCCACCTGCGCTTTGCGCGGCAGGATCCTTTTTGCCGTCCAGGCGTGCACTGAGCTTGGCCTCGGGCTGTGCCTGGATCCTTTGCGCCTTTTTGGGCTTTTTGCGAATCGATATGATCAGCGCGACCAGCAAAACGGGCAAAAGCAAGGCCAGCACGCCCAACACCAGCACCGATTCCGAGGGGATAAGCGCATTATCCATGGGCAGGCCGCTGTCAGGGGCCGCCAAAAACACGGCCGCCACGGTCAAAAGCCCAAATGCCAGGATCAGCACCAGCAGGACGATATATTTGATTTTCGGATGTTTCTTTCGCATATCAACCCTTCCCTTGCTATGGGGTACCTCTCCAATTATTCGGACTTCTTTTTATGATCCGACCATAAAATATCCTTGCGGATCCTCTTTTTGGTCAGCTTCCAATTCTTTTCAAACATTTCCACAAACCAAGCATGCTCTCTCTCCAGCTGCGCAATATACTCTCTGCTTGTGGTATCCTCCACAGGACTCTCGCCTACTCTGTATTGCAGAGCATGCAATCTTGCCGTCAAGCCGTCCTTCTCGGCAGCATCCTGTGCCGCCTTTTGCGCTGCGCGGTCAAGCTCCTCTTGCTTGGCCTCCAGCTTGCCTTCATATGAAGCAATCAGAGATTCACGCTTTTCGCGGAATCTGCGGTCACATTGCTCGTAATATACCGCCGATAGCTTTTGCGCCTCCCCATCGACAGACTTTTGCAGCGTTTCCGCAGCCGCACGAAGCTGCTCGGCATGCCGCTCCAGCATTCTGTTCTGCTCCTCCAGCGCCAGCAAATATTGCTCCATAGAGCTTTGACTTTCATATGCGCGCTCGCGCAGCTGCTCCAATTGCTCCTTTCGCTTTTGCTCGGCAGCCTGTTGCATGGCGATCTCTTCGGCAATATACCTCTGCTCCAGCTCTTTGCCCATATCGTTCCCATACTTGTACGTCAGATAAGACAAAAGCGCCACGATCTCGTCGATCTCATTTTCCAGCGGCTCTTCAAAGGGCTGCATTTCGACGTTTCGGTATTCAATGGTATAGCCGTCCTTCGCGTATGCCACCAGAAAATCGTACAGCTCGACTGCGTACTTGAAATTGTTGTCCATACGCAGCACGTTGGTTCTTGTGATGGGCGGAGAGATCGGGGGGGCTTTGGCGACCTCCTTCATCAGCGGCGTCATAAGCAGCATGTTGGTGATGACACGAATGGCCTCCACGCGCTCGATCATGGAGCTGACCTTATCCTTTTTATCCGCATACGGATCGGTATTGGCCTGCTCGGAAAAGCGCAGCTCCAATTCCAGCGTGCGCTTGCCCATGATCACACTCTTATGCGTGGTCAGATCGGCCTTGTACGTGTTGCCAAGCTCGGCAATTTTCGTATACCGCATTTCCACAAAATCACTCAAAAAGGTCAAAAGCAAATACAGAAAGCGATTTTCGTAGACAGTATAATTGCTTGTATTTTCGGTGATATAGATCCTGTCCGGGATCAGCATCTCGTCCTCCTCGGGCAGGTGGGTGATCATTTCGCTGTGGCGCGCCAAGTGCTCGACCGAATCGCGCGACACCTTTTTGGCTTTGCCGATATCCACGGTCTCGCCCTCGCGGCGGATGAACTGTCGCTCCTCCTTGATCGCCCTTTCCACGTATGGCAGATGCGTTTCGATAAAGGACACCCAATCCTCTTCTATATGACAAACGGTACGCTGCGCGCAAAGCGCATCGCCATCGTTTGCAGCGCGCTTGATCGCAGACGTCAAGCGACGGCATTTATCATGTGTAGCCGTTTTCTCGCGCAGCCCACGCAAGGCGCGATAGTATATATCCAGCTCGTGCATCTCGGACATCCTTTCTCAAATTTCATTGGTTGCAGCGGGCGGGCGATTCGTGAATCGCCCCTACGGATTACATTGCGGCATTGCCGCACGTCATTTGCGCGAAGCGCACACTCACGCCGCTCTCTCAAATCTGCGCAAATACTCCTTGCACAGCTTCATGCGGTCGTAGCCGAACAATTCGTCCAGGTAATTACAAAGCCCATCTACGCTGTTGCGCACGTAGATCGGGTTTTGCGCCTCCAGCTTTCTGAACACCTTTTTGGACAGAATATCGTCCAATGCGTCCAGCTCGTCACCACCGCAGGCAAGGTATACGGGGATATACTGCCTGATCTGCTTCATGATTCTGTTACCGAACGTGATCTTGAATTTATCAATCATGTACGCATCCAGCTTTTTGAGCCTGCGCGCGTTTCTCGCGGTCATGCCATATTCCTTTTGCGCTCTTGCCACCATGGCGTCAAACTGCTCCGCTCCTATGCGCACCTGCTCTGCAGGGGCTGCGTCAAAGAACTGCGTTTTTCTGTCAAGGTTGATGACCATAGCGCGGTCGTACACCTTATCCGAAATGGCAAAGGTGGAGTCGTCGTTATTGGCCGTTCCCACAAACCACATATTGGGAGGCAGCTTGAGTCTGCCGCCCTTGAGCAGTGCGGGATCTCCCTTTTGCACGTCGGATACCACGTCAATGTATCTCTTCTCGGGATCGGGCAATTCAAGCAAGGACAAGAATTCCGCAAAGTAATACTCCACGCGTGCGATATTCATCTCATCCAGCACCGTGATATACATATCCTTGCTGTAATTTGCCTCGTACATTTTCTGCAGCAGCAGCGTTTCATTAAACTTGCCCGTAAACTCATTGTAGTAGCCGATCATGTCCGTCCTCTCCTTCCACATGGGCTGGATGGGGACGATCACCGACGGGTTCCCTATAAATTCTCCAAACGCATACGCCAGCGAGGTCTTACCCGTACCCGACATACCCTGCATGACCAGAATATGGCTGACTCCCAGATTGGAAATAAAGCGGCGGATGTCCGCAATATCGTAATACAGGCCGAGATTGCCTGCCGCATAGGCCCGAAAGCTCTCGCAAAAGCTGCGCAGCGTCAGCTGCTCTCTATACGTGGGCGCCGTATATTTCTTCATGATCTGATCGGTCTTGGTCAGCATGAAAAATCTGCTCTCTCCGTCCGCTCTCTCTTTTTGGCCTGCCGGCTGCCCCGCGCCTTTTGCACCGCGGGATTTATCCTCGGGCGATGCAACCACCTGCACGCGCGCGGAATCGGCACGCAGCACGCTCACCACCAGCCAAATGATCAGGCCAAGCACCACCAAGGCATAAATGCCGATGGCGGTCCTGGAGGACAGCAGCTCCCACAAAAATTGTATGATCATCATGGTCAACTCACTCCTCTTTACAAGTTTGCAAGCTTAAATCAAGCCCATAGAGGAAAGCGCCTCCATGGTGACGGGCAGACGGTCGCGGCCTACCGTGCGCTCCAGCAGCGCAGACAGCACCTCGCCATCCTCTCTTTTCGCAAGCTTTTGCAGCTGCTCTGCATAAGCAGGCAGCAAAACGGCTGCAAAGCCGTTATCAAACGCTTCACCCATCTTGCCGCCGCAAGCCATATATACCGACGTGTACTTTTCCAGCATGCGCAGCGTGCGATTGGAGAAGCGGATGCCGCACACAGCAAGCATTTGCTCCTCGAGCGTATCCAGCACGCGCCACAGCTCCTCGGACACATAAAATTCCTTTTCCGCTGCGGCCACCGCATTCTCCCATGCGGTCACACTCGGCAGCTCCTGCGCCTCTTGTGCGTCCTCCGGCGGGAAAACGGTTTGAGAATTGCGCAGATACAAAGCAGCACAATATTTGCCCATGTCGCTGCCGATAGCAGATGCGCGATCGAATTCGGGCAGGACGTTGATCATCCACACGTTGGGGGAAAGAAGCATTTTTCCGTCCGCAACCCCTTCCGGCTGCGCGGATGCAGCAGGCTTGCCAAGATACAGTGCCGTGCCGCCGTCGGGCAATCTGAAATACGATGCAAGAGAAGCCAATCGCTCTCCCAGCTCAGCAGCCTCGATATCCTTGACACCCGCAAAGCAAATATTCTGCGGACAAAGCCTTGCTGCATACAGCGCCTTGGCAAAGGCGCTGTGCTCCATGCCCTCGCCCTGCGCACCGCGCACCATCAAAAGTCCAGCAAGACCGGGCAGAGCACGCACACCCTCAGCCTCAACACCTTCAGCACCTTCGGCTACGACAGCAGCGATCGCACCTGCACCGATCATATTCTCCTTTGTCAGCACCTCGGCCTTTGAGCCGAAGGCACGGGAAAGGTTATCAAACACACCTGCGCTGTCCATTGCTCCCGCGCTGCACAAAAGCAGGCGCGAGCAGGACATGGCAGATAGGATGCGGCGCACGCTGTCCGCATCGTATTCCCACAACCGCATCTGCAGTGTGGCATACAGCTCTTTGCAATCGGTCTGCTTGACCGGTGTGGGCATGGTGTATTCCGCGCGGTTTGCATCCATCGCGGCAAGAGCGTCGTAGGAAACAGCATCCTCGCCCATGGCAGCCGTGATCTCCTGGGCTCTGCGTGCGGTTTCGGACGCCTGCTCCGCGCTCTGCTGCTCGGGCTCCTGTACCTCTGTCTGCACGACAGCCACGGGATTCTTCTTATACTTGTGCCACTTGACCATATACACGATCATGATCACGCTCAGCACACATGCAACAACAAGCAAGCCCGCAGCACCCAGGATCTCCAAGGCGCGCATGACGTACGTGACCAGCTGCGAGGTATACACAAGATTGCCAAAGATCTCGGTGGTATAGCCCAAGAACGCAGCAAAAACGTCACCGAGCAGAGAGCCGATCGCCTGGCCAATGCCAAGGAACAAAAGATCCAGGCACAGCAAAACGTCAAGCAAGTCCAAAATGCCGATCGGGATCAGCAAAAGCAGCGCGTTCTTCCAGCGCCAAAGCTTTCTTTTTTGCTTTTTTTCGGCCTTTTGCGCCTTCTTTTTTTCTTCCTTCTCGCGCTTGGCCAGCTCCTCGGGATCCTCTATGAGCAGCTCGTGGCAAAAGGAGCAGAACTTCTGCTCGTCCTTATTACTTGTTCCGCATTTTCTGCAAATCGTCATATCATCAGATTCCTTTCGGAAATATTTCTTCTACAAGCGTATAGTTAATTATATTATATCACCGCGCGCTCTTTAAGTCAATAAAGCACGCGCGCGTAGCGCATTTTTTGGCGAGGTGGACAAATTCACTTTGCCGCTTTTGTGAATTGTGCAACGGAATTTTTCTACTCCCTTGACTCGGATGCTTTTTTTTGCTATAATGAAAGCAAGAGATTTTGGAAACGAGGTTTTTTCACATGTCCCCAAAAACCATTTCGACCGTGCGTTTGGTGACGGGCATCGTCTTGGCCGTCCTTGCGGTGCTTTGCGCTGTATCTTTAGCGGTTGCCTGCGTACGCATCAATCAAAGCGGAGATCGCCCCTTTACGCCCGAAAGCATTGCGGGGGCATGGTCGATGGCTGCAATATTTGTCTGGTCTTTCGCTGCCACTGCAATCTTTGCAGGCATTTGGAACGTGTTCTTTCCCGCGCCTGTCAAAAAGCAGAAGGGGATCATTTTCCCCGAGCTGCGCCTTGCCAAGCTCAAGGCAAGACTTGCACGCAAGCAGTATTCCGAAAAGCTGCTTTTGCCGCTGGCCAAGCAGGAAATATTGGTCAAGTCCATCCGCATCACGTCGGTTGCCGTCTGCCTGCTTTGTTCCATTTATCCCCTGATATACCTACATGATCTTGATCATTTCACATCGATCGACGCACAGCTCAACGCGCAAGTGATCCGTGCCGTGCTGCCCACTCTGGGCTTTGCGGCCATCGCGCTCGCCTATTGCACAGCCGCCCGTCTGATGACAAACGCCAGCTGTGAAAAGGCCATTCTTTACGCCAAGTCCATCATGCTTCTTCCTGCGCCTCCCGCTGAAAAAAAGCCTGAGGGAACGCAGAAGAAGGAACTTCCCTCTTACGCAATTATTGTCGCACGTGCCGTGCTGATCGCTGCAGCCGTGCTTATGATCATTTTCGGTATTTTCAACGGCGGCATGAACGACGTTTTGCAAAAAGCGATCAGGATCTGCACCGAGTGCATCGGATTGGGGTGATAGCATGAAAGTTTACAAGGAATTTTGGGCAAAGGCTGCAAGCAAGCTCTCTGCCCTCAAGCCCACCAAGCGAAAGCTGATCCAGCTTTACGCCGCCCTTTTGACCAACGCCAACATCAAGGGCTTTGTGACCGGTCAGATCTATAAAGGCCCGTTGAAAAACGCCTGCGCCCCCGGATTGAACTGCTATTCCTGCCCCGGCGCATCGGGTGCTTGTCCCCTCGGCGCGCTCCAGAATTCGCTCGCATCCAGCACAAAAACCGCTCCGTACTACCTGTTTGGCATTATTGCTTTGTACGGAGTTCTGTTCGGTCGCTGGATCTGCGGTTTTCTCTGTCCCTTTGGTTTGATTCAAGAGCTTTTACATAAGATCCCCACCCCCAAGCTCAAGAAAAATAAGGTCACCCGCGTGCTGTCCTAT
>JAZQYT010000325.1:0-4314 GCA_045633665.1 Eubacteriales bacterium | reverse complement strand
GATTCCAGCGCCTTTGCGCTCATAAATGCGTGTTCCTCGCCAAAGCGCTCAAAGGGTGTATCAAACGTTGCCATAGAGCCCACGTTCACATACTTTTGTGCTTCCTCGGCACTCTCCGCACCGATATCGATATACATTTTGCGCACGGGCGTCAGCTTGCGACGCTCCTCCGCGCTTTGCAGGTGAATGGCCTTGGAGGCTACGATACCCTTGATCACACGCTGCTCGTCCCCGATCAAAAGGCTCTTACCGCCAAGCACGCGCGGATCAATATCCCCCACCGTGCTGAATTTGAGGTGTCCCTTGTCGGATACGCGGTTGATGATCAGGCCAACCTCGTCCATGCCCGTGCAAAGCAGCACGCGTCCGGGATTCTTTGCGTCATAGCCCTCACCGCCACCGCATACCTTGGCTACAATGTTGCCCACACGGTCCACGCAATATGCGTCGATCACGTCCGTGATCTGCGCAATGACCGCTTCTCTGACCGGATCGCAGCAGCCCGAAGGGCCGAATTCGCGGCATAATTGTTCGATCAGTTCAAGTCCGTAATACTTCATCTTGCAAACTCCTCCCCGATCTGTTCTGAGCAAATAAACGCACTCACCGCATCTGCCACCGCCTGCGCATCACGCAGATCCAGCACCTCGGTGGACGAGTGCATATTCTTGATAGGCAGGCTGACAAGCACGGTCGGCACACCGTCCCCGGTCAGCCACAGGCGATTGGCGTTGGTACCCGTACTGCCTCCCGAGGCACCGCAGGTATAGGGGATCTGCTTCTGATCAAGCAGCGCGGCGGTCATCTTGGTCAGCGCCCTGTTGGTAATGGGCGCGTAATCCACCACCGCACCGCTGCCAAAGCTTGCCAAGGGCAAGTCGGCCGTTTCGGGAGTGGACGCGTGCGTGACGTCAATGACCATGGCGTAATCGGGACAGATGCTGCTGCCGCCCGTCAAAGCGCCCAGCATGCTGGTCTCCTCGCCTGCAGAGAACAAAAAGTAAACGTCCCCCGCCATATCCTCAGCCTTGACCGCACCGATGCCGTAGGCTGCGCAAGCACCGCAGGCCTTATCGTCAAAGGCCTTGCCCGCGAGTCTGTCGCCAAGCAGGCTTGTATACGTGGGCATAAAGCCGATGGACGCACCGTTGGAGATCATCTTTTTGAGTTCATGCGCGCTCCAGCCCGTATCGATATAAAGCTGACCGATCTCGGGCAACGCTTCAGCGTCACCGCCCAACAGGCGCGTGGGCATGGTGCAAACAATGCCTTGTACGTTTTTCTTTCCGTAAATGATGACCTTTGCACCGGGCAGGATGCGCGTATCCACACCGCCTACGTTGGTAAAGCGGACAAAGCCCTCCTCGGTAATGTCGGTCACCATCATACCGATCTCATCAAAGTGCGCGTCCACCAAGATCTTGGGGGCGTTCTTTCTGCCGCAACGCTTGATGAAAACGTGGTTGCCCACGCCATCGGTGACGTGCTCGTCAAACAGGTCGTAGAGAATGCGCTCTGCGCCCTGCGTGCTTGCCGCCTCCGCGCCCGATACCGAATACAGGCCGCACAGCGACGTGATCAATGCTTTCAGATCCATAAATTTCCCTCTGTTTTTCTATTTATAATTGGTTGACTATCTTGCAAAACGTGCGTCCACGGTGCGCAAAGTTTTCAAATGCGTCAAAGCTGGCGCAAGCGGGAGATAGCAATACCATCTCGCCCTCTTTTGCATGCCTTGCCGCACAGCGCACAGCTGCCTCAAAATCCGCTTCTCTGCAGACAGGCAGCTCCGGATCCCCCTCGCAGCACTCGTCCAGTGCCTTTGCGATCGCATCAGCTGTCGCGCCCGTCAGCACCACACCGCACGCGCGTTCGCGCAAAACCTTGGCCAAGGGTGCGAACGGGATATGCTTATCGTAGCCGCCGCAGATCACCCATGCACTCCTCGGCGGAATACCCGAAAGTGCGGCTGCAGTTCTTGTGGGCGTGGAATCGATCGAGCTGTTATAAAACTTGACGCCATCCTTTTCGCGCACAAATTCAAAGCGATGCTCCACACCGCCAAAGCTGCGTGCCACGCTCTGCACCATCTCGGGTGTGATCAGATCCTGTGTCAGCGCAATGGCCGTCATGTAATTTTCCACGTTATGCATGCCGGGCAGCTTGATATCCGATACCGCCAGCATTTCTCTTTCGCTCTTGCCGTCCGAGCAAACGATCACACCGTCACGGATAAAGACCGCCTTGCCCGCTCTGCCCTGCATGATGCTCTCATAGTCGTGCAATTTGGAAGAAAACAGCACGACAGGTACGGTGGCGTTTGCAACAAGCTCCATGCAAAGCGCGTTATCGCGGTTGGTCACCAGCAGGCCTGCATCAAGCCCTTTATAGATGTGACTCTTGGCCGCAATGTATTCATCCATCCCCGTATGCCAATCCAGATGATTGGGGCTGAGATTGGTAATGGCGCTGCGCACAGGTGCGCGCTCCATGGTCATAAGCTGAAAGCTGGAAAGCTCCACGATGGCAAAATCGTCCTCGGTCATCTCGGCCGAGTATGGCATGAGCGGCGTACCGATATTGCCGCCCACGTAAGCGTGGCCGTAGCCGCGCTGCTTTAAAAAGGCCTTGATCAGATGCCAGGTCAGCGTGGTCGTGGTGGTCTTGCCGTCGCTACCCGTCACACCGATCACGCGCGCCTTGGTTGTTTCCATAAAAAGCTCCATCTCGCTTGTCAGCACGGCACCGCGCGAAAGTGCCGCCAAGATCTCGGGCTTATCGGGACGAAAGCCGGGCGAGCGAACGATCACATCACCGTCCAGCGAGGAGAGATAATTCTCACCGCAGAAAAACTCCACCCCCCTCTCGCGCAAGGAAAGGGCTATTGCTCCCAGCTGCTCGGGAGTCTTTTTATCGTAAACGCGTACACACGTGGCACCAAGCTCAAAAAGAACGTCGGCCAGCATGGTGTTGGACACACCAAAGCCCAAAAGGCAGCAAACACCGCCGCGAATTGCCGACAGAACGGGAGAATCGTTCATGCACACACCTCACAATCCATACTATCCCATATTATTTCATTATATATTATACTGCTTTGTTTTATTTTTTGCAATAGAATTCCCCGATAATTTACGCACTGTACAAATATTTTACGAAAAAACTCTTTTCAAAACCACAAAAAAATGATATAATGTATTTTGGATATATATTAGTGACGGAGGAATACATGGCAGCGAGTAAAACGACAGCAGCAAAGCAGCAATACAACGACCAGAGCATCACCGCCCTCAAGGGTGCGGACCGCGTGCGTAAGCGTCCCGGCGTTATTTTCGGCTCGGACGGTCTGGACGGCTGCGAGCATTCATTTTTCGAAATTCTCTCTAACTCTGTGGATGAAGCCAAGGAGGGACACGGCACCGAGATCACAGTACGCGTATTCCGCGATAAGAGCATTACCGTGGAGGACCACGGTCGCGGTGTTCCCTTAGGCTGGAACGAGAAGGAGCAGCAATATAACTGGTATCTGATCTACTGCGAAATGTACGCAGGCGGCAAATATGACAACAACAGCGGAGAATCCGCTTACGAATACTCTCTTGGTCTGAACGGCCTTGGTGCGTGCGCCACGCAGTACAGCTCGGAATATATGACCGTTGCCTCTTACGACGGCAAATACGAACGCACCATCAGCTTCAAGAAGGGTGAGCCCGTGACAGAGCTTACCGAGCGCGAATTGGATCGCAAAGAAAAGCGCACGGGTACCATCATCCATTGGAAGCCCGACCTTGAGGTCTTTACGGACATCAACATCCCCCATAATTTCTATGTGGACACCCTGCACCGTCAGGCGGTGGTCAACCCCGGCATCTGCTTTGTTTTGTATATTGAGCAGGAGGACAAGACCTTCTCCGAGCAAAGATTCGTATATGAAAGCGGCATTTCGGGCTACGTTTCCGAAATGGTGGGCGAGGCAGCCATTACGCAGCCCGTGCTGTGGCACATGGAAACCCAGGGTAAGGACAGAGAGGACAAGCCTATGTATAAGGTCAAGGCCGACTTCTCCTTCTGCGTGTGCAACACGGTCAACGCAATCGAGTATTACCATAACTCCAGCTTCCTGGAGCACGGCGGCTCTCCCGATAAGGCAACCAAATCTGCCTTTGTCTTCGCGCTGGACAAATACCTGAAAAACAACAATAAGTACAACAAAAACGAATCCAAGATCCAGTTCTCGGATATCGCGGACTGCTTAGTGCTTGTCATCAACTCCCAATCCACCAGCACGTCCTATGAAAATCAGACCAAAAAGGC
>JAZQYT010000324.1:0-6895 GCA_045633665.1 Eubacteriales bacterium | reverse complement strand
CGCGTGGATTGTATACACAGTGATCCTGTTCCGCAAGGCTATCTTCAAAAAGGCTTATGCCAAGAAGGCAGCAAAAAAGGCGGCTAAAAAGTAACGTAATAAAAAATACCCGATGAATTTGGTAAGTCATCGGGTATTTTTTTTGCAACAATCAAATGATTTATTCACATCTTGCTTTTATCGTAATACCAACGTATCGGATTCTCGTAAATATATTTGCATTTGGCTTCATAATCTGCTCTATCACGAATCACGCGCTCATCATAGGAGCGTTGAAAAACATTCCCGCCAATCTCCTTATTACAAAACCTTTTAAACGTGGAAACGATATGCGGCAACATTTCATTCGCAGGGGACGGCGCCCTCGACGTCCCGCCCTCAGCCTTTGAATATTTTTCGGGATCCAAAAAAATAATAACATGTATATGGTCGGGCATAATGACATATTGGTCAATGGTAACACCTTGAATCTTCTCGCTTGACAGCAGGTGCTTTTCAATGATTTTACCCATTGATTTCAATCGGATCTGCGGAACGTTTTCCTCATGCAGTTTGGTGCCGTCCTCCACATATTGTTTGTCGCCACCGGGCGGGACGTCGAGGGCGCCGTCCCCTGCATACGCGGGAGCCACGATCTCCGACAAAACCCTCTTTCGATCCTGAATACAGATCGTGACGAAATATGCACCGGCCGAACTGTAATCATAATGCTCCAGTCTAAGCCGTTTTCTGACAGGCAGCTTGTCATCCATTCCTGTCTCAATATCCCCACAACACATCAGAACTCTATACTCCTGCCTTTACTTACTCAACTTCTGTCTTCGGATATCGGTTCCCTTGAAGGGCATGACGGTGAAATTGCCCAGCACGCGGCTGGTGATGCGATCCCAATACCGCTTGCGGAATTCATCCGTTTCAAGATTGGTGCTTAAAATGACGGGCAGGTGTCTGTTCAGGCGCGTGTTGAGCAAGCCGTACAGGCAGGAGGTGGTGAACTGATTTGTCAGCTCGGTGCCGAGGTCATCGATGATCAAAAGGTCGCAGTCGGTATAGCGCGAAAGCTCCGCACCCGTGGGCGTCCCCGTGCTGTTGCCGAATCTCTGTGCTTCGTAATCCGCAAACATATCCACGCAGCTGACGTAGACCACGTCCCAGCCACCCTCGATCACCTCGCGTGCAATGGCGGTGGAAAGGTGCGTTTTGCCCAGCCCCGTGCCGCCGAACATGGCAAGATTATCACTCTTTGCAGGGTGGAAGGTCGCGGCATACTCTTTGGCCTTTTCAAAATTGCTTTGCATGAGCAGATAGGTCATGCGGTCGGATTTATAATAGTCCAAAGAGAAATTCTCAAAGCTCTGCGACTGCATCAGCGTACCGATGCCGCTGGACGCATATCCCGCCAAAACCAGCTTTTTGCGCATGCAATCGCACATTTTATAGTCGATATAGCCGGTGTCACCGCAGGCAGCACACTCATACTTTGGCGCGGTATAATCTGCGGGGAAGCCGTTTCGGATCAGCACCTCTGCCCTTTTTTGCTCCAGCGCGCGCGACTGTGCCTCGATCTCTGCCAAGGCGGCCTGATAATTCTCGCTCTGCAGCGCGGCCTGCATGATCCTCAGTCCCATATCCGAGAGCTGCGCGTCAATTTCCCTGACGGCAGGCAGAATGGCATGGATCTCTTCTCTTCTCTTGCTTGCCGCTTCCTGCACCAGCAGATACTTGCGGCTGTATTCCTCGCGGATCCTGCGGAAATTTTCCTGATTGTAGCCCATGCGATCCCCCTTATTCCTGATCCTTCATGATCTTATCGTAATTCTCGCCAAGGCTTTTGCGCATGGCGGCCGTGAAAAAGTCGTCGGTATCAAAGCTGCCGCTCGGCTCCTGCGCAGCCTTTCCCTTGCCTCTCTTGGCTTCACGTGCAGCCTTATCTGCCTCAACATCGGCTGCCGTGCGAATATTTTCGCTGTTCCAGCGCTTGAGGATCGAATCGATATACGCAACCGACGCGTCGGGCGAGGCATCCATACCGATCTCAAAGGCCAGTCTGATCATGTCCATATCGTATTTGTACGTATGTACCCAATCCGAGAACATACGCTTTTCCTTGGCGGTCAGCGCACGTGTACCAATGCCGAACAGCGCGCGCAGCTGTCCCTGCGTTTTTTGCAGCTCTTCCTGACGCAAAAGCTCCTCCTGCAAAGCACCCATATCGGTAATGCCGCGGTCATACAACGAAATGGCCAGCTTTTCAAGGCCTCTGACCGAGGGGCGCTTTTCCTGCACCTTGCAATACTGGCAGTAATGCGTGACAAGAATCAGCACGTACGCGGTATCCAGCCCCAGATAATCGGTCAGCCCCAAAAGGGTGTTGACCTCATGCGTGGCAAACAGCTTGCCAAACAAATTCTGACACTCCTCGATCAACGCAGCCGTTTCGGGCCTTGCCTCCAAAAGATTGCCAAGCTCTGCCGTGGTGTACTTGGGCAGATCGTCGCTCTTTTTGAGCAGCGCTGCTCCGTCCGCTGCGGGTGCAGGAGCAGCACTCACAGCAGGCGCGGCAGCAACGGGTGCAGCCGCCTGCACGAGCGCAGCCTTTTCCTTGGGGGCAGGATCCCGTTCCTTTTTCTTTTTCTCTGTGGTCACGCTCACCACGCCTGCGCCGCGCCAAAAGGCAACGGCCGCGCGCACCTCATCCGCAGAGCAGCCTGCAGCCGCGGCAATGGCCTCCACGCTGCCGCTTTGCCCGTATGCGCTGCAAAGGGACGCATCCGCAAGAAGCGTCAAAAGCACGATCAGGTCGCTTTTTTCTGCGTCACGCGCAGCGTCTGCCGCCTTCGCGGGCAGCACCACCACGCCGTTTCCGTATTGTATCTCTAAAGCCATAAATCTCCTTACTCCTCGTCCTGCAAGGGCTGCCCGGGCATTGTCTCTTGCTTGACCTCTTGCTTTTCCTGCATCTTGCGGCAGATCTCGTAGTTCAGAATCATCAGCGAATCTCCCAGATGCACGTTTTCGATCACGATGTCATCTCTGCTGTAATCCAGCTCAACGCCCATATAATTCCAAAGTCCCTTGACACCGCACTTGACCAATCTCTCGGCCACCGCGGGGACATCCTCCTTGGGCAGCGTCAGCACCGCGATATCCACCTGATGCTCCGCACAGAATTGCTCCAGCTCGTAAAGCGGATAGATCTTGACGCCCGCGATCGTGGCGCCTGCCATGGTCGTATCCGCATCAAACATGCCCAGAATATCCACACCCCGCTTTTCAAACATGGAAAGATGCACCAGCGCGCGGCCAAGATCCCCCGCACCGATGATGATGGCGTGAAAACCCGCACCTACACCCAGAATTTCGCTGATGCAGGTGAACAGATAATGCACGTTATAGCCGTAGCCCTGCTGGCCAAAGCCGCCAAAGCAATTCAGATCCTGTCGGATCTGCGAGGCGGTCACGTTCATGCGCGCGGAAAGCTCGCTTGAGCTGATGCGCGTAATTCCCTGCGTCAAAAGCTCACGCAAATAGCGATAATAGCGCGGCAATCTGCGCACGACTGCAGGCGAAATATAGGGCTTTGTACCGTGCTCCTTGTGTCCTTCGGAGCTTTCGGGCAGTTGCTTTTCCAGTTCTTCGTATGCCAAAATTCATACCTCCCGAGGTGTCTTTTTGTGTAAAACGACGATGTTTTCTCCTGTTAAAAATTTGACTTTCAAACAAGGTTTTATGTTTGCAAAAGTTTTCAACAAGCAAATTCTTGCATAAAGTTATCCACAGTTTCCACAGGCTTATCCACAGTTTCGCTTGTAAATTCGACCTTTTTCGTTTTTTTTTCACGTTTTTTCATGAATAATTTCCTGTATAATTCAGTTTTCCACCACTTTTTCCACAGCCTGTTGAAAACTCTTGTGGAAAACCCATTTTGCTTGTTTTTTATAAAAACCGCATCAAAATTCGTCCTTTTGACGAAAATGATTTATTTTCAAAAAAGGGGTTGACAAATGCGCTGTACGGTGTTAGTCGTAGGCACTTGCATTCAGGTCTGTTCCCGCACGCTCACCGTCCATAAAGGCAAAGTAACCGGCTGCTGCCACCATGGCTCCGTTATCCCCGCAAAGCGAGATGGGAGGCACGGCCAGCGTAACCTTATGCGCGTCACAAAGCTGTTGCAGCGCGCGGCGCAGGTGCGAATTTGCCGCCACACCGCCTGCCAGCACAAGCACGGGCGTACCCGTCTGCAGCAGCACCTTTTCGGTCTGCTTGATGATGCCCTTGACGATATTTGCCGTGTAGCTGGCCGCCATATCAGCCGCGTTGATCTGCTCACCGCGCTGCGCAGCACCGTTGATGAGATTGAGCGCGGCCGTTTTGATGCCCGAGAACGAAAAGTCCGGGCGATCCCCCGAAAGCGCGGGAGAAGGCAGCGCGTACGCCTTGGGATCCCCTTCGTACGCCAGCTTATCCAAAGCAGCACCGCCGGGATACGGCATACCGATCACGCGGCCGACTTTGTCAAACGACTCGCCTGCGGCATCGTCGCGCGTGCCACCGATCTCGGTATAGTGCGTATCGGTATCCACCCTATAAAACTGGGTATGGCCGCCCGACACCACCAGCGCAATAAAGGGCGCCTTGAGTCCTTGGTGCGACAGATACGCCGCCCCCACGTGCGCGTGAATATGATTGACCGCTACAAGCGGAATATTGTTCGCATAAGCAAAAGATTTTGCAAAGTTTACCCCCACCAGAAGCGCACCGATCAGCCCGGGGTTGGCCGTGACCGCCACGCAATCCAGATCCCCCACACCAATGCCTGCGGTATCCAGCGCCTCGCGCGTAATGCGCGAAACCGCCTCCACGTGTGCGCGGCTTGCGATCTCGGGTACGACGCCGCCGTACAAGCGATGCACGTCCACCTGAGATGCCACGATATTGGATTTGATCGTTAAATTTCCTGCCTCGTCCGCATATATAACCGCTGCAGACGTTTCATCGCAGGAACTTTCCATTCCGAAAATGTACATAATATCTCCAAACTTACAAATATGCTGTCATGATCACGCCATCCTCAGTCGGCTTGGAATAAAAGCCGGGACGCGTGGCGATCGCGCGAAAGCCCATCGAGCGATACATAGCCTGTGCCGCCTCGTTGGATTTGCGCACCTCAAGCGTGACCTCTTCAAATTTTTCATCCATAGCGTGCTTGAGCAATGCCCCCGTAATCGCGCGTCCGATGCCACGACGGCGATAATCGGGATGCACGGCAATGTTTGTGATCTGTCCCTGATCCACCACGCACAGCATGCCGCCGTACGCCACCACTTTGCCGTCCTGCACGTATACCACGCCCATACCGATCCCATCGCGCGTCAAAAGCTCCAGGCTTTGCGCGCTCCAAGGGGAGGAAAAACACAGCTTTTCCAGTTCAACTACCTCGGGGATATGTGCCGCTGTCAGCGGCTGTGTATAAAGTCTTTTTCTCTTTTTGTTCTGTTCCATCATTCCACGTATTTATGCACCGCATCCCCCACGGGAACGCATCTGCCGTCATCTCTGTTGTAAATAAAATACTTGCCGTAATTGATCTCCTTCTCCAGCCCGTTCTCATCCGTTTCGTACACGATCACGTCGGAGGAATACTCCAGATAAGTCAAACGGTAATAAAGGAAGGGATATTTCTCGGACGAGAAGCGAAGCCTCAGACTCTCGGTTGCCAGGCGGCTGGGATACGGAATGCTCTCCCCTTCCAAGTAGGCCTTGACCAACGCGTCGATCTCGGCTTCCGTTTCGATACGGGCAAAGGCGTGAATGCTCTCACCCTCACGGCAAACGTAAATGCAATTTGCACCGAAATCCTGCAGCGTGGGCAGCGTGACCGAATCCTTGTACAGCACGTCCATATCGGCCGTGGTCAGCCACTGCCCCTCGGTCGTGCCCGAAATGCTGTACAGATCAAACGTACCAATGCCTGCAGTCAGTGTACCGTAAACCTTTTCCGGATCATAGGAAACAGGCTCGTAGCAGGAGGGCGCGCGCAGATAGGTGTTGCCGCGCTTGTCGGTATAGCTACCGTCCTCCCCGTTGTATTGAATATTTGCGCTCCCACAGGAGCAAAGACAAAGCACCATTGTAGCGCAAGCCAGCGCAAGTGCGATCCATCTGATTCTCATAAAAATCCCCTTATCAATATCCAAACTGGCCGCTCATGGAGTCATCGTTTTCGATCCAATCCGACACGTCGATGATGCGGAAATCATCCTTTGTGTCACGAATGATGACACGCGCAATGCCCGCATTGATAACCATACGCTTGCACATCATGCAAGAGCAGGTGCCACCCACAATAGAGCCGTCCTTGGGATCCACACAAGCCATGTAAAGATCCGCACCCAGCATCTGCTCACGAGAAGCGGCAATGATGGCGTTGGCCTCCCCGTGCACCGAACGGCACAGCTCGTATCTCTCACCGCGCGGGATCTGCAAATGCTCGCGCATGCAATAGGAAATATCCGAGCAATTCTTGCGCCCTCTGGGCGAGCCGTTGTAGCCCGTGGACACGATCACATCGTTCTTGACAATGATCGAACCGTATTTTTTGCGCAGGCAGGTGCTTCTCTCGGCCACGGTCTGCGCGATATCCAGGTAATAATTGTGCTTGGATACTCTTTCCATAACAAACTCCTTTACGTGGGCATATTCCCCCAAGATATAATCATTCATTTTATTATAACAAAATAAGCGCCAAAAATCAAGGTCTTTGGCGACAAATTCATACATTGTATAAAATTAAATCGAATAAATATCCACCCGCCATAGCGGGTGGTATTTCAGTTTCGGGCATAGCCCTAATACTACTGGCTGCGCACAAGTGCGCTTTTTATTGGCCTGCCAG
>JAZQYT010000323.1:0-6320 GCA_045633665.1 Eubacteriales bacterium | reverse complement strand
ACCGAGCTTGGCCGTGAAACTATACAAGTGTCCGCAACGGGACACAGCGAGGTGATCGATGCGGCCGTAGCTCCCACCTGTACCGAGTCGGGCTTGACCGAGGGCAGCCATTGCGAGGTGTGCGGTGAGGTATTCGCAGCGCAGAATGAGATTCCTGCCTTGGGACATACGCTTGGCGAGGGTATTGTGGAAAATAACGTAGCTCCTACCTGTACCGAAAACGGTACTTACGACAACGTCGTATACTGCACCGTATGCAACGGTGAGGTCAGCCGCGATACCGTGACGGTTGACGCGCTCGGACATACCGAGATCATCGACGCAGCCGTCGCGCCCACCTGCACCGAGTCCGGCTTGACCGAGGGCAAGCATTGCGACGTGTGCCAAGAGGTTCTGATCGCGCAGGAGATCGCACCCGCCACGGGACATACCGAGGCGATCGATGCAGCCATAGCTCCCACTTGTACCGAAACGGGCTTAACCGAGGGCAAGCATTGCGCGGAATGCGATATTGTGTTGCTTGCGCAGCAGGAGATCGCCGCGCTCGGACATACCGAGGGACAGGCTGTCAAAGAAAATAATACGCTCTCCACCTGTCTTGAGGGCGGTTCTTACGATAGAGTCGTATACTGCGCAACCTGCGGAATTGAGTTGAGCCGCGAGAGTGTTTCGGTTTCCGCAGCAGGACATACCGAGGAGATCGACGAGGCTGTTGCGCCTACCTGTACCGAAACGGGCTTGACCGAGGGCATACATTGCGCGGTTTGCGATATGGTGCTGCTGGCACAGCAAACCGTTGCGGCGCTTGGACATACGGAGGTGATCGATCCTGCCGTAGCACCCACCTGTAGCGAAAACGGCTTGACCGAGGGCGCGCATTGTGCGGTATGTGACCTGGTGCTTATTGCACAACAGACCGTAGCGGCAACGCATACGTGGGCGGGCTACGACGACGATGACGATACCCACTGGCCGGTTTGTGGTGTTTGCTTGGAAAAGGGACAAGCGCAGGCACACAGCTTTGCCGAGGACGGCTTCTGCTCGGTTTGTGAAAGATCGATTCGCGAGACGGACGGCTTGCACTATCAGATCTCTGCTGACGGTACGTATGCCGAGGTGATCGACTACACGGGCAAATCGACTGTCGTTTATATTGCCGAAGAGTTTGAGGGGCTGCCCGTCAAGGTAGTAGGCAACGCGGCCTTCCAAAATAAGCATATTACCGAGATCTACATTCCCGAAACTGTTGAGGTGATCGGTGAGCTTGCCTTTGGCGGCTGCACGGGACTTACAAGTATCGTCATTCCCGATAGCGTCAAGAGCATTGGCAGCGGTGCTTTGTCCGGCTGCTCGGGCCTTGAGAGCATCACCATCCCGTTTGTCGGCCAGAGTGCCAAGACCGAGGCCGATCCCTTCCAGTATCCTTTGGGCTACATATTCGGCACGGCCGAGTATGAGGGCGGTGTTGCGGTTCTGCAGGCCTTTAACGGTGAGAGTATCTTTGCAAGCATAGAGGAAACCTACTATATTCCCGCATCCTTGACGTCCGTGAACGTGACGGGCGGTAAGATCCTGCGCGGTGCGTTCTACGGCTGCACGGGCCTTGTCCGCGTGACGCTTGGCGAAGGGGTTACGAGCATTGGCAAATTTGCGTTCTATAATTGCACAAGTCTTTCTCACGTTGCAATGACGGAGAATGTGCTGATGATTGATACGCACGTGTTCCGTAATTGCACAAGCCTTGCAAGCATCACCATTCCCGGCAGCGTCAGAAATATTGGTTCTTATGCATTCTCCGGCTGCACGGGACTTGAAAAGATTTTGTATTGCGGCACGCAGAGCAAATGGGATTCTCTGAGAAAGGGAACAGGCTGGGATGAAGATACAGGTGACTATCAAGTCATCTGCACCGATTGAAAATCAACAAACGTGGGGCTGTCTGAAAAAAGGACAGCCCCTATTTTACGCTTATGCATAAAAAAGAATGAATTTGTAAAAAACCAAACGCCTTGTTGACAGCAGATTTGTTTCATAGTATAATTGAACCAAGGGAAATCATTTTGGGTTTTAAAGCAACGAGGTTTTATGAAATATTTTATTGTATCGGACGTACATTCATATTACAGTATTCTGAAAAAGACACTGGACGAAAAGGGCTTTTCACCCGACAAGGATCATATGCTTGTGGTGCTTGGTGACGCCTTTGACAGAGGGGAAGAAACGCGCGAAATGGCGGATTTTCTCTTGTCGCTGCACGATCGGAAAAAATTGATATATATCACGGGAAATCATGAGGAATTGATGATCCGCTGCCTGCATTCTCTTGCCAAAGGTGCCGATCCCATTGATATCGCCACAAGCAAGCATGCAAGAAACGGCACGTGGCAGAGTATTTTGGATCTTGCAGGTATGTCTGAAAACGATGCAATCAAGCAGCCGATGACGCTGGTTGCAAGGGTGATGAGGACGCGGGTATACAAGGAGTTGTTTCCTGCCTGCGTGGACTATTTTGAAACGGACAAGTATATTTTTGTGCATGGCTTTGTTCCGTGCCTGGAGCATGGCTGTTACCCTTACGTGTCGTATTCCTACAACGCCGATTGGCGTGATGCATCGTATGAGGAATGGCAGCACGCACGTTGGTATAACGGTGTGAAGATCGCTGTGGAGCAAGGCATTCGCGTTCCCGAAAAAACGGTCGTATGCGGCCATTGGCACACGTCGGATTACCACCATAAGTACGAAAAAAAGGGTAGCGAGTGGGGGCCTGATGCAGATTTTTCCCCCTACGTTTGCGAAAACGGCGCGGCGATCGGCATAGATGCCTGCACCTTTGTCAGCAGGACTGTCAACTGCCTGGTGCTTGACTCTGCAGAGATGTGAAAGAAAATAAGAATATTTGACTGTATGAATCAATCAAGAAAGGAAGACAAAATGAGTAAGAAAATGAAAACAACAATGAACAGACTGCTGGTGCTTGCAATGCTTGCTTTGATGATGCTCTCGCTGGCCTCCTGCCAAAAGAGCAGAGCGGGACAGGATGATATTTACGTGACAGAAGCACAAAAGAAGGAATGGTACGACGCGCTTGTCAAGCTGATTTCCAATGAACAAGCGGATATTGATGATACGCGGGCGCCAAGACCTGACGAGCCAAGCATTGCGAACGGTGTTGAGATGGGATTGTTCGATATGACAGGTGACGGTGTTCCCGAGCTTTTCGTAAACCTTGGCGGCGGCTCTGCGGGCAACGATTTCTTTTACGTATACGATATTTTTTCGGGGGAGCAGATCGCTGACGTCGACGGTGGCGGAGAGTGCGCATGGAATATGTATTATGACGTGGAAAACGATTGCTTCGAGCCGATTGGACGCTACGATTTGCGCAGCGGTGACGCGGGCAGTATGCATTACGTAACCACCATTGAATATGACCAAAAGGATAAAAAATATCTCGAAAAGCAGCTGTTTTCTGCGGTATATGAATACGACAATCAGATGGTTTTCGATGAGCTTGGAAGATTTGCAGGCTTTGAACAAGAGATCGAGTACGCAGAGTATGAGCTTGACGGCGAGGCAGCGAATTTTCAGAAGTATCATTACGCCATGACTGCCTTTTATCAGCAGCACAGTCTTGTTCCCCACACGGGACTTCGCCTGTTTTCATGGTATGACGTATCGGACGACCGGGACGACAACCAAACCCGTGCAGAAAAGATGGCTAAGATGCTGTTGTTCGAATCCGGACAGGAGTTTGTCAAGCCGGATTGATTTGTTGTAAATAAAAGAGAATCAGAAAGATCCGTTTGCTCGGGACGTTCGGATTTTTGGTTGTTTATTACTTTTCCAACTGCTTCTCCACCGCTGCGATTCTCTCTGCAAGCGGGGGATGGGAGTAATCCATCAGCACGTCCAGGCGGGCGGGAGCGAGGTGCGCGAAGTTTTCGCGAGCCAGCTTTTTAAGCGCGGTGATCATGGCAGGGCCGTATCCCTCCTTGACTGCCTGCGCGTCCGCCTTATACTCAGCAGCGCGGCTGCGCGCGTTCATGATCATGCCTGTCAGCGGCTGGATCAAGCCAAGCACGCAACCTACCAGGATATAGGCAAAGCCGTAGTTGACCCCGGTAAAGCCGAAAGCTGTGTGCAAGAGCGGTTCGCGGACTGCGATCCAGACCAGCACGCCCATGAGCAGCAAGTTGCCGATGTTGAGAATCTGGCCTTTCAGCACGTCCTTATGCAGGCCATGGCCAAGCTCGTGCGCGAACACGGCGCAAATTTCATCGGGCGTCATGGCGTTGACCAAATTGTCGTACAGCACGATGGTCTTCATCTTGCCAAAGCCTGTAAAGTAAGCGTTGAGCTTGGTGGTGCGGCGCGAGGCGTCCATAACCTCAATCGCTTTGACCTTGTAGCCGTGCTTGGTCAAAAGCTCCATGAGTCTGTCCTTGAGCTCTCCGTCCTCTAAAGGGGTGAACTTGTTGCCGATGCGGCTGAAAATGGGGTACATGAACGAAATGAACAAGGAGAACAAGAACATGGCTGCAGCAAAGGCCACGATCATCCAGTCGCCAAGCCAGATGTGAATGCCGAGCAGCAGCATGACCAAGGCCAAAGAGAGGAACAGCTCGAGCAGATTGGAGCGGATCTGGTCAAAGATGAAGGTCTTGATGGTGGTACGGTTGAAGCCGTATTTCTGCTCGACCACCATATTGAATACGTAGCTGCGCACGATGCCGGGGATCAGATTGACCGCCATATCCAGCAGAATGACGGCAAAGGGCTGCAGGAACCAGTTGTCGGCAGGGAAGAGCGAGGCAAACCAAGCGTATGCATTGGTAGCCAGCAGCACGAGCGAAAGAGCTGCGCCGATGCAGGTAAAGATCAGCGACAGTCGGGATTTTTCACGGCTGTAGCGTTTCCAGTTGGCGTAGGTTTCGGCGTCGTAGACGTCAGCGAGATTGGCAGGTGTGGGATTGTTAGCGGAGCGCATCTCCACGATTCCCAGCAGGATCCTATAGGCCGTGCTGAGCAGAACGATCAGAATAATGATGGGTTTTGTGATCATAATAACCTCGAAATATGTTTTGATGAAACTTGTCAAGATAAGTAGACAAATTAAAGAGTTAATTTTTTAAAACATTCATTCGGTGTAAGATAGCCAATACCCGAATGAATTCGATCAGAGTTGTAGTATAATTCAAAATATTTAACCAAAACTCTACTTGCTTCCTCGAATGTGAGATGCCTGATATCAGGCATCTCACATTCGAGGGTTCGCCAAAAGCTCTCGATTGGCTGATTGTCGTTCGGTGTCCCCGGGCGCGACATGCTTTTCCTAAAACCGTATCTTTCAACCAATTCTTTGGTTTTCTTGGCGGTATATTGACACCCTCTGTCGCTATGATACACAGCGCCAGCAGGACGCTCGGGATTTCTGCCTACCGCCATTTCAAAAGCCTCTTGTACAATATCTTGGCGTTGGTGACACTTTATCGACCACCCCACCAACCGTCTTGTTGCAACATCAATAACGCCGCAAGCATAGACCTTATTGCCTTTACAGACGAGCTCTGTTATATCCGAACACCAAAGGTAGTTTGGAACTTTAATATCAAATTTCTCTTTGATCAGATTTTCTTCGATGTATTGTTCCTCTGTCGGCTTTGGAGCTTTCTTTCGACCGGTTCTGCCACTTTTTGCTACTAATCCGTGTTCTTTTAGAATGCGAGAAATCTTGTTTTCGCTTATGGTGATACCGTTTCTTGATAAATCTTTTTTTATACGGATTCTACCGTAATTTCCCTTGTTCTTTTCAAAACAGTTAATTACGGCTTTTTCAAGCTCAATTTCTTCACTTTCCTTGGGTTTGGAAACACGGTAAAACGTGCTTCGTGACACCTTTAAAACCTCGCATACTATGCCGGTGTCACATTCGGTCAGCTCTTTTTGGGCAAACCTTATCCGTTCTCCGGGTCTTTTGCAAAGTATGCCGCTGCTTTTTTTAAGATCTCATTCTCCATCTTTAGCCGCTCGTTTTCTTTACGTAATCTGCGAAGTTCTGCATCTGCCGGATTTTGATGTCCTTTTCCTACAAATGCATCTTCCCCAAGCTCACGGTATTCGCTTACCCACCGGTGTAACATCACGTGGTGTATGCCGAATTTTTCAGCTACTACCGCTACAGCGATATTCTCCTTGATTACGAGTTCACACGCCTTGATCTTGAATTCCTTGCTGTACGTTCTTTTCATGGACTCACCTCTCTCAAGTTAATTATATCATTAACTCTTCGTTTTGTCCATTTTTATTGTACAACTTTC
>JAZQYT010000322.1:0-6805 GCA_045633665.1 Eubacteriales bacterium | reverse complement strand
ATTCTGGACGAGCCCAGCATCGGCCTGCACTCGCGTGATAATTCCAAGCTGATCGCCACGCTCAAAACGCTGCGCGATCTTGGCAATACGGTCATCGTGGTGGAGCATGACGAGGAAACTATGCAGGAATCCGACTATATCATCGATATCGGCCCGGGTGCGGGCGTACACGGCGGCAAGGTCGTGGCGTACGGCACGCCTGCCGAGGTTGCCAAAAATCAAAATTCGCTGACCGGCGGCTATCTGTCGGGCAGACTGAACATCCCCGTACCCGAGGTGCGCAGACCGGGCAACGGTCACTTTCTGCGCGTGTTTGGGGCAGAGGAGCATAACCTCAAAAAGCTGAACGTGGAGATCCCTTTGGGCTGCTTTGTGTGCGTCACGGGTGTGTCGGGCTCGGGCAAATCCTCGCTTGTCAACGGCATCATTCATCCCGTACTTGCCGACAGGCTCAACAACGCCATCACCTATCCAGGCAAGCACGAGCGCGTAGAGGGGGACGAGCATCTGGACAAGATCATTTGCATCGACCAAAGCCCGATCGGCAGAACGCCGCGCTCCAATCCCGCCACCTATACGGGGCTGTTTGGCGACATCCGCGAACTGTTCGCGCAGACCAAGGATGCCAAGGCTAAGGGCTACGGGCCGGGCAGATTCTCCTTTAACGTCAAGGGTGGTCGCTGCGAGGCCTGCGAGGGCGACGGTGTGCGCTGCATTGAAATGCACTTTTTGCCCGACGTGTACGTGACCTGTGACGTGTGCAAGGGCAAGAGATACAACCGCGACACCTTGGACGTCAAGTACAAGGGCAAGAGCATTTACGACGTGTTGGATATGACGGTCGAGGAGGGCGTGACCTTTTTTGACGGCCTGCCCAAGATCGTACGCAAGCTCAAAACGCTGCAGGACGTGGGGCTTGGTTATATCAAGATCGGTCAGTCGTCCACCACGCTCTCGGGTGGTGAGGCACAGAGAGTCAAGCTGGCAACCGAGCTTTCCAGACGCGACACGGGCAAGACCATTTACGTGCTGGATGAGCCGACCACGGGCTTGCACACGGCCGACGTTGCACAGCTGCTGGGCGTTTTGCAGCGCCTGACCGATAATGGCAATACCGTGCTTGTCATCGAGCATAATATGGACGTGATCAAGTGCGCAGACTATATCATTGACTTAGGTCCCGAGGGCGGTGACGGTGGCGGTACACTGGTAGCCGCAGGTACGCCCGAGCAGGTGGCGGAGTGCGAGAGGTCGTACACCGGAGAGTACCTGAAAAAGGTTATGAAGAAATGAATGATGAATATTGAATAATGAAAAATGAATAATTGCGGTAGAAAACCCTTGCGCTGCAAGGGTTTTCTTGGATTTTTTTTGGATTGAACCGTTGGGGAGGATATCATCCTCCCGTCCGCGATATTGTCGGATGTGTAAACCGTCTGTTCGTAGGGGCGACCATCGGTCGTCCGTTCCGATATTTTTTGGTACGTGATTCGTCCGTCGGTAGGGGACGACGTCCTCGACGTCCCGCCCAACCACCTTTGTAGGGACCGGCGTCCCCGACGGTCCGTCAAACCACCTTTGTAGGAACCGGCGTCCTCGTTGGTCCACCCGCGTGATCACCGGGTGAGTAAACCGTCCATCGGTAGGGGCTGACGTCCTCGACAGCCCGTCCTGCATTCACAAATCTTTTCGCAATGAAAAATTTCTTTGTGCCATTCCGGTGCGTCGGGGACGTCGCACCCTACCGACGGACGGATTGGATACCCTGTGATGATACAACCGGAGCGTGTTGCTTTGCGTGCATTTTTCAAAAAAACCTTGTCTTCCTGTTGACACGTTGCGCTTGTAATGTTATAATAATAAATACTATCATTATTATGGGAACGTGTGGCCTGGCCGTACCCGAAAGGACTTTGATATGAACCGTAAGGCTTGCAGATATATCTCTCATATTGTACTTTTTGCGCTGCTTCTGTCAGCGCTTTGTTTGCTTTGCGGCTGCGCACAGCGAGTGACCATTGAGGCAGGGCAGAGCATCACGCCCGCGGATCTGACGGGCGACGCGTCCGCCGTTTTCGGTGCGGATTTTGATCCTTCCTGCGTCAATCATGCGGGAACGCACACCTTTTCGGTCATCAGGGGCGGCAAGACTGTCAAAATCAAGCTGACCGTCAAGGATACCGTCGCGCCCACCATGCAGGTGCAAAGGGTATTTTGGGCCGTGGGTACCAAGATTCCCGATCCCAAATACTTCGTCGTATCCACCACCGAGGCGGATACCTACACGGGCGAGTACGTGGGAACGCTGCCAAACTTTGATTCCTATATCGATTACACGGTACAGGTGCAGTATACCGATGCCAGCGGAAATAAATCTCCCGTCTACGACGTGGTGCTGACGCCCTGTAAGGACGAGGTGCCGCCCACCGTGGAGGCACAGGATATTACCTGCAATGTGGGAGAGGGCATCGTCTGGCGCAATTTTGTGATGCTGCGTGACAACTGCGCGGGCGAGATCAAGCTGGACGTGGATTCCTCCAAGGTCAACGTCAACCGCGAGGGCTCTTACACTGTGTATTACACCGCCACCGACCTGTCGGGCAACGTGACAAAGGCCGAGGCCTCGGTGATGGTCGTGACCATGACCGTGACCGACGAGATGCTCAATGCCGAGATCGACAAGGTCATTTCGCGCATTATCACCAAGGATATGAACAAGATCGAGCAATGCCGCGCGATCTATGAGTACGTGCAGGGCAATATCGCCTACGTCAATACCTCGATCAAGGGGGATTGGAAATATGCGGCCTATATGGCGCTGTTCTCCACGGGTACGGGCGATTGCTACAGCTATTTTGCCGCCTCCAAGGCCTTCTTTGAGCGACTGGGCATTGAGAATATGGACATTCAGCGTCTGCCCGGCTATACCGACAATACCCACTTCTGGAGCCTTGTCAACGTCGGCACGGCCGAAGAACCCGTTTGGTATCATTACGACAGCACGCGTCTGACCGCGGCCTACAACGTAAGCGGCTGTCTTTTGACCGATGCGCAGGTGGCTGCCTACGATTCTTGGCGTGCGGGGGACTATTTCCGCATCTACGACAAGACGGGATATCCTGCAACCTCTGCGCAGATCGTAACCGACATCCCCGAGCTTTATCCCTATCTCAAATAAAGGAATTTTGCTATGCTGACCAATATACTGGAATATCTGGAGCGGACGGTTGACCGTCTGCCCGACAAAATTGCGTTTTCGGACGGCAAGGATCATATGACCTTTGCCGACCTGTCCCTGAGCGCACGTTGCATTGGCTCGTATTTGCTCGAGCACGGACACGGACGCGGATGCGTTGCGGTGCTTATGGACAAGCATCCCGTACAGCTGGCAACGTTTTTCGGTGTGCTGTATGCAGGCGGCTTTTACGTGGCTCCCGATGCATCCATGCCGCCCAAGAGATTGCAAATGATCATGGATACGGTCAAGCCGCGTATGATCATCTGTGACAAAAAGAACATGGCGCTGGCATATACGCTGGGACTTGACGTGGCACTTTACGACGATATTTACCGCTACGCGGTCAACGATGCGCTGCTGACTTGTGCAAGAGAGGTGCATATCGACACCGATCCCGCTTACGTGGTATTCACCTCCGGCTCGACAGGCGTACCCAAGGGCGTGGCGGCCTGCCACCGCTCGGTTATTGATTACACCGAGGCACTTTGCGAAGCGGTTGGCTTCTCGGAGCATACCGTGTTCGGCAATCAGACGCCCTTGTATTTTGACGCACCCTTAAAGGAGATCATGCCCACCATCAAGTACGGGGCGACGGCATATCTGATCCCTAAGCAGCTTTTCATGTTCCCGGTCAAGCTGTGCGACTACCTCAACGAGCATAAGATCAACACGGTCTGTTGGGTGGTGTCGGCACTGACTATGATATCCTCACTGGGTGTTTTGGAAAAGAATCCGCCCAAATATTTGGAAACCGTTTGCTTTGGCAGCGAAGTGTTTCCGAAAAAGCAATATGATCTTTGGCGCGCCGCGCTACCGGATGCGCGTTTCTTCAATCTCTACGGCCCGACCGAGGCCACGGGCATGTCCTGCTACTGGCCCGCAACGCGCGAGCTTGCCGAGGATGAGCCTATTCCCGTGGGCAGGCCCTTCCGCAATACGCGCATTATGTTGATCGACGAGCAGGGAAAGAGAGCCGAGCAGGGAAAGGTTGGCGAGATCTATATTTCCGGCACCTGCGTCACGCTCGGTTATTACAACAATCCCGAAAAGACCGCCGAGGCATTCGTGCAGAACCCCTTGCAGTCGGCTTACCCCGAGACCGTGTACCGCACGGGCGACCTTGGCAGATATAACGATTACGGTGAGCTTGTATTCGTTTCGCGTAAGGATTCGCAGATCAAGCATATGGGACACCGCATTGAGCTTGGTGAGATCGAGGCGGCTGCCGCCACGGTAGAGGGAGTGGGACGTGCGTGCTGCGTCTATCCCGCAGAGCAGAAAAAGATCGTGATGTATTTTTCGGGTGAGATCGATCCCGCAGCGCTTTCAAAGGAGCTGCGCCTGCTTTTGCCTCGCTATATGCTGCCCGGAGCCGTCCACAAGCTGGATACCATGCCGCTGACCGATAACGGAAAGCTCAACCGTCGCCTGCTTCTGGAGTGGGCAACCGAGAGCGATAAATCATAAATTGAGGAGTTTATCATGGAAAAACTGATTGAGATTATGCAAGAGCTGCATCCCGAAGTCGATTTTGCAACCTGCGAAGGCTTGGTTGACAACGGTGTGTTGGATTCTCTTGATATCGTGACGCTGATCACCGATATCAACGACGCCTTTGACGTATCCATTCCCGCAGAGGAGATCCTGCCCGAGAATTTCAACTCGGCTAAGGCACTTTGGGAGCTGATCGAACGCTTGGATACGGTGTGAGATGAATTTTGCATCGATTGAGTTTCTTTGCTTTTTGCTGATTCTTGTCGCGGCATACTACCTTGTTCCCGAGCGGGTGCAATGGGTGGTGCTGCTTTGCGGCAGCGTGGTGTTCTATGCCTTTGCGGGCGTGGCGTGCTGTCTGTTTTTGCTGGCGGTGGTCTGCGTGTCGTATCTTGCCACGCGCCTGATCGGCAAGCGGCAGAGCACGTGTGCCAATTGGCTGGGCGCCAATAAGGAGCTGCCCAAGGAAGAGCGCAAGGCATACAAAAATAAAAACAAAAAGGGAAATCTGGTCATCGTTTGCATCGCGATCGCCATCTTGACCGCAGCCTTGGTGTACGCCAAGTTCGTGTCCGGCCACTTTGGCATCAAGGTGACGGATGCGGGCATCTCGTTTGGCGCGTACGCCCTGGAGATCATGGGTATTTCCTACTATACCTTTATCGCTATCGGCTACATGCTGGACGTATACCGTGAAAAAGCGCCCGTGCAGAAAAATTTTGCCAAGCACGCGCTGTTTATAGGCTTTTTCCCACAGCTTGTCATGGGTCCGATCAGCAAATACAGCGACGTGGGCGAGCAGTATTTTGCTCCGCATGCGTTCGAGGGTAAAAATCTGTACTGCGGTGCTTTGCGCGTGTCCTGGGGCTTTTTCAAAAAGCTTGTGGTGGCGGATGCCATTGCACCTGCTGTGGGTGCGATCGTGGCGCAGCAAAAGGGTGGTGTGTTCTTTTTGCTCTTGTGCCTGTTTTATTCGGTGCGCATTTACGGTGACTTTACGGGCGGTATCGACATCGTGCTGGGTTCGGCCGAAATGCTGGGTATCAAGCTGCCCGAGAACTTCAACAGACCGTTTTCGTCCAAATCTACCGCTGAATATTGGCGCCGCTGGCATATCACCATGGGCGCGTGGTTCACAAATTATATCTTTTATCCCTTGTCCGTGACCAAGGGTATGCAAAAGTTGTCCAAATGGAGCCGTGCTCACCTTGGCACGGCGATCGGCAAGCGTTTGCCTGTGTATATTACCACCATTGTCACCTGGCTTGCCACGGGACTTTGGCACGGTATTGCATGGAATTTCGTGGTGTGGGCAATGCTCAACTGCTTGGTTCTTTTGGTTTCGCAGGAGCTGGAGCCTCTGTATACCAAATTCCGCACCAAATTTCCGCGCCTGCACGCCAGTGCGCCGTATCAGACCTTTATGGCGGTACGAACCTTCTGCCTGATGGCGCTGATCCGCGTGCTGGATTGCTACATGAACGTGCCGCTGACCTTTCAAAAGTTTTTCTCCGTGTTTACAACGCCCAACTGGGGCAGACTGTTTGACGGGGGACTTGGCACGCTTGGTGTCAGCACAGCTTCGTTCTGCGTGATCGGTGTGGGCATTCTTGTCATGTTTGCCGTCAGCCAGCTTGGCAAGGACAGACCGCTTCGTGAAAAGCTTTGGGAAAAGCCGTGGGGGGGCAGTCTTGCGCTGGCAGCACTCATTTTTGTGATCATGGTGTTCGGTACTTACGGACTTGGTTACGATGCGTCCGCCTTTATTTACGGCGGCACGTTCAACTAAAGGAGGCAGAGTATGAAAAAGAGAATTTTACCTGCCGTCCTCGCCCTTGCTTTGCTGCTTGCCCTTCTGCTTTTGGCGCAGGCTGTGCTGACTCCCTCGCGATATGACAACCGCGAAGGGCATTTGCTCTGCGGTTATTACGATACGACCGATGCACACGACGTGATCTTTGTGGGCGACTGCGAGATCTACGAGGGCATCGTACCCGCCGTGCTTTACGAGCAGTACGGCATTACCTCATACGTGCGCGGCTCGTCGCAGCAGACCGTATGGCAGTCTTACCA
>JAZQYT010000321.1:0-17016 GCA_045633665.1 Eubacteriales bacterium | reverse complement strand
GGCGGTTGCTTAGAGCTTGCTAAGTATTGCCTTGAAACGGTTGGCCTTTGGGAGGATTGCTCCTTCCGCTTCTCGCAGTGGGATCCCAAGCGTACCGACAAGTACGAGGGAACGGCAGAGCAGTGGGAAGAGGCGCAGAGCATCATGGGCGAGCTGCTTGACAAGTACCTGGGTGCGGGCAACTATGAGATCGGTATCGATGAGGCTGCATTCTACGGTCCCAAGCTGGACATCCAGTGCAAGAACGTATTCGGTAAGGAGGATACCATCGTAACCATTCAGATCGATATGCTGCTGGCAAAGAAGTTCGGCATGGAATATACCGACTCCTCCGATACCAGAGTGACTCCCTATATCATTCACAGAACTTCTCTTGGCTGCTACGAAAGAACGCTGGCGCTGCTCCTGGAGAAGTACGCAGGCGCGCTGCCTATGTGGATGGCTCCTCTGCAGGTTAAGGTTCTGCCCATGGGTGACAACGAGCTTGCATACTGCGAGGGCCTTGCCGCAAAGCTTGCCGAGGCAGGCATCAGAGTGGAGATCGACCGCTCCAGCAATACTATCGGCTACAAGATCCGCTCCGCACAGACCGAGAAGGTGCCTTATATGCTTGTCATTGGCGCAAAGGAGATTGAATCCGGCCTGGTTGCCGTTCGTTCCCGTAAGTACGCCGATCTTGGCACTATGACCTTGGACGCATTCCTTGGCAAGATCCTTGTTGAGATCGCAACCAAGAGCAAGGACAACTGATAAAAAACGATCGAAAGGATGAAGGATATGCTTCGTAAAGCCACAAAGAGGACGCCTTGGCTCCTGCTTTCCGGTCTTTTGCTGCTTTGCATGCTGATGGGAATTGTCGCGTGCACGCAGCCAAATACACCCGACAGCGGCATTGACAGCACTGATCCCGAGACTACCGAAACTACCCCTGAACAGACTGAGCAGCCTACTACCGAAACAGAGACCGAGACTGAAACGGAGACCGAGCCCGAAACGCAAGGCCCGCAGATCGAGATCACGCCCGAAAGCCCTACAAGCGGCAAGCTGATCACCTTTTATGAAAACAGCGTCAACTCGATGCTGATCGAAACAAAGTACAGCACGGCCGAGATCGTCAAGGACGGTGAGGAGTCGGTCATCAAGCTGACTACCGACGGGGAAAAGATCCGTGATCCTTATATGACGCTGGATTATGCTACCTACATGCAAATGCTTGGCTTGGAGCAGGCGCCTTGGAATGATTGCGCGTTCGTGATTGTAACGCTGAAAACCGAGGGCGTTTCCTCTAATGCCTTTGAGGTAACCTTGACTACGGATAACAACGGCTCTGCCTTCAAGACCAAAGGAACCTCGACCTATAACAGAGGTGCCAAGGACTGGCAGACCGTGATCGTGCCTTTCTCGTTTTCAGAGAAGGAAGGCGCGCTGCTCTCGCAGATCAAGATCAACTTTGCTGATACCAAAGCAGCGGGCGAGACTGTGTATATCAAGTCGATCGCAATTGCTTCCTCTAAGCCCGAGGTGTTGCAGATCACGGGTAAGGAGCTGATCGTTCCTACCTACACTACGCTGACCATCCCCGGGCTTACCAAGGAATATACGCTGCTGCAGGTGACCGACCTGCATTCCAGCGCGTACAGCACGACCGAGGCCAAGGCGATGAACGCGACGCGTCGCAGCTACATCGCAACGCGCCGTACCGCATTTACCGATGGATTCATGCTGGCCGAGGAGCGCATGCCTTATATGTTCGGCTATGCGGATGAGATCGGCGCGGATATGCTGCTTCTGACGGGCGACATCATCGATTTCCCGTCCGAGCTGAATATGTCCATGATGTACGACAACATCCAGGCGCTCAACACGCCCACGCTGTTTACGCTCGGCAACCACGACTGGTGCTTTGCCGACGACTATCTGACGCCGAGTGCAGCCGCAACATACATCCCCATGTTCAATAAGATGACGGTGGGTGAGCCTGCGGACGATATGTTTGTCAGATACGTGGAATATGACGAGTTTATGATCGTTGCTGTGGATAACAGCGCGGATTATGTGACCGCTTCCACCGTGGATAAATTCCTTGCGCTTTGCGAGAAGGGCAAGCCCATTATTCTCATGCTGCACGTGCCGCTGCACGTGGATTCCTTGGTTGCGGACAGCACAAAGGTCTGGGGCAAGGATCTCGGCATGGGCGGTGACACGGGCGTTTGCGCATGGAACGAGGACGTACAGCGCTTCTACCATGCCGTTGCCGAGGATGAAAATTCTCCCGTGGTTGCCGTTTTTGCAGGACACGTGCACTTCACACATGAGGACGTGCTGCCCAACGGAATTACCCAATACATTACCAACACCGCCTATACGGGCGATTGCCGCGTGATCACGGTCAAGGGTGAGTAAACAGAAAAAATACAAGCACTCGCATTCGCGAGTGCCTGTGCTTTATTGTGGGCATCAATCGGGATAGTACTCTGCCATCGAGGCGTCATACTCCATCGCTGCTTGTTCGGAGGGGAATGCAGCGATGTAGCCCACGTCGATCACGTTGTACTGTCCGCCTGCAAACATATCCCAGCGCAGGTAATTGATCACACCGTCTTGTACAGCAGGTACTTGTGTAAGGTCAAGAATTGCAACGTGCCATTTTCCGTCGTTGATCATTTCATACCAAACACAATCGTCCATTCCCGTAGGATTGTTACCCGAGCCGATGTAAGCTTGTCCCGTCGTGGTTTGGGCTGTGGTTCTGTATTTGATCACAACGTAGTTTGCAACGAAGCCCTGACCGTTGACCATGGGCAGCTGATAATAGGGATCACCGATCGGCCCTGTGGTAATCGTGATATATGTGCTGTCTTGACTCAATACTGCACTTTCCACGTCGGGAGTGCCGGGAAGAGAAGGGGCCATGTCGGCTGCCCCAAAGCTGAAGACAGGCGCGTTCGGATCAGGCTGCTTTTCCAGCGTGAATGCATATAAAAGCCTGCTGTTTCCATTCTTGTCGTGTGCAAGGATGCTGATGATATGCGAGCCGGAAAGCTGTTGGATCGGGATGTTTATGATGAATCGGGAAGCCGATCCCGCTCCCATTTGCTGTGCCAGATCACGGACGGGCTGTTCGGTTTCAGTAAAGAATGCGTCGTCATATACGGGTTCTTGCTCATCGATCTGATAGCCGACCTGCCCAAGCTGCTCGGAAGTGAAAGCGATCCAACCGCGGTATCTGATGCGATCGACCTTATAGTCTTCTATCTTGGCAATGCCATCCCATTGTATATTTGCGGGGGAGAAAAGCTCCATAACGCGCCGATCGCCACGCCATACGTCGATTTCGTCTGTGTTATAGTTTACAACGGGATTGTACACAGGAGGCGCGGGCGGTGCTGTCGTTTGTGCGGGATCTGTGTCGGTGGAAGCATTCCCGTTGCCACCCTGCTGCGTGCCGAACTCTTGCGGATCGGTTTCGGATTCGGTTTCCGGCGCGGTTTCGGTCAGGGCTTCGGTTTGGGTTTCTTCTTTTTCGGTTTCGGTCTCGGTTTCAAAGATCTGCACGTCACCCACGTAATCGTTGATCTGGTCGTTCAGATCGTCGATGATCCCGTTCATGTCGCAGGCCACCATGGGCAAGCACAAGGAGAGGATGAGCGCGATACAAAGCGTGCGTAAGGTAGATTTGAGCATACGGAAGCTCCTTTATATGAAATATTCTGCTCCGATTATACCACAAATATACAGCCCTGTCAACAAGCCCTTAGCATGAAAAAAGCAGTCCATGGGGTGCGGAAATAGCGGAAAAATTTGCACGAAATGAGGACTGTATTCACATGAATGCAGTCCTTGATTGTTAATTTATGAGTAGTTGTTGCAGGCGCTGCCGATCAATGATCGCCCCTACGGCGTAACCGTTGAGGTTTTGGTATTATAAAACCACAACATACACAGTTGTAGGGGCGATCAGCGATCGCCAGTGCCTGCGACAACTAATTTATTTGTATATTTTCAAAAACAGAGGCTTCCTTTACGTGAAGAGGCCCCTGTTTATTCCGCTAATTTATCAGCCCCACCCGGCTGCTTTTTTATCTCATCCATTTGCATAAGGGTGGTCGGCATCGTACTGTTGCGCGTCCTCGATGGTCCTGAAGGTTGCGATCCAGGCGATGTCGAAAAAGATTTCTTGATCGGCAGTACCTTCCAATAGACAAAAGTGCAAATATGCGATATCATACGAGCTGTTGACTGCGCTCGGTGTTGCTTGGGCGAGGTCGATGATGATTAGCTGCCATCCTGTCTCATCGTACGTAAAGCGTATTGTGTCTTGCTTTTCGGGTGAGGACGAGCTGACGCTTACGTGGGCTGCATCTGAGCTGAATTCTTGGCATTTGATCACGAGATACCGAGCCCCCGTGCTATAAACCACCCCGTTATACGGGCAAACATGGATAGTAGGGAAGGAAAAGTTGGCGATCGGATGCATGAGCACATCTCCTTTTTCCGGATAAAAGCCCTGAAAATACTTACAGCTCTCGATTCCCGTGCTGTGTCCGTTCTCCAGCATGTCGGCAAGATATGCTGCATCTGCCATAAAGACGTACGGAGGCTCTGCCTTTTGGATCTCAAACGTGCATATCGTACCCTCATTGCCGCCAAGATGGCGCACCACAATCTCCACGGTATGCGTACCGACCAGGTGTTCAACGGGAACCTTGACGCGCATACCGGTTGCCGAGACCGCCCCCATGCCGAGCGCTGCCGTGGTGGAGGATTGTGCCGGCTCGTAAAACTCTGCAGTGTCATCGTAAATGGACTGCCCGCCGTCGATCTTGTATCCACACTGTAAGGGAACCTCCTCAAAAAGTGCCGCCCAGCCCCAGACCTCAACGGTATTCACGTTGTAATCGTCAATCACGGCACGGTGATCCCACTCCAAGGCTTGGCCGGGTTCGAAAAACTCCTGTATCCTTCTGCTGAATGCCCATGACACGATCCATGACTCGCACCCACCAAGGAAAAAGCGCAGCGTAGGCAGACCGATCGGATCGGGCGGGATGACGGTATTGGTCGAGTCCTCGGATGGAGGCTCCTGTGTGGAAATTTCATTGGTTACAAGCTCTTCCGCGCTCTCGCGCTCGAGATCGGCACCTATCCCATCCGAGCCGATCTCGTCTTTGCCTGCAAGCAGCTCGCCTACCAAGCCGCCAAAACGGATCGAGTCGGCATTTTTGACGACGTACCAAGCGGCAGAGAAGGATCCAAGCAGCAAAAGCAAGGAGAGCGTGATGCACAAAGCAGCGATCAGATAGCGTTTCTTTTTCATGCAGCGTCCTCCTTTTGCGGTAATTGGTGCTTATAGCCGAAGAAAGACGAACTCACACGGTTTTGCTCGGCAAATATCTGCACCTGCGGCAGAGAAAATGCTTGCAATATCTTATATTGCTTCGCAGTTTCTCTTTGCATCTGCGAAATATTTGCTCGCGCAAAACTGCGCAGCACCCTCCGGCGTTGAATTTTTTGATGGATTTTGTCAAAGCGAGTCGAAGCAAGATACGCATCTTGCGAGGCAAGATTTGGCATAAGACGCGAAAAATTCTCGCCGCAGGGCGCATGAGTTCGGCTCTCTTCGGCTATTATACCACACAAGAACGCTGCTGTCAATCATTTCCGCGGAACGGTGACGCACTCGCTTTTGACGATATGCCCCTCTGGGATCACACCGCGCACACGTACCAAGGGGTAGACCGTCGAGCCGCGCCCGATGACCGTGCCTGGGCAAAGCACAGTACCGCAGCCAACCTCCACACCGTCACCAAGCATAGCACCCACCTTTTTGCGTCCCGTTTGCAGCGCAAAGCCCTCGCCTTTGATCACGACCTCGGACTTGTCGCTTTTGACGTTGCTGGTCACAGCCCCCGCGCCAAGATGCGCCTTGTAGCCGAGAATGGAATCGCCCACGTAGTTGTAGTGCGGCACTTGCACCGCGTCAAAAAGGATGCAGTTTTTCAGCTCGGTCGAGTTGCCCACAACCGCGCCTTCGCCAATGATGACGCTGCCGCGCACAAAGGCGCAATGCCTGATCTGGGCGCCCGGGCAGATGATGCAAGGGCCTTGAACGTGCGCGCTTGGTGCAATGAGTGCATCCTTGGCAACGTAAATATCGTTGCCTGCGTCAGCGTAGATCTTTTGGTCAAGCGAAGGGCCGAGCAGGCGGATGAAGTCGGCAATTTCGGAAAGCACCTGCCACGGATAGGTCGATTTTTGTAAGAGAGGGGCGGCTATCGAGTGCGAAAAATCAAACAAATTGTAGGAAAATAAACGATTAATAGAATTATTCATGCAATCCAAGCTCCTTGATGCGTTGTATGACCATGTCTGCATAGCGTTGGCAGTCCCGCTTTGTATCTGCCTCTACCATGACGCGCACGACCGGTTCCGTGCCGCTCTGGCGCAAAAGGATGCGTCCGCTTGCAAGCTCGTTTTGAGAAAGGGAAGACACAAGTCCGCGGATCTGCTCGTTTTTCATGACCTTTTCCTTGTCTTTCACGCGCAGATTCTGCGTCAACTGCGGCAACATCTTGATGTTGGATGCCAGCTTGGAAAGCGAGGTCTTCTTGCTAAGCACTGTTTCTGTGAGCATAATGGCGGTCAGTATGCCGTCGCCCGTTGTGGCGTATTTGGAAAGAATGACGTGCCCCGATTGCTCCGCCCCGATCCGATAGCCGTTTTTGGCCATGCTCTCCCAAAGAAAGCGGTCGCCTACGGGTGTGACGTCGTATTGAATGTCAGCCGCGTCCAGCGCACGGAACAGCCCGAGATTGGACATGACCGTAACGACTGCGGTGTTGTGCGCCAGCATGCCTTGCTCCTTGAGCGCGATTGCGAGTATATACAGAATGTGATCCCCGTTGACCACCTCTCCGTTTTCGTCCACCGCCAGACATCGGTCGGCATCCCCGTCAAAGGCAAAGCCCATATCAAGACCTGCGCGCTTGACGTGATCGCAAAGCCGCTCTATATGCGTCGAGCCGTAGCCGTTGTTGATATTCGTGCCGTCGGGCATAGTCCCGATCACGCTGACGCGCGCGCCCAAGGCCTCAAATACCGCAGGCGCGATCATCCACGAAGCACCATTGGCGCAATCCAGACCGATCTTGAGCGATTTGAAGGAATTGGTTGCCAGTGAGATCAGGTAGCCCGTATAGCGGTTTCGGCCTGCGCTGTAGTCCACGATCCTGCCGATCTCCGCACCTGTGGCAAAGGGAAGAGCGTCGGTTTCCCCGTCCAGGTATTTTTCCACCTCTGTAAGCGTTGCGTCGTCCATTTTTTCACCGTTTGCGTCCACCAGCTTGATCCCGTTGTCGGTATAGGGGTTGTGACTTGCCGAGATCATCACACCGCAATCAAAATCTCCTGTGCGTACCGCAAAGGATACGCCGGGCGTGGGGATCACGTGCAGCATATAGGCGTCCGCGCCCGAGGCGGTCAACCCCGCAGCCACGGCATATTCAAAGGAGTAGCTGGAAAGGCGCGTGTCCTTGCCGATCACCACGCGCGGCTTGCTTTCGTTTTTGTGAAAGTACCACCCCAAAAAGCGTCCGATCTTATAGGCGTGATCTGCGTTCAGCACGGTGCCCGACTCACCGCGAAAACCGTCTGTTCCGAAATATTTAGGCATATCGTTGTTTCCTTTCGCTTAATATCAATACAGTATATGCCGAAAATGCCTCGCCTCTATTGCACTTTGGAAAAAATTCAGCAAATTTTCTGCGAAATCTTGCCAAATTACATGGACGAATTTTGTTATATTTGCCTTATTTTTCGCAAGCCCTTGCAAAGCAAAAAGCATTTTGGTATAATGAGAATAACAACATAGTACGGAGGTGTACCATGAGCAAAAAAGAATTACACAGCACGTTTGCAGCCCCGGGCGCACAGTGGCGCGGAAAGCCCTTCTGGTCTTGGAACGGCGAGCTGAGAGAAGAGGAGCTCGTAAGACAAGTCGAGGTCATGAAGGAGATGGGGCTTGGCGGCTATTTCATGCACTCTCGCGCAGGCTTGATCACGGAATATCTGGGCGAGGAGTGGTTTGATCTGATCAATGCCGTTGCCGATGCGGGCGAAAAGCTGGGTATGGAATCCTGGCTGTATGACGAGGACCGTTGGCCGTCCGGTTCTGCGGGCGGTAAGGTGACGATTGACGAGCAGTACCGCATGAAATCACTGTACGTGTTTGAGTCCGCGCCCGAAAATGCGGAGCTGAACGATCAGACCATCGCGCTTTACGCGGCAAAGGTGGAAGGCATCAACGTGTGGGCATACGAGGAGCTGGACAGAGCAGGGATCGCATGCAAGCATTGCCTTGGCCGTGCCGTCAAGGCGGTTGCTGACAAGCTTGAGCCCACCGTTGCGGATACTCCCGGTGAATGGAAGGTGCTGCGCTTTGCCATCGTACCCGACGCTCCCAATTCCAATTACAACGGCACGACATATATCGACACCATGTCGTATAAGGCGGTTTATAAGTTTATCGACATGACGCATGAAGAGTATAAGCGCCGCTGCGGTGACCGCATCGGAACGTCGATCAAGGGTATTTTTACCGACGAGCCTCATCGCGGACATTGCTTTGACAACCGTCGCGAGAAGGACGGTGCGATCTCTTGCGCCGTGGCATGGACGGACGACATTTTCGAGGAATTCAACAGGCGCTACGGTTATGACGCGCGTCCCATTCTGCCCGAGCTGTTCTACAGATACAAAGGTAAGCAGGTCGCGCCCGTCAAGCTCCACTATATCGACCTTGCCAATAATCTGTTCATCGAGCGTTTTGCCATGCCCATCAATCAATGGTGTCATGCAAACGGTATCGAGTTTACGGGACACGTGCTGCATGAGGATTCTTTGATGAACCAGACTGTTCCCAACGGCTCGCTGATGCGCTTTTATGAGCATATGGGGTATCCGGGCGTGGACTGCCTGACCGAGCATAACCGCTGCTATTGGATCGTCAAGCAGCTTTCCTCTGCTGCAAGACAGCTGGATAAAAAGTGGCTGCTTTCCGAGCTGTACGGCTGCACGGGCTGGCAATTCAATTTCAAGTCGCACAAGGCTGTGGGCGATTGGCAGGCACTCTTTGGCATCAATCTCCGCTGCCAGCACCTCTCCTGGTACACCATGGAGGGTGAATCTAAGCGTGATTACCCCGCGTCTATTCTGCATCAGTCGCCCTGGTATAAGGATTATGCCGCTGTGGAGGATCACTTTGCCCGTATGGGAGTGATTCTGAGCGCAGGTCGCCCCGATTGTGACGTACTGGTGCTCAATCCCATCGAATCGCTCTGGTGCCAGGCATACCTGGGCTGGGCGCAATGGATCAGCAACGTCTCACCGGATGTTGCACCCTACGAGCAGAGATATGCGCAGCTGTTCCACATGCTGACCGACAATCAGATCGACTTTGACTACGGTGAAGAGCAGATTATGCGCGACAGGTGGTCGCTGGCCACCGACGAGGATGGCAAGGCGCTGCTCAAGATCGGCAACGCATCCTATCGCACCGTGCTGGTGACCAATATGCTGACCGTCCGTCCTACCACGCTAGCCATTCTGCAGGCCTTTAAGGACGCGGGCGGACAGGTCATTTTCGCAGGTGAGTTGCCCGCATACGTGGATGCAGTCGCATCCGATGCACCCGCAAAGCTTGCAGCACAGTGTAAGCAGATCGGCTTTGATGAGGGAGAGATCGTATCCGCCATTCGCAGCACCTCGCAGTGCTACGTCAGCATCACGGGTGCGGATGGAAAGGCCGATAAAGCTGTATTCGTGCAGGTCAGACGTGATGTGGATGGCCAAAATGGCGTAGCTGCCGTCGTGCTCAATACCGACCGCCAAAACGCGCACAAGGGTTTGACTATGCACCTGTCTGCTCCCGAAGGCACGTATGTTGAGGAATGGGATCTGGAAAGCGGCGCACGCTATGCAGCAAAAGCGACCTATGAGGGCGGTATTGCGCACGTGCAGTGCGATCTGGAGGCTGCAGGCACACGCTGCTTCGTGCTGACAAAGGAAAAAGAAGATACGTTGACAGCGCTGCCCTTGTACACGGAAAAGCAGACCATTGAAATCACCGAGGCGGATTTTACGCCCATTCTGGATGAGCAGAACGTTTGCGTGCTGGATATGTGCCGCTGGAGATGGGCGGACGGCGAATGGAGCGAGCCTGCCGAAGCGCTGCGCATTGACAGGCAGGTGCGTGACGCTGTGGGCATCGAGCGACGCGGTGGTGAAATGCTGCAGCCCTGGTTTGCCAAGCTCAATTATACGCAGAAGTACGGTGAGATCGAGCTGGAATATGAGTTTTATATAGACGAGCTGCCCGAAGGACAGGTGTTCTTGGCAGGTGAAAGACCTGAAACGAATGCGTACAGCATCAACGGTGTGGCGTTGAGCAATACCGATATCAACGATTTCTGGGTAGACGATTGCTTCAAGAAGATGTATATTCCCAAGGGCGCTTTGGTGCTTGGTCGCAACGTGGTGAGCGTTAAGGTCAACTTTATGCGCACCACCAATATTGAAACGATCTATTTGGTGGGCGATTTCGGTGTCAAGCTGTCTGAGGTCAATCAGAAAACGCTGGTCGCAGCCCCTGTATCTATTGGTCTTGGTAATTATGCAAATTACGGTATGCCGTTCTATACAGGCAGTATGACCTACCGTATCCTGCCCGAAATGTACGAGGGCTTGGAGATCGGAGAGGACGAGCGCGTGATGCTCAGTGCGCGCTTTACGGGCGGCTGCTTCAAGGTGACAACAAAGGATGGCCGCACACAGGTCTGCGGCTGGGATCCTTATGAGGCAGACGTGACAGAGGCGGTCAAGGCAGGGCAGAGCATTGACCTTTGCGTGGTCGGCACGCGTAAGAACGTGTTTGGCCCCTTGCACGAGCTGCCTGCCATCGCAGGCGCGTGTGGACCGGGTAACTTTGTCACGGGCGGTGCTGCTTGGAGTGATGCATACGTGCTGATCGACAGCGGTGCCAAGAGCATTACGTTTACGGTTAAGACAGAGCAATAAAAATTAGATCCGCCAACGGCATGTGCCGTTGGCGGAATATTTTGATTAAACCATCAGATAAAAATCGCGGCAGAAGATGAACTTTCTGTAAATAATAGCCCCAACCTATTGAAACTTCCCTTGGGGAAGAGTGTACAATAAGGGGGTGAAAAGCTCATTTACTACGTTTTGAAAGGATTTTGACCATGAAAATGAAGGAGGTCTGCGCGCGCTCGGGATTGACCGAGAAGGCTGTGCGGCTATATTGCGAGCGGGGGCTGGTGCATCCCGAAAAATACTGGGAGAGGGGCAGGGAGTATTTGGTATTCTCCGACCACAATCTGCGCGAGCTGGCCGTTGTATCGGAATTGCGCCGTGCCGAGTTTTCACTTGACGAGATCGCGCTCATGCTGGAAAGCCCCGAGAAGTGCGGTGACGTGCTGGCAGGCTGGCGCGGCCGCGTGACCGAGCAGGAGCAGCGTTTGTCCACGGCCAAGGATAAGCTGGACGAGCTTTCGGTACATGACAATTTGTCCGCAGAGCGCGTGGCCGAGCTTTTGGGTGCCAAGACCACCTCACACGGTGCAGCTCCATACAAAGGAGAAACCTTTGCCGAATTTTGCGAGCGCAACCCGTGGGAGGAGATGGAGTATTCCGCACAGATGCAGCAGATCAGCGAAAGAAACGAAAAGCGTGAGCGGTTTGGCAAAAGTTTTTTGCTTGTCTATTGCATCTTTATGGGAGCGATCACCCTGCTTGGTGCCATCGTCAACCTGCTCTCGTCCGGCTCACTCTTATCCGGTGTGGTCAGCGTTGCGGTATTCATTTTGCTGACCGTCTATCTGTTCCGCGGTGCAGCCTGGGCGCGCGTGGTATCCATCATTCGCCATATCCTGAGCGCGTTTTCAGGGCTTTGGCGCATCAAAGACTTGCTGCCGGGAGTGCGCATTGGCATTGAATATGAAACAAGCATGGATGGCACGGTGACCTTTACCGAACAACTCATGCCGCCAGGGCTCGGCATTTTTTTGACCTCTCTGATGATTCTCGCCGTTGCCCTGGAATGCGTGTGTATTTATATGCTTTGGTTTCACAAGGGCGTTAAGGATTACCTGTACGAGCGGAGCTTGTAAGGCGAAAACAAAAGCGCGGTTCAATCGGTCTGATACATTAGCGAGAAAACAGCAGGGATTTGTTCAAGCACGAACAGATACCTGCTGTTTTTGCATATTAAGAAAGTGTTTTCGCGAGTTCCGTTGCCGCAGTAGCGTCAGAAACCCATTCTATTCGCGCTCGCCCCCCGGTGCTTGGCTCAGGTCAGCACCAATTATCCCCCCTCCCGGAGGGGGGATAAACGCGCGCCGGCCTGCCTTTGGCGCAGGGGGAGAATGCGAATCCGAACGGATTATGCGCGTAATATCCCATCAAAAAAGCAGAAGCCCACAGACTTCTGCTTTTGTATGTTTTATCGCGAAATTATCAGCCCCATGGAACTGCGCTTTTTGCGTTATCTCTTGGCTTTTTTGCTTTTTTCCACCTTATCTAAGTCGCACAGGTCGATCCATTCCTCGCTAAAGCCGCAGTCGCAGCAAACGTAGCGGTTGACGTTCACGCCCGAGAATATGGTCGCACCGGTCATGATACTATTTCCGGATCCGTATGCACCGGTATAGCCATCAAAGCGCACGATGTTATGCTTGCCGCATTTGGGGCAGGTGTTGGTGTTTTTCATGATGCCTCCTTTTGAATGATCGCAGTCATTTCAAAGCTTGCGCTCTCGCCTGCAATACAAAGCTCGTATTTGCCCGGTGCGGGCTGCTCCAGGATCAGCGAGTCGCCCTTGCCAATGGCAAATTCACCCACGATCTCTTGATCGCAGCGTACGTAGATGTACAAGTTCCCGCTCTCGCGTGTGCTTTCTACGGTAAAGGTGATGCTTTTGGTGCTTTCGGTTGCGCGAACGCTTTCAAGCACCTCCACACCCGAAAATTTTGTGACCTTGTACGTGTGCTTGTCGTTGACCTGCGTGTGCAAAAAGCCAACCTGACTGCTGCTGCTCGCGCCCTTGACCAGCTCTTCCTTGGTGATAGTGGCAAGGGAATAGTCGTCCTCACCGTTTGTGTCCTCGATCTGTCCGCAGGCAACAAGCCCCAGACAAATGGCCAGAATCAGGCCGAATATCCAATAACGTTTCATATTTTACTCCTTAGTGTATCAATCAACGTGCCGCTGCCAGCCGTTCTTGCTTTTGCGGTAAATATCATGCTCGTATCCCAGCATCTGTACCAGCATATCGTAATCCACAGCTCCCGAAGAGATCCCCATGCGCGAAAGATATTCTTGCACTTGGGGGAAATTCTTGCGCGTAATACGCACCACGACCTGTGATTTGCGATGGTAAGAGCGCGAAATACGATCGTCATGTGCGTAAAAGCGATCCGAACAGATCAGATGCGGTGCTTTTGCATGCAGATCGTAACGGTTGACGTCACCGATCGACATGCAAAGCTCGATCTGCTTGACGGAATCATCCGTCAGATAGCAATGCCTGCGCCACAGATTGTGGCTGTAGACCGCGTCCCTTGTGATGCAATATCGTGCGGCGGACTTATCGTATCTCAGCACGACCAATAAGGACAGGACGCTGAACGTTAAAAGGAACAAGTGTGCTGCGATGATCAAGGAGTCAAGGTCGGGAATCTTGCAAAGCAAGTAGATCAGCATTATTGCGATCCCCGCAAACGTGATCACCGCCAAAGCCCAACGGCTTTGTACTTCGTACGGCCTGACGTAACCCTTGATTATGCTTTTTGTTTTCATCATAAGAAGAACGTGGGAATGAGCAGAAGCAGGCTTGTGATGACCGAGCCGCCCAGCCAGACCGAAGACAGAATAATGACGATGTTCCAACGCTTACGGTTGGGGATCTTTTTGAGGCATCTCATGACGATGCCGAGCGCCAGCAGAAGCACGGGCAGGATAAAGAGCAGGGGAGAGGCAATGAGCAGAAAGACTGCCATGGCCGCGGAAGACTCCACAGGCTCGGCTTCCTCTGTTTTGAAATTCAAAGAGTGGTTTACGAATCGCTCGGTTGCATCCGCAACCAGTACTGCATCCTGTCCCTGTAATTGCAGAGCGGGCAGATCACCCGGGCGCAGCGCCAGATAGCCTTCAAAGTCCAGACAATGCGCACCGTCAACGTAAACGTATCCGCCGTTTACCTCAAATATCACGCCAAACACCTTGCAGAGCGTCAGCGTCTGGTCATAGGCAAACACGTAATGGTAGGGTGCGTCGGTCAAGTCCTGCGCATCGAGTGAAAGATCGGGCGTCGCGCTCATCCATGCCTTGGCCGCATTTTCCTCGATTACCGCGCTTCTGGAATACCAGCCCAGCTCGTATTGCGCGTAGTTGCCTGCATTGAAGTCGTCTATGATGTGCTTGCTGTTTGCGTTGACGTAAACTGCCAGAGGCTGATGATAAGTGCCGTTATATATATATAAAAATACAAAGTCCCAAAGGATCTCTTCCTGTCCCTGTTCGTTTGTTAGAATAGGGTGACGGATATCGGTGCGGGTGCCGGTCCCGATCTCCAGCACTTGCCTGTATTGGTAGTAGTAATCCGATCTGAGCCACACGCCCCAGGAGACCTCTGCGCGCTCGTAAACGCGATCCCCGTATGTCAGCGTGTCAAGATCCTCGGAAATTTCCCATTCGGGCTTTTCTTCATAATCATCCAAGGCGGATACGGGCAGGACCGTGCCAAATGCAAGCAAAAGGCAGAGCAAAAGGATCGAAATTTTCTTGATGTGTTTCATATTGAACCTCCCCCTCTTATGCAAGATTGAGCTTACGCTCCAGGCGTTGTACGGTAAAGTTTGCAATGATCATGCCAACCGTCACAACGGCAAGTATAGCAAGCAGCAAAAGCGCGTAAATGCCCAGCCAGCCAAGGAAAGGTACGGTCATAAGTCCTGCCATACCGTAGGACAAGGCCACGATCGCTATGATTGCATAAATAACACCTGCGTAAATGATCGGAATGGCAACGATGTTGTTGATCACGTAGTATGCCACGATCACGCTGAGCACCTTGAGCTTGCGGAACATGGTTGCCGCCAGCGTGATGATCAGGTATTGCAGCACCAGCGACGCAAAAGCCACGGCAATGAGCAATATCACGCCCAAAAGTGCAGCAACAAGGAAGTAGAAAAAGTGCGGGGATTGCATAAACTGCGTGATGATGGAAAGATCGATCTGCTGCATGCTGTCCGGAGCGGTCAGAGCGAAAATCAAAACGCACAGTAGCACGATGATGATGGACAGGACGCAGACAACTCCCGAAGCCGCGGTGTAGATCAGTCCCGAAACCGTCTTGGACCAGAAGTGCGTGCTGCGGCTGACCGGAAGGGTAAAGGTCAGATAGCCTTGATCGGTAAAGAATTTTCTGTAGTAATGCACGTAGAGCATGATCGCGGTGCCTGCGGTGAATATGACCAGCGAGTAGATCAGGATCATGTAGCTGATTATGCCAAGCATCATGCGTACGGTAAGCAGCGCGCTATCCCAATCGGAAATCTCGATCTCCTGCGTCTCAAGCGCGTCCATGGTGGCGGATGCCGTGAACATGCTGCCAAAGCCGATGCCGCCCAGGATCGAAACGACCAGCACCACGGCGGCAGCGATCAGCCAGATCTTGCCAAACGCACGCAGATCGTATTTTAAGCATTTCTTGAACATCTGAACACCTCCCTGAAAAGTTCGTCTAAGGTTTTTCCGTGTTGCTCGCGCACCTCGTCGGCATTGCCTGTCATGGCGATCTTGCCGCCGTCCACAAAGGCAAAGTCGTCCAAAGCGCTTTCCACGTCTGCAATCAGGTGCGTGGTGATGATGACGGACGCCTCGGGATTATAGTTACCGATGATGGTTTTGAGAATATAATCGCGTGCCGCGGGATCCACGCCGCCGATCGGCTCGTCGAGCAGATACAGCTTTGCGCGACGCGCCATGACAAGGATCAGCTGCACCTTTTCCTTGGTACCCTTGGAAAGGGTGCGCATGCGTGCATTGGGATCAATTTCCATGTCGCGCAGCATGACCTCGGCCAAGGAGCGGTCAAAATCGGTATAAAAATCCTCGAAATAGTCCATCATGGCACTCACCTTCATGCCCGAGGGAAAATAGGGACGCTCGGGTAGATAAGAGATCAGCGCGTTGCTTTGCTCGTTTCTTTCCTGTCCGCATACGTATATCTGTCCGCTGTCAGGGGTTAAAAGCCCCGAGATCAGTTTGAGCAGCGTGGATTTGCCGCAACCGTTGGGGCCAAGCAGTCCCACGATCTTGCCGGGCTCTACCGTAAAGTCCAGCTCGTCAAGCACAATCACGCCCTTTTTGTAGCTCTTGGAGAGCTTTTGGCATACTAAATTCGGTTGGCTCATAGTTCTTCATCCTCACTTTCCGCTAAGAATTGCATGAATTGCTGCTTTGTAATGCCAAGCTGCAGGGCAGCCTCGCGCGCCTGCGTCAGGTATTCTGTCTGCAAAAGCAGCTTGATATTGGATATGACCTCGGTGTTTTCGGTTACAAACCGCCCCTTGGTGCCGTGGCTGATCACCAGTCCGTCCTGCTCGAGCAGCGCCAGCACTTTTTGCACGGTGTTGGGATTGACCGATTCCTCGTAAGCCAGCGCGCGTACCGTGGGGAATTGACTGCCGGGCGGATATTTGCCGCGAACGATATCCAGTCGGTATTTGCTCAGCAGCTGCTGCGATACCGAGGCTTGGGGCATCAGATTGATCACTGTTGTATCCCTCCGTTTCTTGCTTGTACTATTGTACTAATACAATCATACAACATTTTCCTGCGTTTGTCAAGAGGGCAGGTCTCATTTTTTGCGCCTCTACCTATATAGACGTAAATTTTGGCAAAATGTTTTGCGATTTTAGAAATAATTTTTGAAAAAAT
>JAZQYT010000320.1:0-8635 GCA_045633665.1 Eubacteriales bacterium | reverse complement strand
CACACAAGGGCAGGTTGCTCACGCGTTACTCACCCGTCCGCCACTAAGCATTGCTGCTCCGTTCGACTTGAATGTGTTATGCACGCCGCCAGCGTTCATCCTGAGCCAGGATCAAACTCTCGAATAATTGTATTTAATCAGTCCCTCAGGACTGTTCAAATCTTACTCGAGCTTTGTGCTCTTAGCTTTTCTTTATCTAAATTTACTTTAGTTGAGTTTTGTACTCTTCAAAGAATTTTTCGAGATTCGTATTTTCGCACTTACATTTGCTTTGTACTTCTCTCTGTTATTCAATTGTCAAGGACCAATCTTTCACTGTCTTTCGCGACAGCCTGATTATTATATCACAACGTTTTCGGTTTGTCAATAGGTTTTTCAAAACTTTTTTCGAAAATTTTTGACTTTTTTCTATCGACTTCCTCGCCTTTCGCTGCGATACCGCCGCTCTCGCGACCTTGAATATTCTACCACTTTCACCCCGTTTTGTCAAGTGTGGATTTCGACAAAGTATATAGGTTTTATATCACGGTTTTGTGCAGGTTGCACATTATTGCGTACGACATATATTTCCATGTATCAAAACTCCTTCCCTTTTATCACAATAACACCATAACGCTTTGTGGAGATCATTATGTTCACTATTCTTTTCCGCACTGTTCTGATCTATATTTTTTTGATTTGCATCATGCGCCTGATGGGAAAGCGCCAGCTGGGCGAGTTGGAGGTAACTGACCTCGTTATCACGCTGCTGCTTTCCGAGATCGCGACGATTCCCATCACAGACAGAAACACGCCCATCATGTACGCCATCGTTCCCGTTGTGACGTTGGCCTCGTTCGAGGTATTCACCTCGGGACTTGCCTTGAAGTACCCAAAACTGAAAATGCTGCTTTCCCCCAAGCCCACGGTGCTGATCCATAACGGCAAAGCAGACAGGCAGGAAATGCAAAAGGTGCGCATTTCTCTTGACGAGCTGATGTGTGAGCTGCGGCAAAACAACATCTCGGACATCGACCAGGTGCAATACGCCATTTTAGAGAGCAACGGCAAGATCAGCATTATTACAAAAGCCGCCTATACCCCACCCGTGGCCGACCAATTCGGCATGACACCGCAGGAGTGCGGCATGCAGCACATCATCTTTTGCGATGGGATCTACTCGGATCGCACCTTGCGCTCGCTTGGCAAAGACCGCACCTGGGCGCAAAAGCAAATGCGCGCGCACGGGCTTTCCGAGCAGCAAGTATTCTATATGCTTGCGGACGACCTTGGAGAGGTGCGCATAGAAAGGAGAAAAAAATGAAGCGGATGCGCACGGCGATACTCATTTTCTGTGTCATGCTTGTGGCAGTTTCCTTCAATTATATATATGTGCGTTCGGTACGAACCGATATGCTGGACCAGCTTGACGCAATATGCGAAGGCCAACACCCAAGTTCCCTGCCCGATTCCCTTGCGCAAACGTGGAAAAACCGCAAGGGCCTGCTTTCGCTTTCGGTGCCGCTTACGGTTTTGGATCAGATCGATATTCAATTATCGTTAGCCAAGGCTTGCGCTGAGTCCGATGACAACAGCGGTTATCTGTGCGCCTGTTATCACTTGCGCGAGCTTGTTAATTCATTGGGCGGATAGCAGCTCGATCAGCTCGGAGAGGTCGTCAATGATCCGGCAACCGCAGCCCGACAGCTGTTTTTTGCTTTGGTGTCCTTGGCTGTACAAAACACAATCCGCACCGACAGCGCTCGCCACCTCAAAATCATGCACGGTATCCCCCACGAACAGCGCAACCGCATCCGGATGCTCTGCGCGCCACGCAATAGCGGCATCCACCTTGCTGCCTGCGTGGATATTATCCAGCCCATAGACCTCCCCGAAATACTGCTCCAGACCAAGTCCCTTGAGCTGTCCCTTGAGCATTTGCAGCTCAGTTGCCGAAAGCAGCGTTTGCTCGTATCCCATCGTGCCCAAGCACTGCAACGTTTGTACGGCATGCTCGGTCAACGGGCTGCTCTTGTAGTTCTCCAGGTACATTTCCACCCACTCGGGTGCCAGCACCGAGTAGTAGTCTTCATTTTCAAAATCAAAGCCCAGCTTTGCATAATATTTAATGATAGGAAAGCAGAATAGCTCACGGTAAGCCTCAACGCTCCCGATCGTGGCCAGTCCACGCTTTTTTAGCATGACGTTGACCGCATCGATCCCCGCATCGATATCATTGAGCAGCGTTCCGTTGAAATCCCAGACAATGTGTGTATATTTCATAATTACTCCCGAAAAAAGGGCTGTTGCGTTTATGCGCAACAGCCCATAGCTTATATTTTTACTGTACAGGAACGTCGTAGCCGTACTCAGTCAGCCAGTTGACATAAATGGTGTAGGGAGAGTTGCCCTTGGACAAGTCATCATCCGAGGGATCTTCAGTCTCCAGAGTTGCCGCAGCATCATCGGGGCTGTATGCAGGATTGTTAGCCTTCTCGATCCAAGCATTTTCCTTGCTCTTCTTCAGCTCATCCTTTAAAGTATCGATCAGCTCGTTGAGCTCGTTGATGTTGGTGCATGCATCCAGTCTTGCCTGAATTTCTGCGCTCTTTACGGTCATCTTGTCGATCAGGCCCTTGGGAGTGTAGTTCTCCTTCTGCTGATCCTCCTTGGTCACACCGTAGTGAGGATCGATGTCAAGACCCGCCTCATCGCCGTCCAGCATGGTGTTGAAGTCAAAGCCAAGCAGCGGGTTGATCAGGGATTCGTTGTTCTGCTCTCTTGCGCCTGCCCAAGCGTCAGCTCTCTTGCCCTCACCGGGATGTGCCATAAACACGTTACCGGTCTTTTCGAGAGTCATCTGATAAGAATCGTTGAGCATGGTCAGAACCTGGCCTTCGCTGGGCTCGCTGAGCTCATAGTTCTTGCCTTCGATACCGTACTGCAGCAGGTTACGAATAGTAGCGTTTGTGTTCAGATACGTAATGATATCCATAGATCTGCCCACAGCAAAGTGAGAATATGCGCTGACTGCAAACATGTTACCATACAGCTCGTTCTCGGTTGCCTCGGGATACTCAGCGATAACAGCGTAATACTTTCTGCCGTTTTCAGCAGTGAAGTAGCCGTCCTTTTCCATAGCCTTCTTGATATCGGAGTTGCCCTTAATGAAATCAACAGCAACGGTCTGGCCTTCGGTAGCCTCGCCGAAGTAGCCCTCAAACTTGAAGGTCATCAGCTCACGCAGGATCGCCAGGTAGTCGGCCTTGGTAAGCAGGTTGCTGAACTCCAGGCGGATGCTGCCGCGGTTGCGGTTTGCTGCGGAACCGTATACGGTACCGAACATGGAGAACTGATCGCCTTCCTTGTCGTAATAGTAATCGTACAGAACAGCGGGCGCGTCTTCCTTATCACTTTCGGAGTCACCGATGTCACCGATATCGACATCTTCATCTTCCTCGGTCTTTTTCTGTTCCTCATACGTCATGGACCAGTACCAGACAAGCATGTTCATGCATTCCTCGTAGGTTGCATTCAGCGGAACTACGCCTTCTTCATGGTTTACGATATCTGCCAGGAAATATCTGCAGTCCAGAACGTCCTCAATATCGGTAATATTGTAGTAATATCTGTCAAACAGCTCTTTATCGATGGTCATGTAGGTATACTCACCGATAGAAACGTTGTTGGGGATCGCGTAAGTAGAACCCTCGATCTGTACACCGCCCAGAAGCGTTGAGGAGATATAGTCGGTCAGCTTTCTGGAAGCACCGGAGATCTCCTCGTCCAGGGGCTGAACCCACTCGTTGTCGATAAATTCGTTATAGCGGTCAAAGCCGGAGAGATAAATGATGTCGATCTGATGCTTCTCCAGCTCGGGGTAAACGATCTCAGCGATCTCATACTCGTTGTAGGAGGTTACCTCTTCGACGATTTCGGTCTCTTCCTCGTCATCATCGGAAACGTTTGCAAACTCAGCATACTGGGGGTTCTTTGCGTAGAATTCCTCTCTGAGCTTATCAGTATCCACACGGCCCTCTGCCTTTGCATCCTTCAGATACTTTTTGAGTGCCTTGGCAGCCTTTTCCTTGAGCAGCTGATACTCTTCATTCTGAATATTGGTGTAGATCAGCTTGCCACACTTTTTCAGATATTCCTCGACCTCTTCGTCAGATGCGCTCATCTTGAGATCTTCATATTTCTCGCGGTCAAACTCCTGCTCACCGTAATACTGCTCTTCGGTATAGAAGTACAGATCAAGGTTGACCTTGAACTTGGACTTAGTGATCTTGGTGATCTCGGCCTCAACCTCTTCGTAAGCGGCTCTGGTAGCCTCAGCCTCTGCAACAGCCTGATCGTAAGCTGCGCCCTGGCCATACTTTTCAAGAAGCTCAGCCTTAAGCTCTGCCATCTCGGCATCGGTATTGGCAACTTCCTTGTCGGAAATTACCCACATAGTCAGCGTAATACCCGAGATCTGCTCAACGTCTGCTACGTCCTTGTCCCTATTACAACCGGTCAGGAGCACAGTCAGCAGCATCAGCATGCACAGCGTCAGACAGATAAATCTGTTTCTCATTGGAATTCCTCCTTGCAAATCGTACCGCCTTCTCTTTGCACCAAGCAAAGCGTCGGCATATTATTTCATACTATTATATTTTACACTAAAAACACCCTGATGTCAAGGATAATTTTGGCTGAGATTGTAAACCTTTTTTGACCTTTTCAGCCCCAGATTTTCAAGCGCTGAAAATCCCCGTCATTTGTTACAAATCCACGTTGATTTCTTTGTAAACTATTGCCGAGAAAGAGCGGTCACACAGGCGTTTTTGCGCAATAAACTGCGCTGCTTGGCGCCCGACAATTCACAAAATTTTTACAATAGATCAGTCCAAAAAGCCCTTGAGATGACGTGCGCGGCTGGGATGACGCAGCTTACGCAGCGCCTTTGCCTCGATCTGACGGATACGCTCTCTGGTAATTTCGAACTCCTGTCCGACCTCCTCCAGCGTTCTGGTTCTGCCGTCGTAAAGGCCGAAGCGCAGCTTGATAACGTGCTCCTCTCTGGGAGTCAGCGTGTGCAGCTCGCGCTCAATGACCTCACGCAGAATGGTAGCGGAGGCAGCCTCTGCGGGTGCGGGCGTTTCATCGTCGGGAATAAACTCGCCAAGGTGACTGTCCTCTTCCTCACCGATAGGCGTTTCCAAGGACACGGGATCCTGCGCGATCTTGAGGATCTCGCGCACCTTGTCAGCGCTCATGCCCATCTTTTCACCGATCTCCTCGGCGGTCGCTTCTCTGCCCAGCTCCTGCAGCATCTGTCTGGAGTATCTGGAGACCTTATGAATGGTTTCGACCATGTGGACGGGAATACGGATGGTTCTTGCCTGGTCTGCAATGGCACGGGTGATGGCCTGTCTGATCCACCAGGTTGCATAGGTCGAGAACTTATAGCCCTTTGTGTAGTCAAACTTGTCAACCGCCTTCATCAGTCCCAGGTTACCCTCCTGGATCAGGTCAAGGAAGAACATGCCTCTGCCCACGTATCTCTTTGCGATACTGACGACCAGACGCAAGTTGGCCTCTACCAGCTCCATCTTGGCATCCTCGTCGCCTGCTGCCATTCTCTCTGCCAGCTCGCGCTCCTTATCTGCGGTCAAAAGCGGTACGCGGCCGATCTCCTTGAGGTACAGGCGCACAGGGTCATCGATCGCCAAGCCCTCCTGGCCCAGCAATCTTTCCATATTCTCACCGTCGCTGAACTTTTCAACCTCGCTCTCGATCTCGTCCATCTCGGCAGAGGAAATATCGTCACCGATCGGAATGCCGTTATCCTCCAGCGTTTCGTAAAGCTTATCTATACTGTCAAGGTCGTAATCCATTTCTTCCAGAGCATCGTCCAGATCCTCGTTGGAAAGATTGCCCTTCTTTCCCTTGGCAATCAGCTCCTCCATAGTGAGCTTCTTTTCTTCGTGTTCACCGTTTACAATCGTGGTATCAGTCATAATTTTTGGGTTTCCTTTCACGTTTTGGATAATTTATATGTTCATTTTATTTTTTCTTTTTCGCATCCAGCAGCTGCTTGATCGACTCAACCGCATCGCCCGACGCCTTGGCATCGCTCTTTTTCTTTTGATCTATCAGCGTTTGCACGCTGGCGCGCAGTACCGGTATACCGTTTTCGGCAAGGGCGCGTCGCCTTTGCATCATGCTCTGCAGCCTGCCCATCTCATCCGGAGTAAATTCCGCGCCCATCAGCGCGTAGGAGAAACCGCCCTCTTCCTTGTCCAATCTCATGATACAGGAAAAAGCACGCTTACCAAGTATCGAGAAGAAATCGTCCTCACAAAGTGCGATATCTCCCGAGGTAATCTGCTTTCTATGCTCGGGGTACATCATCAAAAGCCCGAGAATGGCTTCCTCTGCGGCAACCGCCTGCACGTTTTTGGCCGTGTCGGGGTTGATGCGATCACCGTATCCCTTGGCGGAAAGTCCTGCCTCCTTGCTTTGCTTTTGCTTCATGGCCTTGATCCTTTTATGGATGGCACGCTCCACGTCGTTTTTCAAGCTGTCCACGCTGATGCCCAGCTTGTCCGCGACAGTCGAAGCGTAGATCTCTCGCTCAACCTTGGAGGGCGATTGCGAGATCAGCTCACACAGCTCCTCGGAGGCCTTGATGCGTTCCTCGGGGATCTCCATGCTGTATTTTGCAAAGATCTTTTCGGACTTATACGAAAATTCGGTGCGGCTGCCCTCGATGAGTCGACGAAAACGCCCATTTCCGAATTTGCGCAGGTATTCGTCGGGGTCCTTTGCGTCGTTGACGTGCAGCACGCGCACGTCCATGCCCACCTGCCCAAGCACGTCCATGGCCTTGACGGCAGCACGCTGGCCTGCCTCGTCGGCATCGTAGCAAATGACCACCTGCTTTGTGTACTTTGTCATCAGCCTCGCCTGCTCGGGTGTGATGGCGGTACCCAGCGTTGCCACGGCATTTTCAAAGCCGTAGGCATGCAGCGAGATCACATCCATGTACCCCTCGCAAAGGATCAGGCGCTCAGCGCAGTAATTCTTGGCAAAATTGAGTGCAAACAGATTCTTGCGCTTTTGGAACGCAGGAGTATCGGACGAGTTGAGATACTTGGGCTTGGAATCATCCATGACACGGCCTCCGAAAGCGATCACGTTGCCCGCGGTATCAATGATGGGGAACATCACGCGATTGCGGAAATAGTCGTATGCTCTTCCGTTTTTCTGGCTGATGCCGCACAGAAAGCCTTGCGCAAGCTCGCTGTCAGTATATCCCCTTTTATGCATATAATCGGTCAGCGCATTGAACGATCCGGGTGCAAAGCCCAAGCCAAAATGCTTGATGAGTGCCATGCTCAGTCCGCGCTTTTCGGTCAGGTATTTCAAGCCCTCTGCACCGATGGGATCAAGCAAACACTGATGGAAGAACTTGGCGGCATCACGGTTCATATCGTGTACGCGCTTTCGCGTAAGTCCGCCCGTATTCTGCTCCTGCTCTCTGACGATCGGAATCCCCGCGCGTCCGGCAAGCAACTCAACTGCCGAGGGGTAATCCAGATTGTCGTTTTTCATAACGAAGGTGATAGCATCACCGCCCGCACCACAGCCGAAGCAATAAAAGCTTTCGCTGTCCGGGAACACCGTAAAGGACGGTGTTTTTTCACTGTGGAAGGGACAAAGCCCACCGTAATTGGAGCCCGCACGCTTGAGCGTGACGTAGCTACCGATCAGCTCCACAATATCCGTGCGGTGGCGTACCTCCTCCACAACTTCCTTTGGGATCCTCATATTTTATCTGCCCCTCCAGACCTGCGGAATGAACAGATCGTTATAAAGCTGGATCGCGTATCTGTCGGTCATGCCTGCAACGTAATCGCAAACGCAACGCTCCACAGGCTCCTTTTCCAAATTGCGGCGATAGGACTCGGGCAGCTTTTCGGGATGCTTTACGAAATACTCGTACAGCTTGATCAGCATATCCTCCGCCTTTCCCTCCTCGCCCTTTGCGACGGGGTTGAGATATACGCTTTCAAACAGGAAGTCGCGCAGCTGATCGGTAGCCGCCTGTACATCGGGCGTCATGCTGATATGATCCTTGTCGGCAGAGCCGCGGATGACCGAGGTGACCATGGTATTAATGCGCTGGCTGTGCCGCTGTCCCAGGCTTTCACGCAAGTGCGCGGGAATGTCCTCAAGGGAAAGAATTCCTGCACGGCAGGCATCAACTATATCATGATTGATGTAAGCAATTTTATCAGCGTATTTGACCAGCACGCCCTCCAAGGTGCTCGCACCGCAAAAATCCAGCGAGCCCGAATGGTTGAGAATGCCGTCCCTGACCTCCCATGTCAGATTCAGACCTTGCCCGTCATTTTCCAACACCTCCACCACGCGCAGGCTTTGCACGTAGTGAGAAAATTCGGGAGAATAGCATTTTTGCAGCGCACGCTCACCAGCATGGCCAAACGGAGTATGTTCAAGGTCATGTCCAAGCGCAGCTGCCTCGGTCAAGTCCTCATTCAGTCGCAAGGCGCGCGCCATGATACGTGCGATCTGCGTGACCTCCAGGGTGTGCGTCAGACGGGTGCGGTAGTGGTCACCGACGGGGGCCAAGAACACCTGCGTT
>JAZQYT010000319.1:0-8489 GCA_045633665.1 Eubacteriales bacterium | reverse complement strand
ATAACTCTTTAATCCTCCTTGATTACTTCTTGTTTGCGTTGATGGTATACTCAGCAACGGGCTTGCCACCCTTGATGTGCTTTTCGATGACCTCTGCTGCCTTTTCGGCGGTCATCTTTACGTAGGTAACCTTTTCCGCATCCTTGGTGTAAACCTCAACAACGGGCTCGTACTGGCAAATGCCGATACAGCCGGTCTGAGTAACGATAACACTCTCGCCCAAGCCCGCTTCGTTGATACCCTGTACGAAAGCGTTCAGAACGGGACGTGCACCTGCTGCGATACCGCAGGTAGCCATGCCGACTACGATACGGATGTCACCGCTGGATTTGCGCAGAACAACCTTGTCCTGCATTTTGGCCTTTATGGCCTTCAGCTCTTCAAGTGACTTCATTGTGATAATCCTTTCAGAAATAATTATAAATTTTTTTATAAACTAACTTTCATTGAGTCCCTCGTACTGCTCTTGCAAGTACGAGCCGATCCATTCAAGGATCTCGGGCTCACCAAGCGAGATATCCTCGCCCAGAACCTCGCGCATCTCGCGCGTGGATAGTGTGACCTCTCCGAGTTCGGTCTTGTGCAGATACTCAAAATCGATGTCGGGCGAACCCTGGATCAACGTTTTGACGGTATCTATCATGTTCCCGAGCGGAATAAAGTCTATGTGATCTTTGCCAAATCTTGCATGCGTCACGGTTCCGTGATGCTCCCCTGCCGATTCATGCACCGAGGTAATTTCCACGGATCCTCCCGTCATTTCGGCAAGCATTTTCAAAAACGGAATACCAAGACCGACCTTTCTGGTCTTTCTTGTGGTAAAAAACGGATTGGACAGCTTGGATAGCTGCTCTTCGGTCATACCGCAACCGTTATCCTGCACTCGAAAGTCCAGCCACGGCCCTTCTTCGATCAGCTCAATGGAGATCAAATCGGCTCCCGCTCTGACCGAATTCATGGTGATATCCAATACGTATAGTGAAAGCTCGTCCATATAAATCCCTTTCCTACTGCCCCAGCAGATAGTCGATCAGTCGATCTCTGACCAATTGTGAGGAATACGGCTCGTCGTCGATCTCGACTGTAAAGCCCTCCTCGGCAATATCGGTCAGGTAGTGCGCATCCGAGGACGCGACGTACGTCAAGCCTCGCTCGCGCAGCACGGGATACTTTTCAAGGCAATCCGAAAGCGATGCAATATCGTTCAACTCAAACGCCGTAAAATGCGGATCGGGCGGAAAATCACCCAGCATCGCAATGATGCCGTTTGAGGATCGGTCGATATGCGCGGGATAACACACGCCGCCGCGCTTTTTGACCTCTGCATACGCCTCTTCAAGCGACAGGTAAGATGCATTGAGCAAAAGGTACTCCTCCTCACCCACCACTTCGTCGTTTTGGTCCGTGATGCACTGTCTGCCGAAAATTTCCGGCTCGTTTTTGATTTTGAATCGGCGCGCGTCCACAAACTCACCGAATTCCATAGCACTCTCCAAATCGCGGAACAAGCAGACCGCGTGAACATCCTCAGCGGTGGTCAGCTCCATACCCGCAACGGGTATGATGCCGTTTGCCTTGGCGATCTTGAAAAAGGCAGGACAGTTTTTGGTGGAATTGTGGTCGGTCAGCGCCACGATCTGCAGCCCGTTGAGCAGCGACATGCCCACAATGTTCCCCGGAGTCATGTCCTCGTCGCCACAGGGCGACAGGCAGGAATGCAGATGCAGATCACACCGATAAAGGCTCATGATCCTTCCTCTGCCATTTTTTGAATGGCACAGCAGATCTCATACGCAGACAGGGGCGTGGTGATCACGCAAAGATCATTTTCCACAGCCGCGTCGTGCGCGTCCTTTTGCATCGTGACGTCCTCTGCAAGCACGATGACTGCAGGCTCTGTCAGGTTGGCAACCGCTATGACGTTGATATTGGCCATGATGGTAACCCAAGCGTTATCCGCCTGCACGCGGCTCATCGCGCGGCTGAGCAGATCGCCCGTATAAACGCCCTCAAACTCTCTGTCGGTCGTGCCGCAAAGCACGCGCGCACCCAGTTTTTCGCAAAGAGCATCCACCTTCATTGCCTACACCCCCTCATCACGGTGATTTTCTTTGATAATGTTTTCAAAGCGCTGAAGGATCTCTTCACGCTCTGTTTCAATGCCCCTCTCCTTCATCAGTCGCTTGAGCATGACCGTGCATTCGTCCGCACCTGCCTCGCATTTGACGATATCCTCGGCAAACGCCATGCAGTTGGGAGCGCCGCACGAGCCGCAATCCAGTCCCGGCAGCGCCCCCGCGATGCACTCGATGTCACTCATCATGCGCATGGCCGTGCGGCGGTCGGAGGAAAGCAGTCCGTAAGGATTGTACTCGATCTCTTTCTCATGGAAATACTTATCGGGGATCCAATCGCTTGCGGGCCTGTTGGGAGAAACAGGCAGATAGCGCTTGAGCGATTGCAGTCTTGCCTGTGCAATATAGGGGTTTGCCACCGTCATTGCACCGCCGACGCAGCCTCCGCTGCAAGCGTTGAGCTCAACAAAATCAAGTGTGGTGATATCCGCGCTGTCAATGCGGTCAAGCACGCGGATACAGTTTTCAATCCCGTCGGCCGCCAGATAGCGGTCGTTGAGTATTGCAGTGGATTCACCGCCCGTAGATGCCCATCCGATGCCGATGATGCCGGCCTCGGTGGCCTCGTAAGGCTCCTCCTTGTACTTGTTCATTTTGTCAAGCAGCGCAAAATAGATATCTCTGACCGAAACGGTCGCGGACACATAATTGCGCTCTCCCGCAAAGTTGTTCTTGACGTAACTGACCTTGGCGGGACAGGGTGAGATAAAGATAATGCCGATATCCTCGTCCGAAAGCTCGGGATGCTCTGCCATAGCCTTTTCCCTTGCAAGCATTGCCGCAATATCGATGGGAGGCAGGATAGGCATGATATTCTCACACAAATAAGGGTAATTGGTACTGATCAAGCGCGTAATCGTCGGGCAAGCCGAGCTGATCACGGGCTTTTTCACGTCCTCTCTGTTGATGTACTTACGCGTATAGGCACTGACCAGCTCCGCAGCACAGGCAACCTCAAACACGTCGTCAAATCCAAGGTCCAGAAGACCGCGGATGATGTAGCCGATATTGTCTAAGTTGTCAAATTGTCCGTAGAGCGAGGGCGCGGGAAGCGCGACTGTATATTTGTAGTCATTCAGAACAGACAAGGCATCGTGCGTGGCCTTTTTGGCCTTGTAAGGACAGACGCGTATGCATTCGCCGCAATCGATGCAGCGCACCGAATTGATGACCGCATGACCGTCACGAATTCGGATAGCCTCGGTCGGGCAACGCTTCAGGCACGCAGTACAGCCCTTGCATTTTTCGATATCAAGTGATACCGAGTGCTCATACTCTCGTATCATACACACCTCGCATCATTTGATGATTTTTTGTCAGAGCAGAACCGTCATGGTAATGGTGGTTCCCTCTCCCACTACGGTATCGATACGCATATCATCCGTATATTTGATCATGTTCGGCAAGCCCATACCTGCACCAAAGCCGAGATTGCGGATATGATCCTTGGCGGTGGAATAGCCTGCCTGCATGGCAAGCTCCACGTCGGGGATACCCGGGCCCTTGTCCGCAAGGATGATCACGATCTTGTCATCGGACGCCTCGACGTCGGCAGTGCCTCCGTTGGCGTGAATGACCATATTGATCTCACCCTCATACATGGCGATCGACACACGTCTGATCACCTCGGGCGAATATCCGAGCTGGCGCAGCTTTTTCTTTACCGATACAGACGCAGCACCGGCAGACGAAAAGTCCGAGCCGTCCACGTCAAAATGAAACTTTACAACGTCAGACATCACAGACCCCCGGCACTGTGGGACAGCCCGGCCGCATACAGAATACCGCTTGCCTCAAATGCGCGCTTTTCGCTGCACATCACGGCAATGCCGCATTCCTCTGCCAGCTCTACCATCTCCTCGGTCGGTTTCTTGCCTCTGACGAAAACAATGCAGATCATGTCCATCATATTCGCAGTGCGTATCACCTGCGAATTGACGAGCCCCGTGATAAGTACTCCTTGGTCCTTGACATAAGCGAGCACGTCGCTCATCATGTCGCTGCAGCAAGCGGAAACGACCTCGCTGTCGAGATGCTCCTCACCGCAAAGCAGCTTTGCGTCCAGAAGTTTACTGATTTCGCTGATCTTCATAATTCATCTCCGAATTTTTGCGGTCTGACCGCGATTTTGGTGGATTAGTCGACGTACTTCTTGAGAATTTCGGGAACGTCAGCAACGGTCAGTCTGCCGTAAACCTCACCGTTAACGGTAAGAACGGGAGCAAGACCGCACGCGCCGATGCATCTGGTAGCTTCCAGGGAGTACTTGCCGTCAGCAGAGGTGCTGCCAACAGGAACACCGAGCAGATCGGAGAACTTGTTGATAATGTCGCCCGAGCCCTTAACGTAGCAAGCGGTACCCAGGCAAACTGCAACTGCAACCTCACCATCGGGATTGAGCTTGAACTGTGCATAGAAGGTAGCAATGCCGTATACCTTTTCGATAGGCGTGCCGGTCTTCTCTGCGATGATCTTCTGCACCTCGTAAGGCAGATAGCCGTAGATTGCCTGAGCCTCCTGCATGATGGGCATGGTTGCACCGGGTACACCCTCATACTTCTTGATCACTTCAAGCAACTGAGCTTCCTGCTCCGGAGTGCCACGAAATTCAACCGTAGTCAATTTCTTTTTCATGGTAGTAAATCCTCCTGTGATTACTTTAAATTATAACCGTCTTATTATATCATATAATTTTATAAAAGTCCATAGGTTTGTGAAAAATTCATCAATTTTTGGTGGAAACTCTCCCTTTTTGCGTCTTCGCAATACCGCTTTTGTGCATGTCGTTGCATGGTAAAAATGGGCGCTCGGTTATTGTAAACTTTTTGTGAATATTGTAAAAGGGACGACCGATGGTCGTCCCTACGTTGGCTTATTGGATTTCTGTCAATCCTTACCGATTCTCTTTTTCTGCCAGGAGCGTTTGCCGCACTCGGGGCACTTCATATATCTGGTTCTGCCGTAGTGCATAGCCATCAGCACGGCACCGTACCTCGGTACGTAGCGATGTCCGCATTTTGCGCATTCGTAGTACCCTGCCTTCTGCTCAATGTGAATAGCAAAGGCAACGCCGATCAGACACAGCACAAAGCCGACCACAATCAGCACAATTCTTGCCCAATCGGGCATGTTCACAAAGGATGCCGTAAACGTGCAGGCTAAAAGAAAGATCATCGAAAAGATGCCGATCAGGATCTCCAGGCGCAGAAGTCTCTTGTCCGCTTCCTGCTTTTCCTTGATTACTTCCAGCAAATTGTTTTCCATTTTTTCATTGTAGTTGCTCACTGTAACTACCTCCCCACAAAGTAAATCGTTGACGGTGATTCCAAGCTCACCGCAAAGCTCTAACATAATCGAGGAATCCGGCATGGATCGGCCGTTTTCCCATTTGGATACAGCGCGATCGGTCACACCGACCTTCTCAGCCAACTGCGCCTGCGTCATGTTCTTGTTTTTTCTGCATTCGGCAATGAACTTGCCGATCTTGATTTGATCCATGTGTTGCACCGCTCCTTTCGATCACAGTTTATCCGCTTTCAAGGCAAAAATCAACACACCGACGGTTGAATGTGGGGTACTCAACCGACGGTGGAGTGCGTTATTTCTTCATTTCCATATAAGGAATCACGACAAAGCCGCATTTTTCGTATACGTGCACGGCTCTTTCGTTTTCCGCCTCGACCTCCAGGCGGAAGATGGCATACGGGTACTTGTTCTGAATGTACGACATAAACGTGCTGCCGATGCCGCGGTCGCGGAATTCGGGCGCAACATAGATATCCTCCAGCCACATGCAGGGCTTGCCGAATTCGGTCGAAAAGCTCTTGGCCACCATGGCATAGCCTTGCAAACCGCTCTCTCCCTCGAACACGTAGCCCTCGATACAGGGAGAGTCCGATAGGCACGCGTCCACGTCAGCCTCGAAAATTTCGTCCGAGCCGTTGCTCCACACCGCGTCGGACGCGTAAAACGTGCGCATCATGGACAGCACCGCTTCCCTGTCGCGCTCTTGTATATTTCTGATCATATTTTGCAAATTATACCTCCAAAGTCACGCATTTCATTCGTAGCAGGCGATATCAATGATGTCCGTGATGAACAGCTCGATATTTGACCGCTTTGTGTTTGCATTCAGCTGGATCATTTTCCAGTTTGTCAGCTTACTGTCATATTCATCGTATATGATCATAGGCCCCTTTTTGAAATATGAAGCAAACCGCTTGAATGAGATATCCTTACATCCGTTCAAGCGACGGTTGGCTTGTCTGATAAAGAAAAAGGATTCCAATGCTTCATCCGGATCGGTTCGTTGGATCTTGAATGCAAGCTTGTGCCTGAGTGGGACAATTTCGTTTCCATCGTCATCCTCGGCATAAAACCCATCCGGAAATGAAAATATAATCTCATCATTCTCAAAAATGATGGCATCGATCTTGAAATCATGAAGCTGGTATTTCATTGACCTTCCTCCTTAAAATCGTGCAATTTCGTGTTACGATCCAACAGTAACACGAGCTTCTTTTTATATGCATTGCATTGTGTTTGATCATCCGCAAACGTTTTCCTGATCAGATCATACACCATCTGCGCCGAAGGGATTCCTCTTACGTACAAGAAAGTGGGATCGGTAATTTTATAATGAGAGATCACGTCGATCAGATAGTCAACGATTGCAACCGCTTCGCAACCTCTGCCCACCTCGCAAAGAATACAGGCATACCAATATCTGACAAAGCAACCGCTCAATTCCATCGGCTCTTTTTTCACGTCCGGAGAATAACACTTCAGCTTTTCATACAATTCCCCTTCAACCTCGGTTTTATCGCAATACACCGCACATTGAAACAAATTGAAGGTATTGGTCGCATTGTTGTCTTTTTGATACAGATCTTCAAATATCGGATATGCCTCGGTGTGCTTCCCTGCTTTTGACAAAGTCAGCGCCTGCTGCAAATTTGCATCATAGCTTTCTTTATCGGATTTGCTTTTTTTCAGCCGATTCAACAGTCCCATAGTTCCGCCCCCAGTCAAATTCAAGTTTATCTAACAGGTGCATTATATCATAATTCTCATCAAAAGTAAATAGGATGGCGTTTATTTCATAAAGTCGCTCGCCCCGAGTGTCATCCTGAGCAAGCCGTGATACCGGGGACTGTCCCCTGTGTCGTGTCCGCAGGACATGATACTGCGGGACTGTCCCCTGTGTCGTGTCCGCAGGACATGATACTGCGGGACTGTCCCCCGTGTCACGGCGAAGCGGGATCTGTGATGAGTTTGCGAGATGTCTGCTCAACCTTTGTTGCATTTTTTCGGACCGTCGGGGACGCCGGTCCCTACAAGAATAGGTGTGTGGGACGTCGAGGTGCCGTCCCCTGCAGAAGGTTCTTCGTGCAGGCAGCGTGTCAGAAACCGTTTACAGATCCCGCCTGCGGCGGTTTTGCTTGCTGCGGTGCGCTATCCGAAATCCTTCGCGATTATCCATGTAATGTAAAACACAAAAAGCCCTGCTGTAGCAGAGCTTTTTGTATATAAGATAAAACAGTGTTGCACCAAATTTGCACCAAGATCACACCAACAGTCAACGCTGTTCTGCAGGGCAATTTGGAATTTGCTTAATTATTTTCAGTAATCCACTTCTTTGCCCAAGCAAATAATATTTCGGACATTGGAATAAAATCAACCGATCCAGCATTTTTCAAATTCAAAAAGGTGTTTACGATAGTCTGTTCATCGGGAGAGGCAATCGACAGCAATTCCTTTTGATGCTTGATGTATTTTCTTGTCTGCTGAAAGACGATCGCCTGCACAACGAAAGAGGCAGATTTATATAACCCTTTCAAAATATCTTCGCTCTTTTCGTGCAGCATATTATGAACACAACCGTGATAGATATTGCAAACTCCGATTTTAATTGCTCTATCAACATCACTTTTGTCAACAATAGCTAACACTTCATCAAGGTTTCCTTTGACCGGTGTGGTATCGTTGCAAAATTGGAAAAGGTCTGATGGTTCCCAATTCAAAATTTCATCTTTACCGGAGAGAAATCCGCAAATTAATTCCCTATGAGGCAGGGTATTCAGCATATTATTATAAGTTTTAATGTCCAAAGCGGACAATTCATCAAGAATTACAACAACATCAATGTCGCTTGTGTTTGTCGCTTCACCGCGACCGTAGCTGCCTTGCAAACCGACAAACCATACACGGTTTGGAAAAGTTTTGTTTAGTGACTGCAAGAAGTTTTGCATCCAGACAGTAATATCTATCATTTTAATCGCCTCATCAAATACAAGTTTATCTATTAGTTAGATTATACCATAAAAACGGCAAAAAGTAAATAGGACGGCTCAA
>JAZQYT010000318.1:0-5102 GCA_045633665.1 Eubacteriales bacterium | reverse complement strand
ACGGTACCGTTCTCATCGGTTACGTGCTTGACGCGGCGGTAAGGAGCCATGATGAAGCCGTAGTCATTGATCTTGGCATAGGTGGTCAGATAGGAGATCAGACCGATGTTAGGACCTTCGGGGGTCTCGATGGGGCACATACGACCGTAGTGGGTGTAGTGAACGTCACGGACATCGAAGGATGCGCGGTCACGGGAAAGACCGCCGGGACCAAGTGCCGACAGACGGCGCTTGTGGGTAAGCTCAGCCAGGGGGTTATTCTGGTCCATGAACTGGGAGAGCTGAGAAGAACCGAAGAACTCGCGGATCACGGTTGCTACGGGACGGATGTTGATCAGTGCCTGAGGCGTCAGCTTCTCATTATCCTGCGTGGTCATTCTCTCCTTGATGATCTTATCCATACGGGAGAAGCCGATACGCAGCTGGTTCTGCAGCTGCTCACCCACGGAGCGGATACGACGGTTACCCAGGTGGTCGATGTCGTCCACGGTACCAATGTCGTTTGCAAGGGTGAGAATATAGTTAATGGAAGCAAAAATATCGTCCTTGGTGATGTGCTTGGGAGCAAGCTCTGCAATTCTCTCGCGAGCCATTTCCTTGATGGCATCCACGTCACCGCCGCAAGCCTCTGCAATCTCAAGCAGAACGGGCGTGCATACCTTACCGGTAATGCCGCAGTCCTCAAGATCAAAGCCGAGCACGCATGCGGGAGCGATGGTGTTGTTGGACAGGATCTTGACGACCTTGCCGTTATCCAGCTCAACGAATGCCTCGTTGACGCCTGCGTTTTCAGCCGTGATGGCATCGTCGCGCGTCAGCACAGCGCCCTTTTCAAACAGAACCTCACCGGTCAGGGGGCTGATCAAATCAGCTGCCAGCTTGCGGTTCTTGAGTCTGGAGTGCAGCGCTACCTTCTTGTTATACTTGTAACGACCTACGGGAGCAATATCATATCTCTTGGGGTCAAAGAAATAGTTATTGATCAGCTGCTGTGCAGATTCTACCAGCGGGGGTTCGCCGGGACGCAGCTTCTTGTAGATCTCCTTGAGAGCCTCTACGTAAGGGGTGGTATGGTTACGAACAGCCAGATCCTCGCTCTCGTCCTTATCAAAGGTTGCAGCAAGTCTTTCGTCCTCGCCCAAGAGTGCGTAGATCTCCTCTCTGGATTCCAAGCCCAGAGCACGCACGAACATGGTCATGGGGACCTTTCTGTTCTTGTCGATTCTGACGTACATAATACCGTTGGCGTCGGTTTCGTATTCCAGCCATGCGCCGCGGTAAGGAATTACGGTAGCGGCATAGGTGCGCTTACCGGTCTTATCAATGTCAAAGGAGTAGTACATACCGGGAGAACGGATGATCTGAGAAACGATGACACGCTCTGCACCGTTGATGACGAAGGTACCGGTTTCTGTCATCAGGGGGAAGTCGCCCATATAAATATCGGTCTGCTTCACCTCGCCGGTCTGCTTGTTGGTCAGACGAACGTTGACCTTGAGCGGTGCGGCATAGTTTACGTCGCGCTCCTTGCACTCTTCCACGGGATACTTGGGCTTGGAATCCAGTGAGAAGGATACGAATTCAATGGAAAGGTTGCCGGAATAGTCGGTAATGGGAGATACGTCACGCAATACCTCCATCAGGCCCTCGTCCAAGAACCACTGGAACGACTTGGTCTGTACCTCGACCAGATTGGGGAGCTCGAGATTGAAGCGGGTGTTACGCGAGAAGGACTTTCTCACGTTCTGTCCGAGCTTTTGCTCTTTCAAATTGACCATGTAATTTTTCACTCCATTCAAAGTAGTTGGCAGCCCTTTCGGGCTTCCACGTCTTTTTTGTTATCTTTTTTGCATAAATCGCGCCAAAAATAACTGTGTATTTTGTCGCATTGGCAGTAAAACCCCATACTGCAAGCGATTATAATGCAGTTTAATATTATAGCAAGGTTTTTTTCGTTTGTCAAGTGTTTTTCGATAATTTTTTCAAATTTTTTCTTATATAATGATATATCGGCTAATTTGCGCAGAAATTGCACAAAAGCCGCGATGTATTCTGTTGAAAATTCAGTAAATAAATTTCGCAAAACCTATTGCATTTTCGGAAAGTTTGTGGTATGATATTGGAGTATATGGGGTACCCTGCGTGTGCACCCTCTCAGGCACAAGTCCTTGGCGCACCACATATGGAAAATTTATATGGAGGTATACGAACTTGCCGAACATTAAGTCTGCAAAGAAGAGAGTAAAGGTTATCGAGACCAAGACTCTGAAGAACAAGGCGTTCCGCTCTGCACTCAAGACCGATATCAAGAAGTACGAAGCTGCTCTTGCATCCGGTAACGCTGAGCTGGCACAGGCTACCTACAAGGCAGCTGTTAAGAAGATTGACGTAGCAGCTTCCAAGGGCATCATTCACAAGAATGCGGCTGCTCACAAGAAGAGCCAGTTCACCAAGGCACTCAACAATATGTAATGTCGTTTTTGCGGAATAACCCACCGCAAAGCACAAATAAATGACCGCGTACGGTATGCTGCCGTATGCGGTCATTTATTTTACGGACGATCAATGATCGCCCCTACACACGATCACTTTTCCGATCAGCGCCACGCACGGTCCCATCACAAGCCCCACCGCGCCAAACAGCCGAACGGCCACGTACATAGCCGCCAAAGTGACAAGCGGGTGCAGCCCCAGGCTGTTCCCCACGATCTTGGGCTCCGCGATCTGCCGTACCAGCGTGATCACGCCGTACAAAATCAAAAGCCCCGCGCCCACGCGCACGTTTCCCGACAAAAACGCCACGGCACTCCAAGGCAGCAGCACCGCCCCCGAGCCGATCACGGGCAAAAGATCCACAAGCGCGATCAGCAGAGCAAGCAACAGCGCATACCGCACGCCAATGATCAGAAACCCCACCAAAAGCTCGGTAAAGGTCAGGCAAAAGATCAACCCGTACGCACGCAAAAATCCGCGTAACGCCTCGGACACCGCTCGGCATATGCCGCGCACGCGGGTACGGCTGCTCTCGTCAAAGCACCCCAGCAACCGCTCGAACAGCCGCTCACCGTCCAGGGCAAGATAAAAGCAGGAAAGCGCGAATACCAGCACCGACAAAATGGCCGAGGGCAGCCCCGATGCAGCACCGATGGCAGCCGAGGTCAACGCCTCGCCAAGCTTTGCAAGCAACGATTGTACCAGCCCCTCTGCCAAGGAATCCAGTCTCCCCAGCAGATCCGCGATAAGCGGCAGCTCCAAGAGCTTTTGCAAAAAGGGCGGCAACGATATTTCCTGCCCTTGCGTGGCGAACAGTCCGCTGATCGCACCGATCAGCGAATCCGCATTCTCGTAAAGCCATGCGTAAAACGCACTTGCCTCGCGCCAAAGATAATACCCACCCAGGTATGCAGCACCTCCAAGCAGCAAAAGCAGCGCAATCAGCAAGGCCACGCAGCAGATCCCGGGACGCAGCGCCGTCCATCCCGAAAGTCTCTTGCCCCACGGATACACCAGAAGCACAAGCGTCCCCGCCAGCAAAAAGGGCGCCAGTATCGGTATCGCATACTTGCCTGACACATACACAAGCAACAGCACCGAAAGCACGCCCACAGCTCCCGTTGCCCATCGCATTTTTTGCATGATCCCACCTCCCTATATATTATATGTGTCCAAAATGCAAATTCCTATCCCCTGCCCTTGACAGAATTTCTCCAATCTGTTACAATACTATGGTATGATCAAAAAAATAAGAAGAGGTACTATCACAATGAGCAAAAAATACAGCAATAAGGGGTATCAGGCACGTAAGGCGGCTGCCGCACAGCCCCAAAAGAACAATTCCGCTCTGATTGCCGCGCTGATCACGACCGTTCTGGGCGTGGCCATCGTCGCAGCCGTTGCCATTGCCATCATCGTGGCAACTCCCGCAGAGTTCGACATGGAAGAGATCAAGGGCGAAATCAACTCCTTCAAGGCCACCGACTTTGCCGAAACCGACGACGTGACCGAATACGTCAAGATCACGGTCAAGGACTACGGTGACATCGTGATCCGTCTGCGCCCCGACGCAGCACCCAAGAGCGTTGCCAACTTCCAGAAGCTGGTCAAGGAAGGCCACTACTCCGGTAAGATCTTCCACCGCGTCATTCAGAATTTCATGATCCAGGGCGGTGCATTTGACACCGACGGCAAGCAGCATACGGCCGATTCCATCAAGGGCGAATTTTCCGCAAACGGTGTGGAAAACAACCTGCTCCACGTGCGCGGCGTCATCTCCATGGCAAGAACCAACGTCATGGACAGCGCATCCAACCAGTTCTTTATCTGTGATGCAACCAAACCCCACCTGGACACCCAATACGCAGCATTCGGCTACGTGCTGGCAGGTATGGACGTGGTTGACGCGATCGCAGCAGTCAAAACAAGCGGCGGCAATGAAAACAAGCCCCTGACCGACGTGGTCATCGAAAAGGTTGTTTTCGTAGATCCCTTGAAGTAAAAAAGAAAAGCCCTATGGGGGCTGATGAATCAGCGGAGATATTACACGGGGATTGTTTCAAAAGCTGTCTTGGTGTTCGCTTTTCTCGCACAAAAAAGACACCTATTGCAGGGGACGGCGCCCTCGACGTCCCGCTCAGACGCAAAGTAACTATTACATACCAAATAGTAAGTTGCAGCAGGGGCGGGACGTCGAGGGCGCCGTCCCCTGCAAATGCAAAACTGTAGTAGCGAACGAGGTTTTCATAAAAAATTAAGGACTGCATCTGCGTGATACAGTCCTTGTTTTGTGCGGATTTTTCCGCTAATCCTGCAGCCCCGTTGGGCTGTTTTTCTTATTTATTTCTCATCCTCTTGATCTTTTCCTCATTCGGTGTGACGTAAGCCGTCCAGTTGGTGTGATAGATAACGAAGCCGGGCTTTGAGCCTGCCGGCTTTTTGACGTGCCTTGCGAGAAGATAATCGACTCCGATATTGTCGCCCTCTGCCTTGGAGTAGAATGCGGCAACCTCTGCTGCCTCGGTAAAGTCCTTCTCCGAGGGCTCTTCTCCATTGCATTGCATAAGCACGTGAGAGCCGGGAACATTTTTAGCGTGGAACCACCAGTC
>JAZQYT010000317.1:0-5895 GCA_045633665.1 Eubacteriales bacterium | reverse complement strand
GCACCGATGATATCGGTAGAAACACCCTGGCCTGCGTGCAAAGCCTCGCCCGAGCGCAGCTTGACCAGCGCAGAGCCAACGGCCTCGCGTCCCTCAGTCACGGCATGGATCTGGAAATCGTCCAGCTCGTAGTGATGTCCCACGATCTGCTCGAGTGCCTTGAAGGCTGCATCGATCGGGCCGTCACCAAGAGAGATGGCCTGCAGCGTTTTGTCGCCCTTTTCGACCGTAATATGTGCAGAGGAGGAGAAGGTATTGCCGCTGTTGATCACGTAGGTGATCAGGCGATAGGTCGAGGGAACCTGCATGGCAACGGTTGCCACGATGGTATCCAGCTCGCGTGCGCCGATGGTCTTATTGGCGGCAATTCTCTTGCATTCCTCGTATACGCGCGTAGAGTCCTCGGTCGAGAGCGTATATCCAAGCTTTGCAACAGCGGTAAGCACGGTGTGCTTGTCGGAGCTTGCGTCCAGCTTGAAGCCTTCCTCCTCGGTCTGTACGGTCATAACCGTTTTTGCTCCCGACTTTTTGTCAAACAGACGGGCAGCATCCGAAGCGCAGCTCTTTGCCTCGGTATAAAGCACGTCGGAGCAAACGCCCAGCTGCTCGTATCTTTGCGAAAGAATGGCCAGCATGTCGGCCGTATTGGGGGCCTCCTTGCCTGCACAGCAAACCGCGATCTGCGAAATGCCTGCCTGCAGCGCCTCCAGCGTGGTGGCAAGGCCAAGTCCGCATGCGTCGGAGCAATGCAGACCGATGCGAACATTCTCCAGTGCGGGAACGTCCGATTTGAGCTTTTGCACGAATGCGATCATTTCACCGGGCAGCGCGTAGCCCTCGGGATCGCAAAGGGTAATTGTACCTGCACCTGCCTCGATGGCAGCGTTGATGCAGCTTGTCAGAATGGCATAATCGCTGCGAATGGCATCCTCTGCCACAAATTCCACGTCCGCGCAAAGCGTACGCGCTGCGGCAATGCCGTTTTTGACTGTGTCCAGCGCGCCTGCGGGCTTGAGGTGATAGAAGAACTCCAACTGTGCCTGCGACATGGGCAGCGCCAGCGCAAGCTTTTTATTCTTGGCGGTGCTGATTGAGGCGTAAACCTCTGCCGCATCCGATGCGTCGGGGCTGATGTGGGCGCACAGCACCGAATCGGTCAGAACGGATGCCACGGTGCGCGCCAGCAGCGCATCTGCCTTGTGGCTCTTCATGAGCGGCAGCGTGATCTGCGAGGTGTGCATTTTGCCAAGCAGTCTGGCAGCTTGTACTTTTTCACGGAAGGAAAGCACCTCTGCTGCTTTCTTGGTACAAAGGGTAATGTCATTGATGACGAGATTGCGCATATTGGTATTCTCCAAATTTCAGATTATCAGATTTCGTATGTCCAGCCCTTGGTGTCCTCGATCTTGCCCCATTGGATACCTGTCAGCGTATCGTACAGGGTTTGCGTTACGGCACCGATCTTGCCGCCGCTGACGGGGTAGCGAATGCCTGCGTAGCAAAGTTCGCCGATGGGGGAAACCACGGCTGCCGTGCCTGTACCCCAAGCCTCCTCCAGCGTGCCGTTCTCGGCAGCCGCGATCAGCTCGTCAACGCTCAGACGACGCTCGGATACGGGATAACCCATGTCACGCAGCACCTCCAGGCAGGATTTTCTGGTAATACCGGGCAAAATAGAGCCGGTGAGTGCGGGAGTCACGATCTCGCCGCCTATCTTGAACATGACGTCCATCGCGCCCACCTCTTCGATGTACTTGCGCTCCACACCGTCCAGCCACAACACCTGAGAATATCCCTGCTTCTCGGCCTTATCGCCTGCTCTTGTGCTGGCAGCGTAGTTGCCGCCGCACTTGATGTGGCCCGTACCGCCCTTGACGGCACGCACGTCCTCACCCTCGATCATGATCTTGACGGGGTTGATGCCCTCCTTATAGTAAGAGCCGCTGGGGGATGCGATGATCATAAATACCGCTTCGTTGACACCGTGTACGCCAAGGTAGGGATCGTTGCCGAACATGAAGGGACGGATATAGAGCGAGGTACCCTCGGTCTTGGGAACCCATGCCTGCTCGTGGCTGATAAACTCGGTGTAGCATTGCAGTGCATCCTCTTCGGGGATGGTGGGCAGGCAGAGTCTTTCTGCGCTGACGTTCATGCGGCGGATGTTCTCCAAGGGACGGAACAGCTGCACCTTGCCGTCAGACAGGCGGCGGTAAGCCTTCAGACCCTCAAAGATCTCGGCACCGTAATGCAGCACGGTGGAGGCGGGATGCAGAGAGATATTGCCGAAGGGAACGATTCTGGCATCGTGCCAGCCCTGTTCCTTGTTGTAGTCCATGATAAACATGTGATTGGTGAAATAGCGGCCAAAGCCGAGCTTGCTTTCCTCGGGCAGCTCCCAGGTCTTGTCGTTTTCAATGATCTTGATATCCAACATGATAAAAACTCCTTATGCTTTGTAATCGTAGCCCAGCTTGATAGCGTTCAGATTCTGCTCGATCAGGTTGGCTCTCTTGGCGCTGACCACCTTGCCCATAGCGGCCTCGAGGTAGTCCATGCCGATCTCGGGGCACTCGCGCAGTACCTTACCGAGAATGATCATATTTGCCAGCGTGGGAATGCCCATGTCGTTGGCGATCTGCGTTGCGGGAACGTAGAAGGCATCCACGTCGTCGCGTGCGATCTTGCGTGTGATCAGCGTGCTGTCCACAAAGATCTTGCCGCCGGGAACGACTGCATCCTCGTACTTGTCAAGAGAGGGCAGGTTCATGGCAACTAAGCAATCGGGATTTGCCACGATGGGCGAGCCGACGGGAGTGTCGCTGATGATGATAGAGCAATTTGCGGTACCTCCGCGCATTTCGGGGCCGTAGGAGGGCAGCCAGCTGACCTGCTTATCTGCGATCAGCCCCTGATAAGCCACGATCTTGCCAAGGAACAGAACGCCCTGGCCGCCAAAGCCGGCGATCAACATCTGTAAAGTACTCATGCCTGTGCGTCCTCCTTGCTCTCGGCATCGCGGTCGCGATAAACGCCGAGCGGATAATAGGGGATCATGTTCTCATTTGCCCACTGCATAGCCTTTTCGGGCGTCATGCCCCAGTTGGTGGGACAGGTGGAAATGACCTCGACCAAAGAGAAGCCCTTGCCCTCAACCTGGTTCTTGAATGCCTTGAGGATGGCCTTCTTTGCTTTGCGGATGCCTGCAACGCTTGTTACGGCCACTCGCTCGATATACTGCGGCCCCTCGAGCTGTGAGAGCATCTCGGAAACCTTGACGGGATAGCCGCAATGTGCGGTATCTCTGCCGTAGGGGGAGGTCTGCGTGATCTGCCCGGGCAGAGAGGTGGGAGCCATCTGTCCGCCGGTCATGCCGTAGATGGCGTTGTTGATGAAAATGACGGTGATATTTTCGTTACGTGCAGCAGCGTGAACCGTTTCTGCCATACCGATCGAAGCCAGGTCGCCGTCGCCCTGATAGGTGAATACCACCGAATCGGGGTTGGCTCTCTTGAGTCCTGTTGCAACGGCGGGTGCGCGGCCGTGTGCGGCCTCGACCATGTCGCAATTAAAGTAATTATATGCCATAACGGAGCATCCTACGGGAGCAACACCAACGGTATTTCCTTCAATGCCCAGCTCATCCATGACCTCTGCGACCAGTCTGTGCACGATACCGTGCGTGCAGCCGGGGCAGTAGTGCATGGTCATATCCGCCAGAGCGTGCGGTCTTTTGAAAACTACCATAATCAGTTACCTCCTGCGATTTTCTCAATGCTCTCGAGTACCTGCTCGGGAGAGGGGATCATACCGCCCGCTCTGTTGCACAGGTATACGGGACGGATGCATTCCTCGGCAAGTCTGACGTCGTCGATCATCTGTCCCATGGAAAGCTCCACGGAAATGAACGCCTTGACTTGATCGGCTGCCTTGCGGAATGCCTTTTTGGGGAACGGCCAGAGCGTGATGGGACGGATCATGCCCACCTTGATGCCCTTGGCTCTTGCAGCCATGATGGCGTTTTTGGAAACGCGCGCTGCGATACCGAATGCCGCGATGCAGATCTCGGCATCCTCCATCATGAACTCTTCATACATGACTTCGTTTTCCTCGACCGTGCGGTAACGCTCAAAGCGGTCGAAGTTCTGCTGCTCCAGTTCCTCGGGAACAAGCGAGAGCGAGTTGACGATGTTGTGCTTTCTCTCCAGCTTTGTGCCGGTCACAGCCCAAGGCTTTTCTACCTGTGCGGGCTTGATGTCGGCAAGAGAGACCGGCTCCATCATCTGCCCCATGGTGCCGTCGGCCAAGATCATGGATGTCATGCGGTATTTGTCGGCAAGATCAAAGCCCTTGACGGTCAGCTCAGCCATCTCCTGTACCGAACAGGGGGCCAGCACGATCAGATGGAAGTCACCGTGACCGCAGGAGCGGGTTGCCTGGAAGTAGTCGGACTGGGAGGGCTGAATGCCGCCAAGTCCCGGGCCGCCTCTTTGTACGTTGACAATGAGTGCGGGCAGGTCTGCGCCCGCAAGATAGGAAATGCCCTCGCTCTTGAGCGAAATTCCGGGAGAGGAGGAGGAGGTCATGACTCTCTTGCCTGCGGCGGAAACGCCGTAGACCATGTTGATAGCCGCGATCTCGCTCTCTGCCTGCAAAAAGCAACCACCGATCTTGGGCATCTTTTTTGCCATGTAAGCAGCGATTTCGGTCTGGGGGGTGATGGGATAGCCGAAATAATGACGGCAGCCTGCCATAATGGCAGCCTCAGCAATGGCTTCATTGCCCTTCATAAGTACCTTATCAGACATTGTATGTTCCTCGCTTTCCTTAGCGTTCCACCGTGATCACGCAGTCGGGGCAGATCAGCGCACAGCTTGCGCAGCCCACGCATGCGGACATATCGGTGATCTCTGCAGGGCAATGCCCCTTGGAGTTGATTTTATCCTTTGCGATCTGCAAAAGCTTTTTGGGACAGTTTGCCACGCAAAGTCCGCAGCCCTTGCAGCGTTCGGCGTCAATGGTTAATTTTGCCATAATGGGTCCTCCGTTATGTATCAGTAGTATTTTTTCTGTAAAGTGATGGGGAATGGGTGCAGCACCTTGTCCTGCAGAGCGGGAGCTAAGTTCTGCTCGAATGCGGTCATGACCAGCGGCAGACCGGAAAGCTCGCACAATCGGTCAACGTAGCTCTGCGAGCCAAGCACGGTTTCTGCATCGGTAAACTCGCCAAGGTGCGAATTGTTGGCAATGGCGCTCACGGGCAGCTTGCATGCCGTCTCGATCTCACGCAGCACCTCCAAGGCGTCCTCGGGAGTGGGTGTCAGCGCACGGAACGCGTTTGCCACAAAGATCATTTGGTAATCGTTTTCCTCCTTGATCATGTCCACGTATCTGCCCAGCGCCACGGCACCGCGGTCGTCACCGCCCACGTCCAGCACGGCGTATGCGTCGCGATGCTCGAAAATGCCGTAAAACGAAGCGGGCATGGCGGGTGCATCCAGATTGGTGTTGGCGTAAGGGGAAGAGAGCGTTTTGATGCCGATGGCGGCAAGCTCCTGCTCGCTGTCCTTGGAGCGAAAATAGGGGTTGACGATATCCATATCAGCCAAGACCACGCGCTTGCCCTGCCTGTGCAAGTGTATAGCATAGTTGACTGCCAGATTGGTTTTTCCGCTGCCGTAGTGTCCGACAAAGAGCGTGATGCGCTTGGTATTCATCACAGCTTGTTGCGGATGATCTTTCCGCTTGTCGTTTTGGGCAGGCTGTCGCAGAAGACCACGATTCTGGGATATTTATAGGGAGCGGTACGCGATTTGACGTACTGCTGGATCTCTTTTTTGAGCTCCTCGGAAGGCTGCTTGCCGCCCGTGAGCACGATGCTGGCCTTGACCACCT
>JAZQYT010000316.1:0-1647 GCA_045633665.1 Eubacteriales bacterium | reverse complement strand
AGTGATACGCTCTACACCAAGACCAAAGGCAAAGCCCGAATACTCCTCGGGATCAATGCCGCAGTTGAAAGCACGAAGGGGTGTACCATGCCTGCTCCCAAAATCTCGATCCAGCCCTCGCCCTTGCAAAGTCTGCAGCCCTTACCGCCGCAAGCAAAGCAGGAAACGTCAACCTCAGCACTCGGCTCGGTGAAGGGGAAGTGGTGGGGACGGAAGCGGCAGCGGGTTTCCTCGCCAAATTGTGCCTTTGCAAAGGTCTCCAGCATGCCCTTGAGGTCACCCATGGTAATGCCCTTGTCTACAACAAGGCCTTCCATCTGATGGAACAGGGGGCTGTGCGTTGCGTCCATGGCATCAGAGCGGTAAACGCGGCCGGGGGAAATGATGCGGATGGGGGGCTTTTGCACTTCCATGGTTCTCGCCTGAACGGGAGAGGTCTGGGAGCGCAGCAGGATGTTTTCTGTAATGTAGAAGGTATCCTGCGTATCTCTTGCGGGGTGGTTTTCCGGAATGTTAAGCTTCTGGAAGTTGTAAAGGTCGTACTCTACCTCGGGACCTTCTGCAATAGAGAAGCCCATACCGATAAAGATTTCTTCCATATCTCTCTGTACGCGTGTCAAGGGGTGTACGTGACCGACGCGAGCGGTCTTGCCGGGCATGGTGACGTCCAACTTTTCAGCCTTGAGTTGCTCTGCAAGCGCACCTGCCTTGAGCGCCTCTGCCTTTTCTGCAATGGCAGCCTCAATGTCTGCACGCACCTGGTTTGCCAGCTGACCGATCACGGGACGCTCCTCGGCACTCAGCTTGCCCATACCGCGCAAAACTGCGGTCAACTCACCCTTTTTGCCAAGGTATTGAATTCTGATCTGCTCAAGATCTTCGCCGCCGGCGATCTTTTCAAGAGCCGTCGTGCGAATTTGATTCAGCATTTCTTTCATGTTGTTTCCTTCCTTTTATTGTTCAAAAAATTATTTGTAAAAATATAAAAACCGTCCCACAGACATGGGACGGCAAAATTACCGCGGTACCACCCAAATAAAGGCGTGTGGCGCATATGCGCACAAAGCCAACACTCTGCCGACCGATAACGGTGTCTGCCGTGTCCCACTACCGCTCACGGTTCACAGGACCTGCTCCGAAGGGAAATGCAACACACGCCACGCAAGATCGCTTTCAGCCGCGTCGATCCTCTCTGTGTACGCTTTTTCGTGTGCGCTGACTTCATCATCGCATTTACCGCTACATTATATCATAATGAAAGATAAAATGCAAGAGGTTTTGCGAATATTTTTGGGAATTCTGTTGGAAGTTAATTCTCAAAAAAGCGTGAGGAGCAAGCCCCTTCTGCTTCTACACAAATACTTCCTGCTTTTGTATTGAAAAGCACTTTGAAAAATGATATAATAAATGCAAATGAAATTCGCTATATAGAACTGATCTTGCAAAGAAAGGGGATGGCTATGAGTAAAGGAGCAAAAATTGCCGTTATCATCATTTATTCCATGGTGTTGCTTTTTGCTTTGGTATTGATTGCGGGCATTGCCGTATCGGTTACAAAGCATGGCAGGATCGGTGCTTTGGAGCAGGTTTGGGGTGAGGATGAGCTGCTTGTTGGTACGGATGATCAATCAAAAGAACAGCAAAGCG
>JAZQYT010000315.1:0-6423 GCA_045633665.1 Eubacteriales bacterium | reverse complement strand
ATAGTAAGTGACAGCAGGTCGGGACGTCGAGGGCGCCGTCCCCTGCAACAGGTGTCTTTATTATGCGAGAAAAGCGAATACCAAGACTGCTCTTGAAACAATCCCCGTGCAACATTTTCGCTAATTGTGCAGCCAGATCGGTCCTCTCTTTTTGCTTTTCAGTTGATATGCACCTATATCAATCCCTCTCGGGCGCGCGGTAGGCAAAGCGGAAGTGCCTGCCCTCTTCGGGCTTGGAAAGACGCTCGATCATGGGCTGCACCGTCCCGATGCGCTGATCCGAGCCTGCATCATAGCGGTAGAAAAGCCCATTCTCGGCAGGGCCTGCGTTGATAAACACGTGGCGCGGATAGCCGCGATACGGCTCTGGCAGCGCTGGCGGCATATGGTGAGAATCTCCCTCAAAGATCAGGTCACCGGGGCGCACCTCGGCTGCGTCCTCAATGCGGATAAATCCGCTCGCCACCAAAAATTCCTCCAAATTGGGCGAAAAATACAAGGGCAACCCCTTGCACAGCGGTTGATGCGCGGTGTAGCCCGCCTCGTAAAGCACCCATCCGCAAAAACGGTCGCAGGACACGATCTTCTCAGGGTTCTCCGAATGCTTGTCCAGCGCGGGATTTTGGTCGGCATCACCGTATTTGTATCCATGCTCACGCATATAGTCGGCCACGTCCTTGGCGTGATACAGAATATGCGAGGCCGCCGCAGAGCCTGCAGGCGACCAGATGAAATCGCCCTGTTCGTCGCAGACAGAGTAACCGTACACGCGCTTGCTCTGTGCTGCTTGCATCGCGTCCTCCCGGCAATCAAATACGTCAGGCAAACGGCTCTTTATACCGTGAAAAGGAATATACAGATAAAACATACGGTCCTCCAAATTTCTTCTTGACAGTAATTACAGTATAGCACAATCGGAGATAAATGTCAAGGTTAACAACCATCACGCTTGATATCATCACCGTTGGGCAGCGTTTTCTTTTCCGGGCGATCCTTCCTTACTTTTTCACCAATTTTTTTAACTATCTTCCCTTGACAGAAGACAAGTCTGATAGTATGATATAATTGTAGACTTCCAACAGTCGCCCCATCAATCTATCAGGAGGTTGCTCAAATCCTTTGAGCGTACGCAAGCATGAAAACAAAATTACTCTGCGGCATACTGGCTATGCTGATGCTTATGCCCCTGGTTGCCTGCAATCCGGGTAGCACCGAAGATCCGACCGACTCACACGTCACGACTTCTCCCGAGGCAAGTAACACAGAACCCTCCAACGAGGAGCCGACCACGGAACCCGAACCGGAGCCCGAGCCGCCTTTGGATATCGAGATCCCCGACTACGAGGATATCGGTCTTATGGCTGCTCTCCCGGGAACAGACTTGCGCACCAATCTTCATTTCAATTTTGCGGATTACAAATACAGCGCGCTGAAAAGCAACAACGCGCTGGTCTTTACCACGAATAAAGACTACACGGTAGACAAGGGAGGACTTTCGCTGACCGAGGACGGCTGGAACAGCGTTGGATTTGCGCACACGCTCAGAGAAGCTTACACCGCCAAGACCTTTATCACCAATCGAGGAAACGAGAACAACGTGCGTTCTATCATGTTCGGTTGCCGTGTCACCCGCTCCGATCACCTGTATATCGACAGCGGCTTGTGGTTCACCTTCTCCGAAAGCGCTGTCTACGTACACGTCAAGAACGGCTTTACCAAGCTTGTTCGAAACGATTTTGATTTCAACGCAAAGGACGGTCTGGACGTCACCATCAAGGACGACGGATCGACCATCGAATGCTTTGTCAACGATCAGCTCGTCGCCAAGGCGATCGTGGAGCAGGAATACCTTGCAGTCTACGATACCGATGGCAAGGAGATCGGCCGCACGCCCGATCTTGCACGCATTGCACATGGCGATACGTTCGGCTACGTTCGTACCATGTCTCACTTTGCCAACTCCACCACCAAATCCATGAGCCTGGAAACAGGCAGTATGATCCCCTACGCACCGAACGATACGCTTACCGAGCTCAAGCAAGGATATTCCTACCTGCTCTGCGATAAAACGCAGATCAAAACGCAATATCCCATCACATCCTGCGAGGGCATGACGCTGCTGGATGCCAAGGCGACCGCCACCCTCTTTGGATTTACGTGCGCCATTTCCGAGGACGGCACCAAGGCTACGCTAACCCGCGATAACGCGACGCTGATCTTCACGGTCGGCTCTGCCAAGGTGGACTATAACGGCACCCAATACAACTGCCCCACCACCGCTTCTCGCAGCGGCCATATTCTGATCGCCATTGACTATCTGGCGCGCTGGATGGGCTACACCGTCACCCCTGCCGACAGCTCCGTTTACGTCAGCATGTCTGCCGAGGCGCTGACCGATGAGCGCAAGCAGGCTATGGCGGATCGCTATCAGCTCTACGCGAACGTCATTTACAACTACGATGACGTAGAAATTGAACAGAGCGGTGTAGGAAAATATGAGCCTACGCCCTACGAGGACCGCCTTGTCGGCATTGCTTATTCCACCTGGCTATGCACCAAAATCATCACCTGGGGTAAAAGCACCTGGGATACGCCTCTTTACGGCAATTATTACTCGGATGACCGTGAAATGATCGCCAAGCACGCAGAGCTTTTGCGTGACGCAGGCGTGGATTTCATTTTCATTGACTGGACCAACAACACCACCTACGATCCCGTAACCATGAGAGAATCGCGTCCGGATTTCCGCATGATCGAGGAAGCCACCGACCTGGTCTTTGAGATATGGTCAGGCATTGAGGGCGCACCCAAGATCTGTATCTTTGCAGGCCCCGGTCACTCGGGTACGGAAAACGTCAAAAACGGCAAGCATCAGATCAAGGTAGATCAGATCTATCGGGATTACGTGGAAAAGTACCCCGACCTTTATTTCCAATACGAAGGCAAGCCTCTCTTGATGTGCTACGGCGCTACCCCCAACCAATACGGCGCCCGCCCCAAGTGGACGGACGACCGCTTCACCATCCGTTGGGCAACCGGCTACCTTGGTCAGCAAAATACGCTGCTCAACAAGAAAGACATGTCAACTCGCAATCAATGGTGGAGCTGGGAGGAAAGAGGTCTGCAGCCCTACTCTGTTCTGAACGGACGCGTTGAATGTGTGACCTGTACTGCGGCCAGCCGCGAGCAGGGCTCCGAGGGTGACGAAAACTATATCCCCGCATACGGCCGAGAGAACGGTATGACTCTGAAAAAGCAATTCCAGCGCGCCAACGATCTGGGCGCGGGCATGGTCATCCTGATCTCCTGGAACGAATGGACCAAGGGTGAGCAGCCCTCCCCCGAGGTCTCCAAGGACCTGGAGCCCTCGCAGATCCACGGCACCTTCTACTACGACCTGCTGTGCGAGCAGATCAAGAAATTCAAAGGCCAAATTCAAACCCGGGAAACAGAATAACAAGGAGGAATCACGATGCAAAACAGATTCAATTCCGTCCTGCCCATCGGCACAGGACTCTATGAAAAAACACCCGCAGATCAGCGTAAGGTCGGCATTGCCTACACGACCTGGCATTGCGACGTTCTTCCCGGTTGGGGGAAAAAGACTTGGGATCTCCCCCTGGACGGACCTTATAATTCCGACGACCGTGACGTGATCTACAAGCACGCCATCCAGCTGCGCGACGCCGGGATCGATTTCATCTTTGTGGACTGGACAAACAACACCTGCTACGATCCCGCGAAGCAGCGTAACTCCGCACCGACCTTCCGCATGATCGAAGAGGCAACCGACGTACTCTTTGAGGTATGGTCAGGGATCGAGGGCGCACCCAAGATCTGCATTTTTGCAGGCCCGGGACACAGCATGCCCGAAAATTTGGAAAACGGCAATCACCAGAAAAAGGTAGATCAGATATGGCGCGATTACGTGGCAAAATACCCCGATCTCTACTATAATTACGACGGCAAGCCCCTCTTGATGTGCTACGGTGCCACCCCCAACTTTTATGGGGCCGATCCCGAATGGACGGACGATCGTTTTACCGTGCGTTGGGTGACCGGTTACGTTGGACAGCAGGACGACCTTTTCGATGAAGAAACCATGCGCTCCTACCACTTCTGGAGCTGGGAGGAACGCGCTACCCAGACGTATACGGTCAAGGACGGTCGCGTGGAGTGCATTTCGGTCACGGCATCCAGCCGTGCACAAGGCAAGGAGGGCGATCGAGGCTACATCCCCGCCCGCGGCAGAAGAAACGGAGAGACCTTCAAGGAACAGTTTCAGCGTGCTTGCGATCTTGGTGCAGGCATGGTGCTGCTGATCTCCTGGAACGAATGGACCAAGAGTGAACAGCTTTCGGTAGAGATCTCTAAGGACCTCGAGCCTTCGCAGATCCACGGCACTTTCTACTACGACCTGCTGTGCGAACAGATCAAAAAGTTCAAGGAGCAAACCCCATAAAATGAAAGAATCGGACACATCGCAAGGGAAAAACCCAAACGATGTGTCCAACTTTTTGTTATTCAATTTTGTAGGTGCGTGCATTGCACGTCCGCGGACGAGAATTTCAGCATAGCTGAAATATATGGTCGCCCCTACACAGGCTTTAAAAAGCCTTACGCCGCAAGGATTACTTGCAAGCCTCTTCGATAGCAACTGCAACATGTCATATTGGAATGACCGTGGGCAGTTTCCATCTATGGGCTTAAGTTTTTCTTATTTACAAGCTTCCTCAATTCTATGTTATCATAACTGTCTTAATCAATCGAATCTATGGCTTTCCTTGCCTCGGTAATAGCATGATCAAGTTTCACCATAATGGGAATGAGCTGTGCACGTGTTGTTCCACCATTGGCTATTGGATTTCCGTTAGAATCAATAGTATAATAACGGCTCGCAACCTCATACGCGTCTTCAACTACCGTAATACCGGTTCCGGCATAAGTCAAATCGTCTATGATATCCTTCGCGTCATTAAGCAAACGCTGGAAGGTGTTAATCGCATTCTGATCTACCACTCTGGTAATATCTTTAATGCCGGTTCCCTGAGATACAGTGTATGAATAACCGGTAACCGGTGTGTAGGTTACCCTATCTGCTACCCAGTTGTCGGTAACAAAGGAGCCTGTACCGTTTCCACCGCTATATCCTACAATTGGGGCTTTTCCAAGGTAAGTATCACCAACGATGTACCAATCGCTGATAATGTTACCGTTTTCGTCCCTGTCACAGGTAAATACGGTAACATACACCGGAGCCTGACCTCCTGCAGTTGACAAAGGGTCGGTGGTCAGGTAAAGTGTCATCTCACATCCCTCATATGTTGTCGGGGTTGACTGATTCTTATACTTTACACTATATGAATCACCCGTCAAAGGATTGTTATCAAGACTTTCATGCTTGATCAGCACGGTTGCAGGAGTCGTATTACCATTGATAACCATGTTCAGCTGTCCTGCAAATAGCGTTTCAACCGTCATAGAGTCGGCATCAACGGCATCGCCTACGTTTCCGATATAGTTGGAGGTCCATTCATTATAGCCGTCAAACTTATCGTCTATCTTTTCCACAAGCTCATCGTACGTAACTTTCGTGTTAAGAATATTCAGGAACTTTTCAAGAACCGCATCAATAGCAGCTTCCTGCGACTCTACGTTAATACCGAACTGGAAGTTAAGGAGCGTTTTCCAGTCTGTTCCGTCATCCATTTTTTCACCTACGGTATAGGTAACGGTAAACGTAAGACTTTCTCCGGGAGCAACGATCTTGTCGTTATTCGGAAAGGATACAACAACACCGAGCTTAGAATCAGAATTGCTTGTAGCAACACTGCCATTACCGTTATAGCCGGAAAGAGTTTTCTGATAGAAAAGTCCTCTGTAGGCATACTCATACTTGGTATTGTTAAATACGGTTATTTCGTAAGTAACCGAGCCGGCATAGGTTGTTGTAGTGGTCGTACCGGGTCTTCCGGGAGTAGTGGTAGTCGTATCGTCCTTTTTATCTATCGTTGAATCAACAGTAGTGGTGTACTGAAGGAAGTTTACCGCTTGATGATCAACATTGTTTGTACCTTTGGTCTTGATCTCGGTTATGAACAAGCCCTCGGGTATCTGGACACTAGCCGTTCCCTTAACCGATAGATTATCTGTCAGAGCAGCATATCCTATTACTGTAAAAACTAATATAAAGGAGAGAGCGATACTCAGAACAATCTTCGTTCGTCTTAACATAATCACCCTCTCCTTTCATTTATATTTTACTGTTCGTTATTATCTTTAGGTGTAATAGCCACCTCTGCGTGATGTCTTATAACACCTATAATCTTTTTAATTGTATAGGGATGAGACGCAGGATCAATTCGATAGTTTCCGTGTGCGATTGCCGCCTTACGGATGACTTCTTTGTCTCTTGCCGCATCG
>JAZQYT010000314.1:0-9292 GCA_045633665.1 Eubacteriales bacterium | reverse complement strand
AGCCTGGAAAAGATCATCGCAGCTTGCGAAAAGAACAACGTAAAGTTCCGCTATGCTCTTGAGAACGCTTGGTACACCGCTTCCTTCTTCTTTGCAACCGGCTGCCATTCCAACTGGTCTATGGACACCGAGGGCAACTTCGTAAACGTTGACGATAACTTCAACTCTGCAGAAGGTCTTGCAGCTATGAAGGGTATGCAGAAGCTGGCTCAGTCTTCTTGCTACGACTCCAACGCTGATATCTTCACCGATGCAGGCGTTGTAATCACCGGTATCTGGAACGCGAACGCTGCTGCTGAGCACTTCGGTGCAAATCTCGGCGCTACCGACCTGCCTTCCTTCGAGGTTGACGGCAAGTCCTACCACCTCGGCTCTTACACCGGTAACAAGCTGATGGGTGTTAAGCCCCAGTCCGATGAAAAGAAGGCTGCAGTTCTGGCTCTGCTGGCTCAGTACCTGACCGGCGAAGAGTGCCAGATGCAGAGATACAACCAGTTCCAGTGGGGTCCCTCCAACATCGCTGCTCAGTCCTCCGAGGCAGTTCAGTCCAACGCTTCTCTGGCAGCTCTTGCTAAGCAGAACGCTTACGGTCAGCCTCAGGGCCAGATCCACGGCTCTTGGTGGGATATCGCAAAGGTTCTGGGCGCAGACGCTAAGGCTGCTGCTTCCGATGCAGATCTCCAGACCGCTCTGGACAACTACAAGACCAACATCGACGCTCTGTTCACCATGACCGATGAGCAGAAGAACGCTTGGGGCGTTATCGGCGGCATCTGCGGCACCAGCTGGGATACCGATTTCCCCATGACCGAGGGTCCCGACGGTACATATACCTCTGAGGTTCTCGAGCTCAAGGCAGGCGAAGAATTCAAGGTTCGCCAGGGCGCTTCTTGGGACGTTAACTTCGGCGTAGAGTTCAACGGCGCTAACATCGTTGTTGAGGCTGACGCCAAGTACCAGGTACAGCTCGTTTGGGACGGCGCTCAGGGCGGCACTGTAACCCTGATCCCCGTAACCGAGTAATTTCAGTATTACCATAAGCAAAATCACATGGGGAGTCCTCGGGCTCCCCATGTGATAAAAAAGAAAAGGCATTGTTAGCCGACATACAAGGACAACAGTTGTCTTGTGTAGCGGCGAATAATGCCTTTTCGCTCTAAAAAGACAAAATTTGGAGAGTATCATGAAAAGATTAAATGACTTGGAGTATTTGAAGCTGGGGAAGTTCCAAGCCTTTTGGTACAATTTTGCCATGTTCTTCTGCGCGATCCCGGGATTTTTCTGGGGCTTGATCTTAAAGCTGTTCGGGCTTTGCAAGCGCGTGGTACTGGCAATCAGGGACGAGGTCGTGGACATCGTCAAGACCTTTATCAAGGGTAACTGGGCGGTAAAGCTTTCCTACGTAATCTTCGGATTCGGTAATTTTTATTACGGACAGCCCCTGCGCGGTGCGCTGTTCTTGCTCTTTGAGATCGTGTTCGGCGTGTATATGTTCGTGCCGAGCGGTGCGCGCCATTGGCTGGGCGCGTTTATCAAGGAAACCTCGCTCTTGGCAAAGAGCGGTTGGGAATGGCTGGTCAAGAGTAACTTCTTGCAGAACGGTCAGACGGTTGGTGACGTTCCTCCCCATACCGAGGTAGTCCCCGGTCTGCTTGGCAACACCACCATCACCATTTACGGCGATGACTCTGTCAAGGTCATGCTGTACGCGTTGCTTTCCATTTTCTTTATTGTTGCGTTTATTTACACCTGGCGTCTGCAGGTCAAGCAGTGCCGCATCTGTATGGACATTACCGCAAAGGGTAAGAAGGTCAGAAGCGGTAAGGATGACCTCAAGTCGCTCTTGGACGACCAGTTCCACAAGACCATGCTGGCGCTGCCTTTGGTCGGTATCCTGGCGTTCACCGTGCTGCCCATCATTTATATGGTGCTGATCGCGTTTACCAGCTATGACGCAGCACACGACGGCTATGCAAACCTGTTCTCCTGGGTAGGTCTGCACAATTTCAATCAGCTGTTCAACTTCGGACAGGGCGGCCTTGGCCTGGCGTTTGGTGAGATCCTTGCATGGACGCTGATGTGGTCCTTCTTTGCAACCTTTACAAACTATTTCCTTGGCATGTTCGTGGCCATCATGATCAACAAAAAGGGAATTAAGATCAAGAAGTTCTGGAGAACCGTGCTGGTCATGACCATTGCGATCCCGCAGTTTGTTTCTCTTTTGTACGTGTCCCGTCTGTTTGACGACTCGGGCGTGCTTGGCAAGCTGCTGATCAACGGTGTCAATACGCTGGTCAACTGGAACATTCTGCCCGATTCCATGGCGCTTGCGGCCAACTTCTCTCTCTGGGATGGCGAATGGACTGCAAAGATCCTTCTGGTCGTGCTCAACATCTGGATCGGTATTCCGTATATCATGCTGATGGCAACCGGTATTCTGATGAATATTCCGGCCGATCTGTACGAGTCCTCTCGTATTGACGGTGCAAATACCTTCCAGCAGTATACAAAGATCACCCTGCCTTATATGCTGTTCGTCACGGGACCTTACCTCTTGACCAGCTTTGTAGGCAACCTCAATAACTTTAACGTCATCTATCTTCTGACGGGCGGCGGCCCCAACAACGGCACGGCCGGCGGCGTATCGGTGGGACATACCGACCTGCTGATCACGTGGCTGTACCGTATGACCATTGAGAGCCCCAAGGCAGAGTATTACACCGCGTCCATCATCGGTATCATGGTGTTCCTGGTTGTGGCGATCCTTTCGCTGGTCGTATACAACGTCATTCCGTCTACTAAAAACGAGGAGGATTTCAAGTGATGAAACAGATACAGACAAAAAAGCCTCACAGATCTCTCCTTGGTGCAAAGGCAAGCAGACGCCTGAGCAATGCCGTGATCTATATTCTTTTGGTGGTGATCACCATCGTATGGCTGTTCCCGTTCTTCGGCATCGTGCTGGAGTCCTTCCGCGTGGAGTCCAAGGCACAGGTCGGTTACCTGTGGCCCAAGCAGCTCGGCTTTGATAACTATATCCGCCTGTTCAAGGAAACGGATTTCTTGAAATGGTTTATCAATACGGGCATTATGGGCATCTCGACCGCGCTCTTGCAGACCGTTTTCGTGCTGTCCATGAGCTATACGCTGTCCAGACTGCGCTTCAAGGGCAGAAAGTTCTTGATGAACTTCATGCTCATCCTTGGCATGTTCCCCGGATTTTTGACTCTGATTCTGATCTATAAGGTGTTCGTGGACTTTGGCCTGACCGCCAACATGGCACCGCTTGGCCTGATCATCGTGTACTGCGCAAGCAGCGGTATGGGATACTACGTATCCAAGGGCTTCTTTGATACCATTTCCAAGAGCCTTGACGAGGCGGCACGTGTGGACGGTGCAACCAGATTGCAGGTCTTTTATAAGGTCATCATGCCTCTGTCCAAGCCGATCGTCATTTATACCGTTCTGATGGGCTTTATGGCTCCTTGGGGCGATTTCATGATGGCAAACTACCTCATTCATGAAAACAGCCAGGGTATGAGCGTGGCTGTCGGTATGTTTGAGTGGCTGTCCAGAGCAAATATGAACGAGAAGTATACCATGTTCTGTGCCGCAGGCGTAGTTGTGGCGATCCCCGTTGTAACCGTATTCCTGCTTTTGCAGAAGTACTACGTTGAGGGTGTCACCGGCGGTGCTGTTAAGGGATAAGATAAGGAGAAGTTATAGATATGGCTACTGTAAAGTTAACTAACGTAAAGAAGATTTACGGCAAGGACACGGTTGCGGTTCAGGACTTCAACCTGGATATTGCCGATAAGGAATTTATCGTATTCGTAGGCCCTTCGGGTTGCGGTAAGTCCACGACGCTGCGTATGATCGCAGGTCTTGAGGACATTTCAGAGGGTACTGTTGAGATCGACGGCGTGGTGGTCAATGACCTCCAGCCCCGCGACCGTGATATCGCCATGGTTTTCCAGAACTATGCGCTGTATCCTCACCTGACCGTATTTGAGAACATGGCGTTCTCCTTGCGTCTGAAGCATGCACCGCAGGATGAGGTGTACGCAAAGGTGACCGAGGCTGCCGAGATTTTGGGCATTACCGAGTACCTGACGCGTAAGCCCCGTGCGCTTTCGGGCGGTCAGCGTCAAAGAGTTGCCATCGGCCGCGCCATGGTGCGTGACAGTAAGGTGTTCTTGATGGACGAGCCGCTTTCCAACCTGGACGCAAAGCTGCGTAACCAGATGAGAGCTGAGATCATTCTGCTGCGTCAGAAGATCGACACCACCTTTATTTACGTAACGCACGACCAGACCGAGGCAATGACGCTGGGTGACAGAATCGTTATCATGAAGGACGGCTTCATTCAGCAGGTCGGCACCCCCACCGAGGTGTTCGATATGCCCGCAAATCTGTTTGTAGCAGAGTTTATCGGCGCGCCCAAGATGAACACCTTTACCACCGAGCTGGTTTGCGAGGGCGGTAAGTATTACGTCAAGCCCTACGGTGCAAAAATCGAGATCGCAGGTAAGAAGGCTGCTATGCTCTCCGATAAGAAGGTCGGCTCCGGCCAGATCATTCTGGGCGTCCGTCCCGAGCATTTCAAGCTGACCGATGCCAACGATCCCGCTGCTGTTGCATGCAAGATCACGGTCAATGAGATGATGGGTAGCGAGCTGCACCTGCACGCTGTGACCGAGAACGGTGATAAGCTGATCGTTCGTATTCCCACGGTTTCTTTGGACGACGACGTTCGCCATAGTCTGGTTTACGGCACGACCATTTACGTTACCTTCGAGGGCAAGGTCATGCACTTCTTCGATAAGGAAACCGAGCAGAATCTGCTGGTTTGATTTGAGCAAAGAGAAAAATCCGACTGTCTTGACAGTCGGATTTTTGCTATATGGCTTCAAATAGTGCGATTCATTCGGGCACGTCTTGCGACAGGGGTTGGTATACTACGTCCAGGTCAACGTTGCCGTAATCGTGTACGATGCGATTACGTAAGCCTGCGATATCCGTTCAGGGAATATCGTCGTGCGCAATTTTATAAGTATCAGTCAACTTTTTGGCGTTTTCCTGCACTTGGATCAAGCGAAACAGCATAGAGTCCAGCAAGATCTCGTTTTGCTCCAAAGCTGCCAAAGAAACACCTTCCATATGCTTGCGGATAAAATAGAGGTCGGTCAATACCTTTTGGATATAATATGCGTCATTTTTGAGATTGTTTATAGACTTTTACTCCGTCCTTTAAAATTTCGTCCAACGGCTGCTTGTTGTAGCTGACTTGATTGAGATCCAACAGATCTACCTTTTTATGCAACTGATTTCGCAGACGTTCTGCAATGCCAAAAAAGCGAAGTCCGGTGATGTCGGTGGAGATCAAAAGATCAACGTCGCTGGTTTCGGTTTGTGTTCCTTTGGCGTATGAGCCAAACAGGATGCAGTATCGAACGTTATATTGATCCAGCACCTGCCGACATGCATTTGTGATTTGCTCTAAGGTTAAAATGCCGTGTTCTTCATCGATTGCAACGTGTTTTGCAAGAGAATCAACCATGAAACGGTATTTGAGCGTGGTTTGCTTGGAAAGATCGGTTTCATACGATTTATAAGAACGCAAAGAAACCCCAAAAAGCGCACAGGCTTGCTGTTGGGTTAAGTTCTTGGATATTCTTATTTCTTTCAATGAAGACATGTGATCCACTCCTTTCGGTATCATTATAGCGTATTTGCACCCTCTTGCCAATAATAAAGTGCAAAAATTGCACTTTTGAAAAATGAACAAGGTGCAAAATTTGCACTATTCAAAAAATAGCAAGGTGCAATTTGCGCAAGAAGTCGGTGAGAGTAAAGTGCAAAAAACTTTTTTGTTATTTTTTTGCAGTTTCTTGCTAAAGTATACGTTTTGTGCTATAATGAAATCAAAAAGAAGCCAAGGAGGGCATTATGCAATACATCATTCAAACCGATAAGATCCGAATGGAATATACCCCCGAGGAGATCGCGCTGTTTGTGCGTGTTGTGGGCAGCGACGTGATTTGGTCGTGGGCGGATGCAGGGAAAATCCGCATGGGCGATGGCAGTGTGATTTGGCTGACAGACGCAAAATGCGAGAGTCATACGTACGATAATGGCAACATGAACGGTGTGCGTGCGACGTACACCGGGATTCGCGATACCTGTGGCAGGGAATATACTTTCTCGCTGGAAACGTTCGTGGCTGTGGAATCCTCGACCGGGCAGCTGCGCGTGCAGGCCTGGGTTGTGGGCGACGCGCGCGGTCAGATCGCGGCGGTGGAATATCCGCCGCGTATGAAGTTTGAAGCAGGCGAGGGAGAGGGATATACCGTGCTGCCTCGCATGCAGGGTACGCTTGTGCCTGCGGGACACCCCATCAAGATCGTCAACGGCTTTATTTATGAGCGCGACGGCTATATGCCGCTGTACGGCCAGGTCAACAAGGGTTGCGGCTATGCGGCTATTTACGGCACACCCTACGACGCACGCTACGCGCTGGTCGGAGAAGAGGTGCAGCCCTACTTTATTCCCTCGCTTGGCACGATGTCCTATAAGCGCGAGATGATCTTCTCGTTTTTTGCGAACGGTGACTTTAATACCATCGCGAAGATTTATCGCGCCTACAGACAAGAGCGCGGCAAGCTGGTCACACTCTCGGAAAAGATTGCCCGCAACCCGAACGTGGAATACCTGATCGGTACGCCCATCGTGCATACCGTTGCGGCCGTACATATCAAGGAGGGAACGCATTATTACGATCCCGAGCATCCCGAGCATAACGACTGGTGCATCCCGTTTGCCACGACCGAGGAGAGATTGCGCAGCTTAAAATCCATGGGCGTGGAAAGGGTATATCTGCACTTGGACGGCTGGGGACACCACGGCTATGATAACCTGCATCCCAATCCTTTTCCTGTACACAAGGAAGCTGGCGGTGCTGAAGGCATGAAAAAACTGAGCGATGCTTGCCGCGAGCTTGGCTATAAGTTTGGCATTCACGATCAGTACCGCGACTATTATTACGACACTCCGGGCTTTACCTTGGATAACGCTGTGCAGTATTTTGACGGCAGCCATTTTCTGAGTGATTATTGGTATGGTGGTGCGCATACCTTCCTTTGCTCCGCGCTCGCGCCCGACTACGTGCGCCGCAATTACGATGAGTTTGAGCGTCTTGGCATCAAGATCGATGGCTCGTATCTGGACGTATTCTCGGTGGTTGAGCTGGATGAATGCTTTAACCCCGAGCATCCCGCAACGCGCGAGCAGTGCGCGGCCAACAGACGCCATTGCCTTGACATGCTGACCTCGCGCGGCATCATTCCGTCTTCCGAGGAAACCTTGGATTGTATCATTGAGTCCATGGCGCTGTGCCATCACGCGCCTTTCCATTGTTCAAGCTTTGATGCGCCCGACAAGGTCAACGTGGGCGTACCGATTCCGCTTTTCAATCTGGTGTATCACGATTGCATCGTCATTCCGTGGGACGGCATGCACCGTCGCGGCGCGTGGGGCATTGCCTGCACCGATCAGCCCTTTTTGTGGGCGCTTTTGTGCGGTGACACGGTGTATTATTTTGCAGAGATGGACGAGGACGAGATCGAGTACGGTAAGATCGCGCTGGAGCTGCACCAAAAGGTTGCGTTGTGTGATCTTGTCAAGCATGAAATTTTGGACGAGACTACCCGCAAGCGCCGCTCTACCTTCTCGGACGGCACGACCGTAGTTGCCGATTTCGATAGCGGCGAGTTTACCATCACCTATCCCGACGGCAGAGTCGTCAGCGGGAAGGATTAAGAAAAATGGACGTGAACGTCACCTTCTCATAAGGAGGTTTGGTTTCTTATTGTAGGGACCGGCGTCCTCGACGGTCCGTGACACACACAAATCGGCGGGATATTGCTTCCTCCGCCGATTTGTGTGATAATGGGGCGTGCCTCCGTGTGGGTGGGGAACCGCGGCAGCGGTGGAAGGAGCCTGCGTGACGTTAGCTTTTTGTTAATTTCATTGTATCGCCCTCTCCCTCAGGCAGCTTCGCTGACAGCTCCCTCCCGGGGGGAGCCTTTGGATGCGTGCGACCTCAGGGGCAGACTTGCCCGATGCCCGCTTTGCTTGCAACGCTGTAATACAAAGGCGAAACTGGCGATAAATAGAACAGGAGGATGACTATGTCAACTTGGAGCGGTATTAGGCATAAACTTGAAAACGAGTATCTTGCAGAATCATTACGAGGACATATTCAGTATTATTGCACTTCTTACAGCAAAAGTCCTGACCATCACGGCAGAGCATCCATACGGTTAGATGGCAAAGAATTGATCAGCGGTTGCTACTGGAACAACTGGAGCAAAGCTCACTTATTTCCACATGATGAAACATACGAAAAGCGAATGACAGAAAATTACGCATATATGGACGATACAGCACTAAAATTAGGCATATTCAGTCCGCATGCCTTTTATCAAGCTTTTGAAGAATTTGACAATCAAAGCATTGAGGAAAGCATGAACAGTGAAAACATGATTATTCGTATTTTCGCCATACTTGATCGAAGAGTTGGAAAAAGAAGATTGATAAATATGTATCGCACGTTAAATCCTAAAGAGGAAGTTTTTAATTTGTTTTACTCAATTCGAATCAATGCAGAGGGCATTTCATTGAATTAATACTTAACCCCGACAGACTTTGAAAATCTGTTGGGGTTAATCTTTGTTTTCTGCAATGCAATTTTATTGTAATGGACCGTCGGGGTCGCCGGTCCCTACAAAGAGAAACTAACTTCCTTATGAGAACCAGCCTTTCGCGTCCTTCTTTTACGTTTGCCCCTGCTTTTTCTGCATCCTCCTCCAGGAGATAAACCCGTACAGGTCGTTGACAAGGAATGCGGCAAAGCAGACCACGACCGAGATATAGGAGACGTCTGAAAGCGAGGCAAGCGTCCAAAGCACCAAAAGCACCACGTCATTGGCGGCGTAGATCAAGGCGAAGTAGGGGCTGCGGCGCCAGGTCAGATAGGCGGCAAGAAAGCTGGTGGTGACCGAGACCGTGCTGGGGATCAGATTGGCCGTGCCAAGTGCGCGCAGAATGAAATAAAAGATGACGGTGACCGCGATCGTGAGTAAAATGGCAATCATCCAGCCCTTGCCGGACAGAGTTGCTACCTGCACCTGACTTTTTTGCCCCTTGAAGGGGTGGCGCAGCCAAGAGATCAGCGAAAAGAGTGCCATGGGCGCGGTCATGCCGAGATAGGTGATCATCTCACCGTAGTAGG
>JAZQYT010000313.1:0-10180 GCA_045633665.1 Eubacteriales bacterium | reverse complement strand
CTTTCACTTGACAGAATGCGCGAGGCGGGCGCCACGGTGCGCCTCTACGACCACGTCACAGCCATTCTTGCCGAGCTTGCCGCGCTGATGCCCGACGAGGTGCTGACGCCTGCCGAATTTGCGCAGGCCATTTCGGTCATGCTGGCCAAGAGCGACATGGGCTCGGTTCCCACCATGCAGGATTGCGTGATGATCGGCTCGGCCGCCACCATGCGACTGGGACAGATCAGGGTTGCGCTGCTGCTTGGACTCAACGAGGGAGAATTCCCCGCCTCGGTCAGCGATTCCGGGCTGCTTTCCGAGCAGGATAAGCAAATGCTTGGCGAGCTGGGGCTGGGTATGCACACCACCAAGGAGATCCGCTCCTCGGCAGAGCTGTTTTACGTGTACCGCGCCATGACTAAGCCCTGCGAGCTGCTTTATCTTTCGCGCTCCGAAAAAAACACCGCAGGCAAGGATATCACCCCCGGTGTTGCCTGGCAGCGCGTGCTGCACTTATTCCCCGATTGCAAGGAGATCACGGTACGCCTGCCGCGCACCGTGCAAAAGGACGCGGAAGAGGAGGCGGTGCATCTGCCCTGCCTTTCCCCCGAGGCGGCAAGAACGCTGCTTGGGGATAAGCTTTACCTGAGCAAATCCAAGATCCAGGTATTTGCAAGCTGCCCTTACCGTTATTTTTCCGAAAATATTCTGAATCTGCGCCAGCGTGCGCCCGCCACGGTCAGCTATGCCGATGCAGGCTCGTTTATCCATTACGTACTGGAGCATTTTATCAAGGCCTGCATGGGTGAGGACGGCCGCGTGCATCCCCCCACAGAGCAAGAGACCGAGCGCTTGGCCGACAGCATCATCACGCTTTACATCAGCACGATCTGCCACAGTAAGCTTGAGGCCATTCCACCCTCTCTGATGCACCGCTTCTGCAAGCTGCGGGAGCTGGCGCTCTCGCTTTTAGAGACGCTGATGTCCGAGTTCTCACAAGGGCTTTTCATTCCCGTTGCCTTTGAGCAGCGCATCAAGGAGCATGATCCCACTGCCCCCGCGCCCATGGTGCTGCCCGTCGGACAATCCCCTCTGCCCGCCGTTTGCATTGGCGGCACGGTTGACCGCGTGGACGTATGGCGGCACGACGGCAAGACCTATCTGCGCATCGTGGACTACAAGACCGGCAGCAGCAAATTCAAATTGGAGGACGCTTACAGCGGCAAGGATATTCAGCTGCCTCTGTACCTCTTTACGGTCTGCTCGCCCGAAAACGCCAAGCTTTACGATAAAGATGGCGCAGTCATTCCCTCGGCAGCGCTGTATTTCTCGGCAGCCGAGGAAAACGGTGCGCCAAAGCCCTTCCAAAGCGGCATGATCCTCTCCGAGGACGGTGTACCCGAGGCCATTGATCCGGATGCCGATCCCGAAAAGAAAAAGGCCGGCACGCTTTACTGCACCAAGGACGAATTTGCCGAGATCAACCGAAAAATACAAAGCACCGTGCGTGACATTGCCTCGCAAATGTACGACGGTATCATAGAAAAAAGACCGGGATCCGACGCCTGCCGCTTCTGCCGCATCAAGGACAGCTGCGAAAAGGCCGTAACCGACACGTTCTGACAGAAAGGAGAGTTATATGGCACGCACGTGGACACCGGCGCAAAGCGCCGCTATGCAATACCAGAAGACCTCCCTTCTTGTGTCGGCCGCAGCAGGCTCAGGTAAGACCGCCACGCTGACGCAGCGCATCATCAATCAGATCGTGGAAAACGAGAATTGCACGCTGGATCGCATGCTGATCGTCACCTTTACGCGTGCCGCAGCCGCCGAGCTGCGCTCGCGCATTGCGCTTGCCTTGACCGAAGCGATCGCCAAGGATCCCGCCAACCGACACCTCAACCATCAGCTGCTGCTTTTGCCGGGTGCGCATATTCACACCATCGACGCATTTTTCGGGGAACCCGTGCGCGCCAATTTTGAACGCTTGGGCTTGCCCGCAGGCTTTCGCATGGCAGACGACGGCGAAGCGGACGGCATTGCCGCCTCTGTGATGGAGGAGGTTATTGAAGACTTTTATCACGAATGCCGTGATACGGAGCACGGTGTGTTGGGACTTGCACGCGAGAACGCGTTCCTCTCGTTTGTGGAAACGCTGGTCTCCTCGCGAGATTTTTCCGCGCTTGTTCCAACGCTGACCGATCTTTATCAAAAGCTGGTCACCTCCGAGCAGGGTGTTGCCCGCATTGCCGACTGCGCACAGCGCATCGAGGCCGAGACCGAAGCTGACTTTTTTGACTCCTTATGGGGCGCACAGCTGCGCAACTACACGGTCAATTCCCTTTTGGCGCTGGAGCAAAAATTCCTCAAAGCCAAAGCAGAGATCGCAGCCGATCCCGTATGCGGTACATCCTTTGCGCAGATGTTTGATTCCGATGCAGCACGCTGCGGCATGATCGCGCACAGGCTGCAAAACGGCGGCTACGCAGGTGCAGACGAGGCCTTTGCGGCACATCCCGCCACCAAAAAACCGACCGTCAAAAAGGATCAGAAAACACCGCTTTGCGAGGAATTTGAAGCGTTTCGCAAAAAGCAAAACGACAAGATCAAAAAGCTTGCGGAAAACTTTACGGTAGATCCCGCGGATATCCGTGCGCAGTTTGCCGCCACGGCCTCGATCTGCCACACGCTCGCGGCCATCATGCAGGCATACGACAAGCGCTATGCCGAGGAAAAGCTGCGGCTGGGCGTTTGCGAATTTTCGGATATGCCGCGCTTTATGCTGCAGCTTTTGCAAAACCCCGACGGCAGCCTGACAGATCTTGCCCTTGCTTACCGCGAAAAATTCGATTGGGTATATATTGACGAATACCAGGACGTTAACTCCCTGCAGGATAAGATCTTTGCCATCATCGGCGGAGATCACCGCTTCATGGTGGGCGATATCAAGCAAAGCATTTACGGTTTCCGCGAGGCCGATCCCTCGATCTTTGCGAACTACCGCCGCCGCTTTGCCACGCTGACGCCCGAAACGCTGGAGAATCCGCCAGAGACCGACGAGGGCTGCGTGCTGTTCATGTCCGAAAACTTCCGCTGCGATCAGTCGGTCATTGCGTTTACCAACCTGGTCTGCGCGTACGTCTTTGAGGCCTGCCCCGATACCATCGGCTATCGCCCCGATGACGATCTTATACACAGAAAATCCGCGCCCGAGGGCTATCAAAGTCCGCTTGTGCAGCTGCAGATCACGCAGCCTGCCGACGCGGACGAGGACGATGCCGATGACGACGAAGATGAGGGTGACGGCATTGATACCGAAACCGTGGCCGCGGTCAACGAGATCGTGCGCCTGCTTGCAGAGGAGCGCAAGGCGGACGGTACGCCCATCCTGCCCTCGGATATTGCCATTCTCTGCCGTTCCAAAGCCCCTTTGGACGCTTTTGCCGACGCTTTGAGTGCAGCAGGCATCCCCGTTTCGCGCCAGACGGGCGGTGAGCTTTACAAAAGCGCGCAATACCGCTTCTGGCTCTCGCTTCTGGATATCATAGACAATCCTTCCCAGGATATTCCGCTCTCTTATCTGCTGACCGAACCGCAGGGCGCAAAAGAGCCGCCCTTCTCGCACGAGCAGCTTGCGCTGATCCGCAAGCACGCGACGCACAATCTTTCCTTGTACGACGCGACCGCGCTGTACGCATCCGAGGGTGAAGACGGGATGCTTGCGCGCAAATGCCGCGTCTTTTGCGATTGGCTGGAGAACGTGCGCGCACTCTCGGTGCAGCTGGGGGCTGACGCGCTTTTGACGCAGCTTGCGCAGGACGAGCATCTTGCCGCCTTTGCCGAGCAGGAGGCGTTCTTATTCCTTTACGAAAACGCAAGACAATTCACAAAAAAGCACTGGAACGGCCTTTACGGCTTCGTGCGTGCGCAGCACCGCGCCGCATCCGCCAAGGGAGCGGCATCCGAGGCGTCCTGCGCGGGCGGCGGTGTTTCGATCATGACCGTGCATCACTCCAAGGGCTTGGAGTTCCCCGTTTGCTTCTTGGTCAAGTGCGGCAAAGCCTTCAACCGTCGCGACAGCAGACAGACGCTGATCTACGACAAGGACATGGGCATCGGTATCAAGCTCTCGGACGGCAAGGGCAAGCGCGATACGCTTTTACGCCGCTCCATGACGCTTGGCAAGCTGCACTGCAGCACCGAGGAGGAGATGCGTACTTTGTACGTGGCGCTGACGCGTGCGCGTGAGCGCTTATATCTGACCGCCACCATCAAAAAGCCCTATCGGGCGCTGCAGCGCGAATGCGCCATGAGCGGCAGGGCGGATATTCTGCAGGCCCCCAACTATCTGACCTGGGCAATCAGCGCCATGTGTGCAGACGTCCAAAGAGCCGAGGGCTGCAGCCGCGTAGTTCTTTATGAAAACGGTGCCGTTGCGCCCGTGACCTGCCAAACCTTTGCGCAGAATACTGCCGCGGACGGCCGTGACGGCACGGATACCGAGAAATACGAGTCCTTGATCCGTCTGGCCGCAGCACAAAGCGAGCATGCCTCGCTGCTTTACCGCATTCCCTCCAAGGCGGCAGCCTCCAAGCTCTCTCCCCGTATGCTGGACACCGATTTCTGCTTTACAGAGGGAGAGGATGCCGAGCAGATGCAATCGCGACAGGTGCTGGAGCGCAGACTTGCGCAAATGCACAGCGAAAAGCCGGATTTCTTTGCGCTGATGGCAGAGAATACCAAGCCCACGGCTGCAGAGCGCGGCACAGCGGCGCATCTGTTTTTACAATATTGCGATTTTGCCCGCGTTCGCGCGCATGGCATTGCCGCAGAGCTGGAGCGATTGGTCGCGGAAAAATACGTCACGCCGTGCGTGGCAAAGATCGTCAACGTGCGCGCGCTGCAGACCTTTTTTGACAGCGATTTCTTCCCCTTGGTCATGGATGCGGACAAGGTCATGCGCGAGGTGCATTTCAACAATTTCGTGCCTCTTGAGGACTTTTCGCAAAATCCCGAGATCAAGGAGCTGGTTATAGGCAAGCTTTTGCACGTGCAAGGCTCGATCGACCTGCTTTTGATCGGACGCGACGGCAGCATCACGCTCTGCGATTACAAGACCGACCGTCCCACCCCCGAGGAGCGACGCGATCACGCTTTGTACCGTGAACGCATGATCAGCACCCACAAGGATCAGCTGACGCACTACGCGCGTGCCGTCCGCGAGCTGTTCGGCCGCGAGCCCGACCGCGCTTACGTCTTCTCACTCACCCTTGGCGAGGCGATCAGTATTATGTAAAAAAAACAGCCCGATGGGACTGCAAAATTAACGGACAAATTGAACAAGGGTTGAATCAAAGCAATGATTCAGCCCTTCGTTTATTTGAAAAATCATTACTTGCCCAATCTCATTACGCAGCCCCTTTTCCCGCGGCCGCTCATTCCGCCGTGCTCCACTCTCTGTGGGTCAATCTGCTTGCAGATATTTCCCCTTCGGGGACGCCTTCTTTTAGCGCGCATCCCTTTCGTTGACTTTTCCCATACGGGATACTTTTCAAGTTGTCCGTCTTATGATGCCCTTCGATGCGGAAAACTGATATAAGCCGTCCCCATCGGGGAAGGGGCGCCTCGCAGCGTAGCGTTGCGAGGGGAAGGGGCGGACCGAACACATTGGGAAAGTTTTCTATCGTGACAATACTATATTGAAAAAAGGCAGGAATTTGCTCAAATTCGAGCAGATTCCTGCTGTTTTTGTGTATATAAGACGTGAAGGAGCGTCCGTATGATGAACCTCATCCACCGCAACCGCGTCGGGCGTTCTCGGCAAGCGTGCCTCAAACGCTCTCCGCTGCGGTCCCCCTTCCCCAGCGGGGCAAGGCTTTTGTCGCGCATTCGTCCCGTTTGGTTGTCCGTCATGGGAAGGTGGTTTTGTATCCGTCTTTTACAATGCTTTGTCGAGGGCAACTTAAATAAGCCTTCCACGCTGGGGAAGGGGAACCGCAGCGTCAGACCATCACGAATACTTGGAGTGATGAGCTGACGCGGTTGCGGTGGATGAGGTTCATCACACGGACGCTCTTTCACGTCTTATAATAGCGAAAAGCAGAAGCCTTACGACTCCTGCTTTACTTTTATTTCTTCAGCCTTATCGTCCTTTTTGATCGATCTCCTGCACCACCCCGATGGGCAGCAGAGTTGCGTACAGATCAAGCAACGCTTGCTTTTCCTGCACGCCCGCAACGCCTACGCGCACGGTAGGAAAATCCGAGGGATTGGGCAGGCAGCCTGCCAAAGTTGCAGCAGCACGCAAGGCTTCTGCGCTGCGCACGACCAGCACGATCTGCGCAAGACACCCGCTCTGCTGCAAATAAGCAAGCAAGGCGCGCCATGCTTCGGTATGGACAAAATCCGATTCCACGTACAAAACCGAACCGCGCTCGGCACACAGCTTGCCCAGCACGCGTAAGGTCTGCGCACTCAGATGGTCACGCTCTGCGTCGGTCAGCGTTTCTCTCTCTGCTTCGTAAAGTCGTTTTGCCGTGTACGGGTTAGGCTTTACAAAGCTTTGGATCTGCACCGTCACGCCAATCGCCTGCACCGAGACGTGCAAAAGCTGCATCAGCAGCTCGGGCGTGGGTGCTGCGTAGTAGGCCTGTCCCAAATGCAAGGTACAAAGCTCCTGCTGCACGGGAGCGGAAAACGCGATCTCACACGCTTCGGGAGGGCTTTGCGCGTGTCCATGTCCTGTCAGCACGTATGCAACAGCATGCCAAAGATCGGATACAGTACAAGGGCAGATCGGCACTCGAACGCCAAGCAGCTCTTGGATCAGATCAGCATCCGCATCCAGAAACGCATGCCCCCGGCACAATGGCATGCACTCGGCATATTTCACCAAGCGGTCAAAATCCGAGCCGTTTCGGATCACGTCCTCGCACACACCGCACGCACGCAACAGAGCGGTACGGTCATTCGTTTTTTGCAGCAGCTGCCAGAGATTGGTCGGCTTTGTCATGCGTCTCCCCCCTTTCTTGCCTCTATTGTACCACACTGCGCACCTTTTTGCAAGTTTTGTTCGCCAAAATGTGAATTTTTACGAAAATATTGCGATACTCTCTATACAAATTTTGATTTTTGTGATATGATTATATTATCTATATAGTATGGAGAAATATATGCTTTGCGATTTACATACACACACGCACCACTCCTTTGACGGCGCGTCCCATGCCACCGCGCATGCCATGGCCAAGGCAGCCGTTGACGCAGGCATCGGCGTGCTGGCTTTGACCGATCATTGTGAGGTCAACGGACAAATTGAAGGGATCTATCCCTATTTCGATCAGGCTGCAAGCTTTGCCGAGATCACCGAGGCGCGCGACGCCTTTGCCGACCGCCTGACGCTTTTGCGCGGCATTGAGCTGGGACAGCCCATGGAATACCCCGAGCAGGCACTTGCCATGCGCGAGGCGCACGACTATGATTTCGTCATTCTCTCGCTGCACAGCATTCCCGCAACCCCCGACTTTTATCTGCTGCGCACCGACCGCATGTCCGAGCAGCATTATCACGCGCTGTACGACAGATTGCTTGACGAAATGATCCGCTCTGTTTCCTTTCCCGGTGTACACACGCTGGCGCACGTGACCTACCCTGCCCGCTATTGGGCGGAGGCCGGCAAGCAGCTGGATCTCTCGCCGCATTATCCTCGCTTTATGCGCCTGTTTGAGGCTCTTTGCAAGCATGGCGTTGCGTTGGAGGTCAACGTTTCCACGCTTTGGAAGGGCTACGGCTTTGCCATGCCCGACCGTGAGATCCTGCAGCTTTACAGATCCTTTGGCGGTGAGCTGGTCACCATCGGCTCGGACGCACACGCGCCCGAAAACGTGGGCAACTGCATTGCGGACGGCTTTGCCTTGCTGCGCGAGTGCGGCTTTGATCGCATTACGGCCTGCAAGGACGGCAAGCAATTTTTCATTCCCATCACAGAATAAATGAGAGGTTTTTTATGGAACTGACGTTTTTTTCGCTGCTCTACCCCAACGAGCAATCTCAAAAGGATCATTTTTCGGGCAAATACTGCCCCGATATTGATATGTACACGCTGGACGAGCTGGGACTCTTGGAGGCCTTTGACCTCAAAAGCAGCAAGGTGGAGGAATACTTTACCATCGATCCTGCCGTTATGCGCTACCGTAACGAAATGTTTGCGGATATGCTGCGCTGCCCCGCGCTTGGCGAAACGCTTGGCGCGCTGATGCCCGTACTTTCGGACATCATGGAGCTGCGCCGTCTGGAAAGTGACAGCGGTGACACGCACGATTACCTTTCCAGCATGACCGAGATCGAGCTTTACATCTCCTGCATCGAGCTTTTACAGGAGGGGCTGAGCGCGGCACGTCCCTATATCAAGGGCGAGGCCTTTACCACGCTGGCTGACCGCATAGCAGAGCTGGCGGATTCGGATTACTACCGTGAGCTCAACGCGCGGCTGGCCGAGCTGACAAAGCGCGTGCGCGATATCAAATCGGTCACCATCGGCGTCAACCTGGACGCGCAGCTGCGTCCCGTACACGCTGGTGTGCTTTCCATCAACCCCGAGCCCTTCAAGTCGGGCGACGTGATCGACAAGATCCTGCGTCTGAATTTCAAAAACGATCAGTACACCTGTATTGCAAACCTGGTTCCCTTTGGCAAAAAGCAATCCGAGAACCAGAAAATGGCACTCTCGCTGGCATTCAACTCCGCCATCAACGACGTTTACAGCGACTCTTTGCGCTCCTGGAAAAAGATCGTGCAATCCTACGTGCTGGAAAACGCGGACTTTTTGCTGGGACTGATGCCCGAAATCGAATTCGTGACCAAGGCTGCGGCCATGCAAAAGGCGCTTTCCGAGCGCGGCTGCGTCCTGTCCGTCCCCGAGATCCGTCCCATGTCCGAGCGCACCTTTGTGGCCACCGATCTGTATAACCCCTGCGTAGCACTCAAGCTGGCCAAGGACGACACCATCGTTCCCAACGACGTGGAATTCACCAAGGACGGCGTGATGATCTGGGTGCTGACCGGCCCCAACCGCGGCGGTAAATCGGTCATTACCTGTGCCATCGGACTTGCGCAGGTCATGATGCAGCTTGGCATGTACGTGCCTGCTGCGCATGCCAAGATCAGCCCCTGTGACGCTATCTACACCCACTTCCCCACCGGTGCGGACGACACCATTGACAAGGGCAGACTTGGTGAGGAGTGCGCAAGACTTGGCGAGATCTTTGACAACGTCAGCGCGGACACGCTGGTGCTTTTGGACGAGTCGCTCTCCTCGACCGGCTCTTACGAGGCTTCCTACATTGCAGCCGAGGTGCTGGCAGGCCTTGCACGCGTTGGCTGCCGCTGCCTGTTCTCAACGCACCTGCACGAGCTGGCTGCCGAGATCGACCGACTCAACCAAGAGTCCTTGGCCGCAGGCGGCTCACGCATCGATACTTTAGTCGCAGGCATTGAGGGCGAGGGCAAGCGTTCGTTCAAGATCGTGCGCGCAAAGCCCGACGGCAAGTCCTATGCGCGCGATATTGCAAAGCGCTACGGCCTGACCTTTGACAGTATTTTAGAGAAAATCAATCATCAATAAGGAGCATACCATGGATAAGATTCTGAAAGCATTGGAAGATAACGCCACGCTGACTCCCGAGCAACTGGCGGTCATGTTTGATAAAGAACAGGGCGAGATCAAGGAAATGATCCGTAAATACGAGGCGGACGGTGTCATTTTGGGCTACAAGGCCATGATCGACTGGGATAAGACCGACCGAGAGTACGTCACCGCACTCATCGAGGTCAAAATGACGCCCCAGCGCGACCGCGGATTTGACCGCGTTGCAGAAAAGATCTACAACTACCCCGAGGTGCAGAGTCTTTATCTGATGTCGGGCGGTTACGATCTGTGCCTTGTCATTGAGGGCAAGACCATGAAGGAGGTTGCCTACTTCGTGGCGCAAAAGCTTGCGCCCATTGAATATGTGATCTCCACCGCCACCCATTTCGTACTGCGCAAATACAAGGACAAGGGCGTGATCTACGGCGCAGAGCAGGTAGACGAAAGAGGCATCAGCGATATATGAATTACGACCAGTTACTATCCAGAACCGTGTCAGAGCTTAAGCCGTCGGGTATCCGTAAATTCTTCGACCTTGTCGGAGAGATGACC
>JAZQYT010000312.1:0-7375 GCA_045633665.1 Eubacteriales bacterium | reverse complement strand
ATATCTTTTTGATAAAGTCATCAACCGACAGGGGACTGGAGAATTTGGCTGTGCCGCTGGTGGGAAGGGTGTGGTTGGTACCGGCATAATAGTCACCAAGCGCCTCAGGGCAGTATCTGCCTAAGAATACAGAGCCTGCGTTTTCGATCTTGCTCAGATAATCGAAGGGATTGTCTACGCAGATCTCCAAATGCTCGGGAGCTATGCGATTGGCAACCTCGATTGCCTGCCACAGATCGGAGCAGACGATGATCTTGCCGAAATGATCGATTGATGGACGCGCGATCTGCTCACGGGGCAACAGGGCAAGCTGGCGTTCAACCTCGGCCTGTACCGCAAGTGCAAGATCGGCACTGTCCGTGACCAGAACGGCACTTGCCATCTTGTCGTGTTCAGCCTGCGAGAGCAGGTCTGCCGCTACAAATACGGGATTGGATTTGCCGTCTGCCAGCACAAGAATTTCGGAAGGGCCTGCAATCATATCGATGGCAACCTTGCCGTATACCTGTCGCTTTGCCTCGGCAACAAAGGCATTTCCGGGACCAACGATCTTGTCAACACAGGGAACAGACTCTGTTCCATAAGCAAGTGCTGCCACAGCCTGTGCGCCACCGATCTTGAAGATCTTGTCCACACCTGCGATCTTAGCTGCGCAAAGAATGGCGGGATTGACACGGCCGTCACGCATAGGAGGCGTCACCATCACGATCTCGCCAACGCCTGCAAGCTTGGCGGGAATGCTGTTCATCAGTACGGTAGAGGGATAGGCTGCTGTGCCGCCGGGTACGTAAATGCCGACCTTGGAAAGGGGCGTGATCTTCTGACCGAGAATGATGCCGTCCTCCTTGCGAATCTCAAAGCCTTCTCTGATCTGGTACTTGTGATACGCTTCAATATTGGCAGCCGCGTCGCGCATAACGCGGATGAACTCGGGATCAGAGCTCTCAAAGGCCTCGGAGATCTCCTCGTCGCTTACCTGCAGCGAGGAAAGCGCGACCTTGTCAAAATTCTCTGTGTATGCAAGCAGGGCAGCATCTTTTTGCGCTCTGACGTTAGCAATGATTTCCGAAACGATATCTTCAACGTTAAAGGCGTCCTGAGAACGGTTAAAGATCTCTTGCTCGGGTACGGCATTAAAATCATATATACGAATCATGGCTTATTCCTCTCTTTGGTCTTGAAGCTTTTGTAACAGCTTTGTAATCTCATCGCTGTTGAACTTGTATGCGGTTTTATTAGCGATCAATCTTGCGCTGACGGGTGCGATGGTTTCTTTGACCACAAGGCCATTTTCTTTGAGTGTAGTACCCGTTTCCACGATATCCACAATGACGTCTGAAAGTCCGAGAATGGGCGCAAGCTCGATCGAGCCGTTGAGCTTGATAATATCTATGGCTCTGCCACAGGAGGTGTAGTATTTACTTGCAACGTTTTTGAATTTTGTTGCCACCTTCAGAGGCATGCTGAGATCATCCTCAAATTCAGCCTTAGCTGCAACGCAGATCCTGCATTTGCCAATGCCAAGATCCAGCAATGAATATACGTCGGGCTCATATTCCATCAGAATGTCGCTGCCCGCAACACCGATGTCGGCAACACCGCGTTCCACGTAAATCGGGACATCCGAGGGCTTTACGTAAAAGTAGGACACCTCTTCTGTGGAGAATACAAGTTTTCTGGAGGGCGTGTGAATCTCGGGGCAAACGTATCCTGCATTTTCAAACATGGCAAGCACCTTGTCACCAAGTCTGCCTTTGGGTAGAGCAATTTTGATCATGACAGCACCTCCTTGACCTTGATGGTTTTTGCAAAGCTGCGATCTGCAGGGGCGCAGGCGGCAGCCAGGACGCTGTATCCCTGGTCAGTAAGGGCGCGCATGGCACGCGCCACGGATACAGAAGTATCAGTCCGATCGTAAATCAGCAGCACGTCGGTTTCCTGTGCGGTCTGGCGATAGCGGATATAGTCCAGATAAATGGCAAAACCGAGCGCGGCATCCTGCCTGCCAAAACGTTCTAACAAAGGATCGTATCTGCCACCCGAAAGCACGGCAACAGGAACGTCCTTGATATAGCCCTTGAACACAACACCGTTGTAATAGCCGATATTGTGCAAAAGCGAGAAATCCAGATACACGTTATCAGAAAGACCTTGTACAGCAAGCACCTGTGCGATCTCGGCTAGCTGGCACACTGCCTGTGATTCGGGAAAGAGCTGTTGTAATATCGGGATCATCTGATGCAAGGGTGCATAGGAGGCAACGAGATCTGCCAAAGGATTGTTACAGGCATATTTTGCAAACAGGGAACGGATGGCGTCAGCATTCTTTTGCGTGATCAAAGAGACAAGCTCAGATCGGTCAATGCCGCATGCGCATGCGTCGTCGATCATCGGCAACAGGATCATCATGTGGGAGATGTCCAGGATGTTATGCTCGTTGATAGCGTCAAGGGATGCCTTGGCAAGACAAATGACCTCGCAGGTAGCATAGGTGCTGTCGTCACCGATCAGTTCAAGTCCCATCTGTCGCAGCTCGCTGAATTCTTTTTCGCCCTTTTTAACGCGATATACAGCCTCATCATAAAACACCTTGAGCGGAAGATGATCGTCTTTTGCAAGATTTTTTACAATAGAGAGCGTGATGTCGGGCTTGAGAGCTTTGAGCTTAGAGCCATCGGTGAAGGTCAACAAACGGTCATCCACCAAGAAGCTTTTGTTGTCAGCATACAGTGCATAGTCCTCGAATTTATTCATCATAAACCTGCGATAACCGTATTGCGTGTAAAGCTGTGCACACTTGTTTACGATCACCTCTGCAGGGGTTGTTACATAGCGATTGGAGTCCATAAAACCTCCCAATATAAAAAGATATTATGATTATACTACACCTTGTCGCTTTAGTCAAGTAAAGCGAGCATATTTTTCTATATTTAATGTAAACAATTTGTAAACCCACTATACTGACAGGTATTTTTATGATAAAATATACGGGATTTCTGCTTTGGAGGAAATATATGATAGGTCTTGAAAGAGGAAGCGTGCGAATTGACGCATATGATCCTGCATGGAAAACAGCCGCACAGGAGCATTGCCAAAGAATCAAAGCGGCACTTGATCACGCGGCAATAGACGTGCAGCACGTTGGAAGTACCTCCATTCCGGGACTGCCTGCAAAGCCTATTATTGACATCGCGGTCGCTGTGCAATCCTTTAACCAAAATATCATAAATGCCATGGAGCAGATCGGATACGTACACAGACCGAACTGCGATGACGAGGGGCAAATCTTTTTTATTGAGGGTGAAGGGGATTGGCGCACTGCGCATATCCACGTCGTCAAGTACATGAGCATGGAATGGCGCAATTATATCAATTTCAGAGAATACTTGAAAGCATTTCCGCAGAGAAAAGAGGCCTACGCAGATCTCAAAAAGCAACTTGCACAAAGGTATCCGAACGACCGAGAGCAGTATACGGCTGCCAAGGCGGATTTTATCAGTTATGCCTTGCGTAAGGCTATGGTATGGTCTTACCTTGGAAAGCGGATCGACGCCGAGGTTGACAGACCGATCGGTTATCTTCATCGAAAGGGCGGCAAGGAATTGTTGTATCCTGTCAATTACGGTTATATTCCGGGAGTATTGGGCGGTGACGGTGAGGAATTGGACGTATATTTTCTTGGGGCAGATCAGCCATTGGAAACCTTTTCCGGTAAGGTGATCGCAATCGTACATCGTGCAGACGATGAAGAGGACAAACTGGTGGCGTGTGCAGAAGAAAAGACCTATTCAGCGCTTGAAATATGTCGGAGCATCTATTTTCAAGAGCAATATTACGACACGACAATAGAAACGAAAGATGGACAATTATTGCACATTAGTGCAGGAGGCAGATCATGATAGTAATTGAACTTTTAATATTGGCGATCGCGCTTTCCATGGACGCATTTGCGGTTGCAATCTGTAAGGGCTTGTCCATGCAAAAAGCAACACTTGGCAAGGCCGCGATCGTAGGTGGTTGGTTCGGTGCATTTCAGGCACTCATGCCTGCGCTTGGCTTTTTGTTGGCCGGAATCCTGACGCGCTTTTTCGGCTCGTATCTTGAAATGTTCACGGGCTGGATCGCATTTATTCTGCTTTCGCTGATCGGTGCAGGGATGATCAAAGAGGCTCTTTCCAAAAAGAAAGACGATTGTCCGGATGCTGATATTTCCGCGCGCGTGATGTTTCCCATGGCAATCGCGACCAGTATTGACGCTATGGTGGTTGGCGTTGGATACGGACTTCAGCCGGATATGGGTATCATTGAGGTGCTGATCAGCGTAACCATGATCGGCGTGATTACGTTTGGTCTTTCCGCGCTCGGTGTCAAGATCGGCAACGTGTTTGGCAACAAGTATGAGAAGAAGGCGCAAATGGCAGGTGGCATCATTCTTTGCCTGCTGGGACTGAAAAACGTGCTTGACCAATACGGTGTGATCGATGCCGTATGGAATTGGATTCTGGGAATATTTGCATAGAAACAAAAGGCGAGCGTGTTTTGCGCTCGCCTTTTCGCTTGTTCATACAAAAATCAAAAATTCATGCTATAATATCAAAAACTTCCCTAAATCATTACACACTTTCAAAAATTTCGGTACTACTGTTTATGAAGGGCCTTTCAAAAACGCGAGGAAGGAGGCGAGTTATGGAACTTCAAAACAAACAGACGGTGAGAATACCGATGGACGATGACAAGATCGTTGAGCTGTATTGGGAACGCAATGAAAAAGCGATTGAGGAAACCGACTTCAAATACAAGAAGTATCTGTTTTCCATTGCCTATAACGTGCTTCACGATCGACTGGACTGCGAGGAATGTGTCAACGATACGTATCATGGTGCATGGAATGCGATACCGCCATCCAAACCAAACGTGCTCAAAGCATTTCTGACAACGATTACACGGAGAATTGCTATCAAACGCTATCACAGCAATCTGAAGCAGAGCGTTATACCTTCCGAAATGACGGTGTCTCTTTCCGAGCTTGAAGATTTCGTAGCGGGTGATGAGGATGTCGATGCAGATTTCGATGCTGAAAGACTTGGACGCGTCATCAGCAGTTTTGTTCACTCGCTTTCCGAGCGCAGACAATTCATATTTATGAGTAGGTACTACGTTGCCGATCCCATTGATACGATTGCAAGTGACTTGAGCTTGAGCCGTTCAATGGTAAACAAGGAGCTTGCCGCCATCAGAAGTGCCTTGAAAGAAAAACTTGAAAGTGAGGGTTATTCTATATGAAAAAGAAAGAATGGAATGAAGGTCTGAATTACCTTGATCCCGATCTTATTGAAAAACATATTAAGCAAAAGGAAAGGCTCAGACAGCAAAAGCAAAAAAACAAAGCCGTATGGCTCCGTTTCGGAGCAATTGCAGCTTGCTTCTTGCTGATTGTAAGCGCGGTCATCGTAGTGCCGATGCTGCGAGAGGATGATCCGGGGATTATTCCGGAACCGGGGACTACGGAAAATCCCGTTGTGAATCCTCCCGATTATACACCGATTATTTTTGATGCCACTGTATCCCCCGAATACTTGAACGGCAATAGCTTGGAATTCATAGTCGGATCTTCTGTAGCTATAAGTGGTGGTGAAAGTGCCGCACCACCTGCATTTCAATTTAGCCATGGAATTGCTGTTAAAGCAAAAGTTGCGAAAAATCATCCCGACAAATATTATAAGCTTGACGTGAACTCGGAATATTATCCTAAAGCATATCGATTGATACAGATGGAAACAATCGAAGTTATCAGTGGCGAAAATGTTCCACAGTATTTTCTGTATTTGATTCCTGAGTACGTTTACGTTGATATGTTGGTATATGATGCACTCTTAATATCCATGACCCAGCTTGGTGTCGAAAATTATGTGTTGAAGAATGGGACTCAAAATCAAATGGAGTCCTTTGAATTATCCATATTTGCAGACTACCAAGATCATCCTGAGCTTGGTAATATTATCGCTTTTACAGATGGCGTGTTTGATGAAAGCTTGTGGCAAAACGATACTTGGCGATACGGTTATCAATTCGCCGAGATGGATCTTGATAATCCCGAGCAAAGCAATCTCGTTGTGGCGCGTGGAGATTCAGAAGATACGGTGATATCCGCCATCAAAGAACAATATGGTGCATGGTATAACAACCATACGCTTTTCGTAAAAACACTTGATTTTACAACCCAAGCAGCCAAGGATGCCCTTGAATACGTAAAACCTTTTGCAAATGGTGTCTTTTCCCAAACGTATCTACCGTATAATGGAAACGGAGAGCTTATTTTCAGACGCTATATCAACGGTTGTCAAACCGAAGAAACAATAAGAATTGATCTTCTTACTGAAGAAGTAACTTATTCTGAAGTTCGCTATACCAAGGAAGATATGGAACGGATTGAGAATATCTCGGCACATCTCTCTGAAAAAGCAAGCGAATATGCGGAGCATTTGCCGATCCCGCCTCATACCGATTCCGAAGGCAAAGAACTTTTGTGTCTTAACCTGTATGCGTGGTACGTTAAGGTTGACGGCAAATTATATGGCGTTATCAAAACTGCTTGGAGATATAAAGAAGCAGATAATTACTTCCTTCAGTATTATGATGATTCCTATGTTCTTTACGATATGTCAGCAGGAACCGCTACCAATATTTCAAGAGATGACTTGGTGCCTATCATAGGAACTCGTAATGTGTATATGGGTGAGTACGGAAAAGGAATTGAAATGCCCATATAACTGTATAAGAATAGCAAGGCGAGCGCTTCCGCGCTCGCCTTATTCATTCATTCATTCATGATTATTGTGTTACGCGGAACGTGCGTGTCTCTCCGTCCTTCATCTCAAAGGAGAAAGCATAGGAGTAGGTGCCGTCCTCGTCGCGGAAGGACATATAGCCGTCGTAATCGTGATGCTGATAGTCAAAGTCTGTCCAAGCTCCGTTTTCGTAAACCTGAATGGTAGGCTTTGTGTAGGTATCAAATCCGAATATGCGTACTGCGTAAATGGTCGATCCGCCACCGCTAACGGTAAATTCTGCCACATTGTCCTGTGCCATTACGGTAGGCAGGTAAGTGTCTGCGATCACCGTGCCAACGCTCGCCTCGGTCTTGATAGGCGAGAGAACCGAATCCTCTCTGACGCCAAGCACGTTGGAGTCGTCCTTGCTTTGGGGATATCCCCAAGGCAACAGGATCATATCAATATGCACGGTATCGCCTGCGCGAAGCGTGACGTCACCTGCATCCACGGTCAGGGTTGCAAGGTTAACCGTTCCGTCGAATTGTTCCTTCAAAACGAGATTGCCGTCATAAGGCTTGCCGCCAAGAATCATGCTGTAACCC
>JAZQYT010000311.1:0-2872 GCA_045633665.1 Eubacteriales bacterium | reverse complement strand
AAAAGGTCCGAGAAGGTCTGCGGCCTACACTCCTCCAGCATTTCCTGCTCGTATTCAGGCGTCAGTCCCTTACCTTTTCGCACCATTTCCATGATCTTGAAGGCGTGGTCCTTTTGTACGCCGTAATCAATGAGCGCAAGCATAATTGAGTCACGCGTACCGATAACCTCGGAAATGGTACACGTGCCGTTTTTGATCAGCTCCTGCGCGTTGTTTGTCCAAACGTCTGTGCCGTGAGAGAGTCCCGAGATCTGCAAAAGGTCCGAGAAGGTCTGCGGCCTACACTCCTGCAGCATTTTGATAACAAAGCGCGTGCCAAGCTCGGGCAGACCAAGCGTACCCAGCGGACAGTTGATATCCTCGGGAGAAATGCCCAAGGGCTTTGTAGATAAGAATAACTCGTAGATCGAACGGTCGTTCATCGGAACGTCCAGAACGCTCGTGTCCGAATACTTTTCAAGATACTTATATTTTGTCGGCATATCGTGTCCGAGCTCGTCCAGCTTGAGAAGCGTGTCGTGCAGGTATTCAAAGGTAAAATGCGTGGTAACGATGTCGGATTTGACGTCCTCTGCAGGATGCTGCACAGGGCAGAAATCATAAATCTCCATGGTCTTGGGGACAACGACGATGCCGCCGGGGTGCTGGCCTGTATTGCGTTTGACACCCACGCAGTTGGCAACCAAGCGATTTGCCTCCGCATTGGATACGCTGACGTTGCGCTCTTCAAAGTACTTCATGACGTAACCGTATGCAGTTTTATCAGCCAAAGTACCGATCGTTCCTGCGCGGAACACGTTTTCCGCACCGAACAATTCTTCCGTGTACTTATGCACCTTGCCCTGTACCTCGCCCGAAAAGTTAAGGTCAATATCGGGAGATTTATCACCGTAGAATCCAAGGAAGGTTTCAAAAGGAATATCGTGGCCGTCATAATTGAGCTTTTTGCCGCATCTTGGGCAATTCGCATCAGGCAGGTCAAAACCCGATCCTATCTTGTGCTTTTTGGCATATTCAAAGTCGGAATACTGGCAGTTATCACACCAGTAATGTGCAGGTAACGGATTGACCTCCGAAATTCCTGCCATGGATGCAACGACAGAAGATCCGACCGATCCACGCGAACCGACCAGGTACCCCTGCTGCTCACTATACCAAACAAGCTTTTGTGCGATCATATACAGTACCGCAAAGCCGTTTTTGATAATGGATTCCAGTTCTCTTGCAAGGCGCGACGAAACGATCTCGGGCAGCGGATCGCCATACATCTTTTTTGCTTTTTCCCAGCAGATGCGCTGCAAATCCTCTTCCGCACCTTCCATGGTGGGCGTAAACGTCCCCTTGGGGAATGGGCGGATGTTGCTTTCGATCATATCGTTGATCATGTTGGTATTGGTCACGACGACCTCGTATGCTTTTTCTTCACCAAGATAGGCGAATTCCTCCAGCATTTCCTCAGTTGTGCGATAATACAAGAAGATATCCCTGTCGCCATCCTTGAACTTTTGTCCGCAAAGCAGAATTTTTCGGTAAATTCCGTCTTCCTTGTTCAAAAAATGTGCGTCACAGGTAGCAACAACGGGCTTATTGTACTGCTCACCAAGCGCAACAATGCGGCGGTTAAGATCACGCAAGCCCTCTTCGTCCGCAACCTTGCCCTCGTCGATCAAGAACATGTTATTCGTGATCGGCTGAATTTCAAGATAGTCGTAGAAGGAAACAAGATCCTCTAGTTCTGCCTCGCTCTTATTTTCCAAGATAGCCGTGAAGATCTCACCCGCTTCGCAAGCAGAACCGATGATCAAACCCTCACGGTGCTTTTCAAGCTGCGTTTTGGGAATACGCGGGCTACGTCTATAATACTGCAGATTACTCATGGAAACCAGCTTGTAAAGGTTCTTTAGCCCCGTCGCATTCTTGACAAGCAGGATCTGATGGTAAGGCTTCAGCTTGAGCGGATCCGAGCTGACGGTCATTTCATGACACAGCTGCTCAAACGTGTAGATCTCGGCAGATTTCATCTGCTCACACATCTTAAAATAGATGTATGCCAGCATCTCCGCGTCATCGCTTGCGCGGTGGTGATTGAAATCGCCAAGATGATAATGCTCTGCAAGCAGGTTCAGTTTGTGCTTGTTGAGTGAAGGATTGAGGAATCTGGAAAGTGCCACCGTATCCAGATACGGATTGCGCAGCTCCATACCGCACGCTTGCGCATTGTGGCGGATAAAACCAATATCAAAGCTTGCGTTATGCGCGATCAACAGCTTGGCGGGCGCATTGGGAGCGTCCCCTATAAAGGCATAAAACGCCTCCAGAGCTTCTTTGATCTTGGGCGCACCCTTGACCATCTCATCGGTAATTCCGGTCAGCTTCACAATTTCTTCGGGGATAGGCACCTCGGGATCGACAAAGGTATTAAAGGTATCCAACACCTCACCTTGCTTGATTCTTACAGCACCGATCTCGGTGATCCGACAGTTTTTTGCGGAAAGACCTGTCGTTTCTATATCAAATACGATACATTCATCATAAGGAGTGTACGCGCAATGCCCCGTTACGGCACCCGCTGTATCGTTGACAAAGTATGCTTCCATGCCGTAAATGACCTTTTGGCCGATCTTTTCGGAGGCCAACATGGCATCCTGATAGCCCTGCACGTTACCGTGGTCGGTAATGGCAACGGCCGGATGTCCCCACTTGTTCGCCATCTTTACCGCCACGTCCGGAGGGATCAAGGCATCCATATTTGACATTGTGGTGTGCAAATGAAGCTCCACGCGCTTAACGGGGGCGTTATCCTGGCGCATCATACGCTTGATCACCGCAACGTCGCTGTAGTAAAAGGTCAGATCCTCGTCGACCACGTCGC
>JAZQYT010000310.1:0-30805 GCA_045633665.1 Eubacteriales bacterium | reverse complement strand
TTTCATTCGCTTTGGGGAACCCCTGCCGCGTGCCACCTTCCTCCCGGAGGAAGGCTTTTCGTTAGCACCATTATAACACAAATCGGCAGAGAAAACAAGTTCTCTGCCGAAAATTATGTGTGCTCGTTTTTGTTTTGCGTATTTCAGCGGGCGATTCGTGAATCGCCCCTACGGTTAAACATCCTTATGAGAACCAGCCTAAACAAGTCTTCTTTTTTTGCGATTTTTTCATTTTATGTGAAACTTTTTGCCATTTTTGGCGTCTATATAGATAGGGGAGAATGTTGACACATTTCGACATTCGTGGTATACTGAACGTATCTTACAAAAGGAGCCGCCATGAAATATAAATCTCTGATCCCGCGGGGGATCTTAGCCGCCCTGCTTGCAGCTTTGCAGCTATGCTCACTTCTTTCTCTTTACATCATATATGGTTTCACCAAAAGCAATGCATACTCAATCGTGCGCTTGCCGAGCGGAGGATATACCATGCAGGTCGATCCGTGGCAATGGATCCTGCAGATCCTCTCCACCTCCTGGATCTGGGGAGCTGCGGTGCTTTGCATCTTGATTGCTATTACCATATTGATTTTTTTCTGCATTGGTCGCGGTAAGCCCTCGATACACGTAGCCGTCATGTCTGCGGTTTCCTCTGTTGGCCACATTACTTTGCTTTTGGGATTTGTCTGGGGCGGTAACGATCCGCTTCGCACGCTCGAGGTGGTCTGTCACTCTATGGTGCGCAGTATCCTGCAAAAGCTTTCTCTGCTTCCCGGTGGCAACCTGAGCCCATACCTTGGTCTTATCATGATCACGGTACTTTGTGTATGCTTTACCGCAGGAGTCCTCCTTTCACTTGCACTTTTGCTGACCGAGCTGATCGTTTTAATAAAGGAACGAGAGGCTGCCCATGCGTAAAAAAATCAAGGATCTGCTTGTCAAGGCACTCAGATTTATCCTCAATCCGCGCCTGCTCCTCTGCTTTGGCATTGCATGGATGATCACCAACGGCTGGTCTTATCTCATGCTTGCTGTGGGGACTTGGCTTGGCGTGCCTTGGATGATCGCGGTCGCCTCGGCTTATCTGGCCATTCTCTGGCTCCCCTCGCCCGAGAAAATTCTGAGCTGCGCCATTGCCATCGTGCTTTTGCGCCTGCTCTTTCCAAAAGATAAACATACGCTTGGTGTGCTGCAGGATATGCGCCGCGCCGCCATTGACGCGTTTCGGAACAGAAAAAACAAGAAAAAGAAAAAAGAGGCCGACAAGCAAGGCCAATAAAGCGCAGTCTTGACGTTCGATTTTCCCGCATAAAAAACACCTATCGCAGGGGACGGCGCCCTCGACGTCCCGCTCGGCGCAAAGTAGCTATGACATACAAAATGGCAAGTTGCAGCAGGGCGGGACGTCGAGGGTGCCGTCCCCTGCAAATACAAATCTTTGGTAACGCACAAGGCTTTTCAAAAAAGAAGGACTGCATCCATGTGATACAGTCCTTGTTTTGTGCGGATTTCTCCGCTATTTCCGCAACCCATTGGGGCTGACCTTTTTCATCTTGCGCAGAATATTTACATCAAACGCAACTTTTTCTTGACGACCTCGCCGTCAAAGGTGATGTACGAATGCGAATCTGCGCTAAAGCCCGCTTTGATTTCGTGGCCATCCAGCACGCAGGAAAGCTCGTGCGGGAACTCCGCAACTCCGGTATCTAGCAGGTCGTAAACCATGCTGTTGACCACCAGCTCGTTGACCTTACCCACTCTGCGATAGCAGATATCGTAGCCCTGTACCTGCTCTTGCAGCAGCACGCGGTTCTTTGCGCTGAAATCCGCCATGTGCAGCACGGGAGAATTATTGTTCGCAGATGCAGCCTCCTGCGTAGCAGGATCCTGTGCGGCTGCTTCGGCAGCCTCGCCATTCTGCGCGGGTGCAGCTTCTTGGTTCGCTGCTTCGGGAGCGCTATACTGATCCGGAACAGGCACGAATGCTTCACCGCTGACCTCGGCGGCCTGCGCCTTGACCTCCTTGAGGCGGAAATGCGAGATCACGCCGCGGATCAGGATAAACAGCACCCAACCGTGGAACAGATAATCCATGATAAAATCAGCCGCCACACCGTAATACAGGATCAAGAACAGCGTATCGATGACAAACAGCACCGTGGCAGCGATCATCCATCCGACGCGCTTTTTGGAAAAGATCCAGCAAAGCACGTAAAGGGCAAGTGCGATCACAGCAGGCACCAGCATGACGTACAAAAACCACATGGGCATCATTTCCGATGCGGGTACACCCATTTCGGCATATTCCTCGGGGGAGAACATGATTCCCGTCCAGAACGCGCCCTCGGTGACCATCGCATACGGGAACGTGATAGAAAACAAAAAATACGTACTTCCGCCCACCACGGACAGAACACAGTTGACTAAGGTAAACGCCATTGCAATCAGCAAATTGATACGCGCGCTGTTATAGTTCGCCTCGTACCGCTCGCCTTTGCTCATGCTGCGCATACCCGTTGTAAATCTTGCCATAAAAATGACCTCCAAAGTTTTGATATTCTTATGATACTCTCTTTCAGCTCTTTTGTCAAGCCTTTGATAAGTACCCCTTATTTATATAAACGTTTTTTTTGCAAAAAAGTTCAACGTTTTTGCAAAATTTTTCAAAAATTTTCAAAAAAATTTTTCTCTTTCTCCGCAGCGATTGACAATCAGTTCAAAATGGTATAAAATAAAAGCAACCAAAATCCCCTATCAAGGAGGTATGATTATGAAGATCGGTATTTGCGCTCCTCCCCAATACTGGGAGGCAGCAAAAAACGTAGGATATGACCACGTTGAGTGGAACTTCTCGGTCACGGCAGGTTATACCGAGGAGCAAATGAAAGAATATGTTGCACTCAAGGACTCTCTTGGCTTGCTCGTTCCCTCATTCAACGGCTTTTTCCCCGGTGGTCATCCCATGTTTGATGACGATCAGGCCGGCATTGAGGCATGGGTACGTGAATATGCCAAGGGCGGCTTTGCACGTGCCGTACGCTTTGGCGCGGACGTGGCCGTGATGGGCTCGGGCTATGCACGCAATATTCCCGAGGGCATGGAGCTCGCAAGAGCCAAAGAGCGTTTTGCACGCCTGATGTACATTTTAGGCGAGGAAGGCAAGGCTGCAGGCGTTCGCGTTGCCATTGAGCCGTTGCAGGCAAAGGAGACCAATTTTCTGCACACGCTGGAAGAGGGCGCGGAGATCTGCGACATGGTTGGTCACTCCCACGTGGGGCTGACGCTGGACATCTTCCACATCTGGGCAGGCGGCGAGCCCTTGTCCAACATTGAAAAATATAAGCAGTACGTCTTCCACGCGCACATCGCGCGTCCGCAGGCTGACCGCAAAGCCCCCACGATCGAGGATCTGGCGGACTGCCTTGTATGGCGCGACGCGATGCGTGCCATCGGATATGACGACAAGATCTCGCTGGAGCCTGTATATTCCCCCGATTTTATAGGTGATATTACAGGTGCTTATCCCGTACTCAAAGAATTTCGCTGATGGAGGTTATTATGGACCAATACAAGGTGACTCCCGATATGCTGCACCTGACCAAATACGAGGTGTACGGCAAATTACCCGACCTCTTCACCTTTGACGATGGCACGCGCATGACAAGCCCCGCAGAGTGGGAAGCGCGCCGCGCCGAGATCTACAAGCAGGCTGTCGAGCTGCAATACGGCACCATGCCCCCCGCACCCGAGGTGCTGGAGGTGGAAGAGCTTTACATTGGCGGCAAGGGGCATCACAACACTTACCGCATTACGGCAGGCACAAAGGAGAAGCAGATCTCCTTTACCGCAAGGCTGTTCTTGCCGGACTGGGGTATTCCTACTCCCACTCCCTTGCCTCCCGTCATTGTAAACGGAGACCTTTCGTTCGAGGACGTCTACGACAAGGAATATTTGCACGCAGCGCTGGACGAGGGCATTGCCTGGATGATGTTCGATCGCACTGAAATCGTGCAGGACATTCAGTTCAAGGGACGCGGGCGTGGCCCCTTGCACGAGGTCTATCCCGAATACACCTTTGGCGCGATCGGCGCTTGGGCTTGGGGATATTCCCGCTGCGTGGACGCGCTTGAAAAGATCGGACTGACCAATCCCGACATGGTGGTATTCACCGGCCACTCCCGCGGTGGCAAGACCACAGCGCTTGCAGGTGTACTTGACCAAAGAGCCGCCATCGTCAATCCCAACGAGACCTGCGCAGGCGCTTGCTCCTGCTATCGCCTCTACCTTGAAGGTAACTACATGGGCAACGACGATCCGGAACGCCCGCTGATGCAAAAAAGAAGCGAGCGCCTTTGCGACCTTTGGGCAAACTTTGATTTCTGGATGGGCCCGGATCTGGGACAGTACGCAGACCGTCCCGAGGATCTGCCCTTTGACGCACATTCGCTCAAGGCTATGGTTGCCCCCCGCACGCTGTTCGTTTCCGAAGCCGCAGGCGACCTTTGGAGCTGTCCCATCGGCTCTTGGCAGACCACCATGGCTGCTGCCGAGGTATTCAAGTACCTGGGTGTCCCGGAAAATCTGTATTGGTACTACCGCCCGGGTGTTCACGGACATAAGCCGATAGACGTACAGATGCTGGTCAACATCATCAAGCACAAGACCGTGGGTACACCTGTCGATGAAAAATTCTTCCACACCTCGTTCAAAGAGCCCGAGCTGATCTTTGATTGGCGCGCTCCCGAAAATTGATTTGTAAGAAATATGCAAAAACCGGGACTGTGTCCCGGTTTTTTGTGCCTTTGGGAGAAATTGCGCAAGGCTTGTTGACCTTTGCCATTTTTTACATTATAATGTAAGAGTTAAAAAATATAAAGGAGAATTTGCAGAATGAGATTCACCAGAATTCTGGCGCTTGCGCTCGTTGCTTTGATGATGCTCTCCATCCTTGCCGCTTGTAATGACGGCAGCGAAGAGACCACCACCGATGCAGGCACCAATGCCCCCACCGAGGACACGACCGAGCAGCCTACCGAAGACATTACCGAGGACACCACCGCCCCCGACACCGAGGCAGACACAGATGGCTCTACCGCAGCCGACACCGATACTCCCGGCGAGGATTCCTCCGAGGAAACCACAGGCCCCGAGGAGCCCGCAATTACCACCATCACCATTGCCGAAGCACTTGAGCTTTGCGGTGCTGAGGGTAACATCACCACCGAAAGATACTACATACGCGCAACCATCGTATCCATTACCAATGCAGCGTACGGTGCTATGATCATTGCCGACGAGACCGGTGAGATCACCGTTTACGGCACCTACAGCGCTGACGGTGAGATCAACTACAGCGCAATGGAAGACAAGCCCTACCGCGGTGACGAGGTTCTGCTGCATTGCATTCTGCAGAACTACAACGGCACCAAGGAGATCAAGAATGCTCGCCTGATCGAGTTTAAGCACGTTGAGGCTGATATTGATCTGAACGAGTACACCGACATGTCGGTAGCCGACGCAAGAGAGGCTGCCAAGGGTACCAAAATCAAGGTTGACGGCGTGGTTGCACGCATCACCTATGCAAACGGCTACAAGCCCAACGGCTTCTTCCTTATTGACGAAACCGCTTCCATCTACGTCTTTGACAACAATATCGCGCAAAGAGTCAGCGAGGGCGACAAGATCACCATCGTGGGCGAAAAGGATTACTGGATCCTGGATACCGAGCAGAACAACGCTGCTACCTTTGGCTACAAGGGCAGCTGCCAGATCGCAAACGCATACCTGCTTGATCAGGACGATTCCCAGGACTACGCGTATGACAAGTCCTGGATTACCGAGACCTGCATCAAGGACATCTTGGAAACTCCCGTTACCGAAAACGTAACCACCAACATCTACAAGGTCACCGCGCTTGTTCAGAAGAAGCCCGGCAACGGCTTTACCAACTACTACTTCTATGACCTGGATGGCAAGACCGGTAACTACACCTACACCCAGTGCAACGGCGGCGACTTTGAGTGGCTGGATGCATTTGACGGCAAGATTTGCACCGTTTACATCTCCCCCCTCAACTGCAAGTCCACCAACAGCGACTGCTTCTTCCGTTTGGTTCCCATTGAGGTTATCGACGAGGGCTTTACCTTTGATACTGCAAATACCCCTGCACACGTACTCAAGTACTATGCAATGGATCAGTTCGGCACCGAGTATGCCGCTGACCCCGCACTTGAGCTTGTCACCTCGGTTTCCTCCGAGCTGCTTGGCTTTACAGGTGCTACCATCTCCTACGCTTCCTCCGACGACAAGGTGCTGAGCTTTGTCACCGCTGACGGCAAGACCGTGATGCATTGCAAGAACCCCGGTACCGTGACCGTTACCGTGACCGCAACCTTTGGCGAGCTGACCGCTACCGATACCGTTGAGATCACCGTCAACGTCACCCCCAGTATCGATGCTGACAACGTCAAGACCGCAATCGACGCATCCGTTGGCGAAATCGTAACCATCAAGGGCATCGTTGGTCCGTCCCTTGTCAACAAGACTGGCTTCTACCTCATTGACGAGACCGGTGTGATCGCCGTACAGACCACCGCTGACGTGATGGCTACCCTGCAGATCGGCAACGAGGTCGTTGTGCAAGGTACCAGAGACGTCAAAACAAAGGGTGGCACCACCTACTTCGGCCAGTCCAATATTTACGACGCAACCGTTCTGATCAACTACTATGGCAACCACGAATACTCCACCGCAACCTTTGTGACCGATAAGACTCTTTCAGAGGTTGTTGCTCTGGATCTTCTGGTGGACTATACTACGACCGTCTTTGTATTCAAGGCAACCGTGGTTCTGGAAGAAACCGCTTACTACTCCAACATTTTCCTGTCCGATGGCAACGGCACCAAAATGCTGCTGTACAGTTCCAGCGCTAAACAGTACAGCTGGTTGAACGCATACGCGGGCCAGGAAATCACGGTTGAGGTTGCACCCTGCAACTGGAACGACAAGAAGGATTGCTATCGCGGCTGCGTACTGGCTGTTGTGACCGAGGACGGCAAGATCTGCAACGAGCTGAACTTTACAAAGTAAAAGAAAAATCAATTTTGCTGCCCAAAGCGGCAGAATACATTCCCCAAAGGGGCTGCGTCAACAACTTGGCGCAGCCCCTTTCTTACGCTTTTCACTTCATGTAACGAATTGATTTTTATAGTGTTACTTTCGATGTAAGGCAGGACACGCATGATAAGTTGTCCCCTGTGGGGACGGCTTAATTTTGCGCATCCTTTCCGTTTCATTGACGGAAAAGATACACACAAAAGCAGGGGTTACGTCAATTTGTTGACGCAACCCCGTTATTTACACTGCCGATCAAGCGGCGATGATTTTTTATTTATTCCGCGTCACATGCGCGCAGGAACTTGATGCAGCGCTCGACCTCTTCGATGCCGGTAGGTGTCAGCGTTTCGCTCTCTACGACCATGGGAATGCCCATTTCAATGGCTCTTTGGCGCACAGCCTTAACGGGAGCATCGCCCTCGCCCAGCGCCTTGCCCTGACCGCCAAGATGGCCGTCCTTGAGGTGAATGACGCGCAGACGGTCAGCCAGTCTGTTCATGACCTGGATAGGATCCAGACCTGCGTTGAACGCCCAGTAGGTATCGATCTCAAAGAACACGTTGCATCTCTTTTCCAACTCGGAGTGAATGGTGGAGCCCCAAGGCATGACCACAAACTCATGCGAGTGGTTATGATATCCTACCTCAATGCCTGCAGCCGCCATTTTGGGGATCGCTGCGTTGACGATGGATGCAAAGCGGTCGATCTTTTCAAGCGTGCTCAAATCCTCACCGGGGATGATGAACTTCTTGTTCCCGATGGTGGTGTGATACGCAATAGTCGCATCAATGTTCTCGGGCAGCAGCTCTGCTGTGCCGGAATGCGTACCTGCGCAGGTCAGGCCGTACTTTTCCTGCCATGCGGCAACCTGCTCTGCGCTGTGGCCAAAGAAGCCTGCATACTCAACAGAGGAATAGCCCAGCTCGGCAACGGCCTTGAGTGCGCCCTCCAGGTCGGCACCCGTCATATCGCGCACGCTGAATAACTGCAAACCGTATTCCATATTCATAACGATTCTCCTTTTTATGTAAAAATTTGTTTATGCCAACTCTTCAAAGGGCATTCTGATGCCCATCTGCTCGATCTTCTTGCAATAATCCTTGACTCTCTCGGGCAGATAATCGCATACGCGATGCCCGTCAAAGCCCACGCTGATCTCCACGCCGGCACGGCGCACGATCTCCTGCTGCTCGGGGCTGTCAAAGAAATCCAGCATGTACTGGTGCTGTCTGTAATTGTGCGTGGGATCATAGCTGACGTTCATTTCCCAGAAAATGCCGCGCTCCGCCATTTTCTTGAAAAAGTCATATGGCTCGTAGCCGATCTTTTTGGCAAACGCAAACAGGTCGGTATGCGCCACACCCGCGCGGCATCCGCACCGCTCGGCATAGGCGAACAAGTCACCCTTGGCAACAGACTGCTCGATCGCATCGATATTCTCGATCAGGCAGTAATCAAAGAACGAGATGTCGTCGTTATCACCGATCGGATATCGGAAACGATCCAGCGTGCAGATCTCGATGCCGCGCAGCAACGTGATCTGATCCTTATACTTCTCGCGCAAGAGATTGATATGGTCATAATAGCGCTGCAAGCAGCGATAATGATCCTCGCCAAGATCCTGATTCTGATAAAAGAATACGTCAAGTCGCTGGCAGCACACGCCATAGTTGTGGTCGGTGATGCCGATCAATTTAAGGCCGCCCGCGATCGCTGCTTCGACCACCGCCTCGGGCTTGTCCGCACCGCAAAAGGAATAATATGTATGCGAATGAAGATCCTGTAGCATGCTTTACCTCCGCACTGTCATTGATCTCTGTTACGTTCATTATAGCACACTCCCTTGCACTCGTCAAGGAAATTTCCGTTGTTTTTTTGCATAGAATATATTGATTGACGGTTACTGGGAGGTACTCATGAAGCATAACGGGCATCACACGGGAGATTTTTTTCACACCGCGTCCTGTATTCAGGCGCAGCAATGGGCAAACGCTGCCCGACATAAATACTTAGCTAGCGTGCTGCGTATCGCAGCACCGCGCCCTGCGGCTGTTTTTGAGCAGCTGGGTGAGCACAACTTAGCGCATGCAGACTGCTTGGCCAAGCTGATATGGGAGCGCGGAGGCGATCCCGGGCTGCAGGTACGCTTCAACACGCCCAAGGTCTATCTTGGGGATGACACGCACTCACGTGCGCCTGTGGTGGTCAGGCGCGCTATCAATCAATCTGTCACCGAGCTTGGCGAGGTGCTGCACATGTACAAGCAGCTGCAAAAGGACGACGATACGGGCGAGGTCGACACCATGATCGCACAGACTGAGCGGCAGATCACAGAGCTATATCAGCTTTTTGAGCTGTACCGAAACGCCTGATGCCCGCTTTTCAAAATCTTAATATCTTAAATCTGCCCCCTGACGGGGGCTTTTGCATTGACATCCTTTTTTTCTTGTGCTATGATTTGGGTAATAAGAGTTAAGGAGAGAAAGATATGCAACTCTGGTCGTCTGCTCATCTGAAAACGCTGATGCCCGCGCTGGCCGTCATGGTAGTCCTTACCGTCATACTGCGACTTTGCTTGCAAAACAAGCCCTTGCGCGTGCGCATGATCCCCTTGCAGATCATTGCCGTCGTGCTGCTTTTGCTGGAGGTTGGTAAGCAGATCTCCTCTTTCCTGCGCCCCGATGGCTACAACCTTTACCACATTCCTCTGCATTTTTGCTCGATCATGCTACTCGCGCTGCCCGCCATTGCCTTTTATCGCGGCAAGCACGCACGGCTGATCTCGGGTATTTGCTGTGGGCTGACCGCCGCCGTCTTTTTGCTGACAGTGATCTATCCCGATCTGATCTACTCGGCTTGGGATATTGAAAATTACTTCAAGAGCTATTTTGCATTCCACACGGTCACCTTCCATAATTTGGTGCTGCTTGCCTACATGCTTATGCCTGCGCTGCAGCTGCACGCGCCCGGCAAAGGCGAGGTACGCTTATCGGCCGCGTTCGTCGGCATATACTGCATCATAGCAGCGATTGCATCCCATGTGTTAAAAACCAACTACAACAACCTCTACCGCTGCAATATCGCCCCCTTGGAGAATTTCAGACTCATGGTCAGCGAGGCGATCGGATACGTCCCTACGCAGATCCTTTACGTGCTTGTGGTCACCTGTCTTGACATCGCGTTCGTCATTGGTGCGTATTATTTCTACCGCCTGTGCCGCAAGCTGCTTTCCAAAAAGCCCATGCCCACCGAATAAATTACGCCTGAAGCCTGCGCACCGTGCAGTCTTCAGGCATTTTTGAGGGCATGATCAATCATGATAAATCACGGATGAATCTCAAATCTCAAAAAAACAGTTGCAAAGACCAAAAAAACGTGATAAAATGAGATATCTGAAAAAAAGGAGAGGGCTATGAGAAAACACTTGGTAAAAGCAATGATCGCATGCTTGCTGCTGCCCTTGCTGTGCAGCTGTCATACCCCCGAGCGCCCCGCGTCTTCCCCGGAGTCTGACGAACAGCAAACCGAGCAAATCTCAGAGTCTGTGGATAAAGCACCTATGCAAGAGATCTCGTATTATCAAAATCCCGTGCTGACCGCCGGCTCAAAGGATGCGTGGCAGGGCTACGGTTTTGGCGATCCGTTCGTCATGCGCTATAACGGCCTATATTATCTGTACGTCAGCACCAAGGACGGACAGGTTGGCGTCAAATGCTGGACGTCCGAGGATCTGGTACATTGGACGTATGCAGGACTTTGCGCGACTGATGCGCGCACACGCGGAGCGTACGCGCCCGAGGTGTATTATTACAACGGCTATTTTTATATGTATACTTCTCCTGCAGGACAGGGGCATTACGTGCTGCGCTCCACCTCTCCCACAGAGGGCTTTGAGGTGGTGACCGACAATATGGGGATGTCGATTGACGGCTCCGTCTTTATCGATCACAACGGAAAATGGTATTTTTACACCGCCAACCACGGGCAGATGATGGTCTACGACATGACCTCGCCCACCGCCATGCGTAAGGGGAGGGGACTTGCCTCGATCTCGGTCAACGGCGCATGGACCGAAGGCCCTATGACGGTGTGGCATGACGGCTACTATTACATGACGTATACGGGCAATCACGTGCTCAGCCGCTCGTACCGTATCAATTATGGGGTGAGTGCGTCGTCGCCGTTGCGGTTTGACGGGGCAGAGGTCAAAAATCCGCTTTTGATCCACACCATGGGCAATTTGTTCGGCATCGGACACAGCTCCACGGTCAAGGGCCCCGATCTGGATAGCTATTATATCGTGTACCATTCGCTGGTCAACCCCACACCGCAAAGAAACACGCACGTGGATCGCATTGTCTTCAACGGCACAAGCATGCAGATCATGGGGCCTACCGAGGGCAAGGTACAGGTGCCTGCGATGCCGGATATCTATCACCGCTTCCGTGCGGGCGAATCACTGCAGGGATGGACGCTGACAGGCTCGTTTGGCACGCAAGGCAAGGGGTTGCCGCTGGCGGCGGGCGCGCAGGTCGTGTCCGAACAGGTGCTGGCGGGCGATTTTACAGCGGAATATCATGTGACGTACGTGCAAGACGGCGCACAGGCAGGCGCGCTGTTTGCCTATAGCGATGCAGAGAATTTCGGCGCGTGCTATTTCGCGCCGGATGAGCAGAGCCTTTATATCGAGATCACGGCCAATGGCAAGACCTCGGTGCAAAAGGCAGCTTTGGTTAAATCGTTTGGCGAGGATGTGCGCTTTGATTGCCTGCAGGCGCTGCAGATCGAAAGATACGGCAATACCTATACCTTTTACGTCAACGATCGCCCTGCATACACGCTGCAAAGCGATGCGCTCGGGGACGGCGGCATTGGATACGTAACGCGCAGCGGTGCGGCCTCGTTTGGTTTCATCGGCGGCACGGCAGCCGTTGGAGGAAGAGGCGCTTCGGACGAATATCACAGCGTGGGTGCGTACAGCGGCCTGATCCCTGCCTCGCATTATACGCTTGGCACATACAGAACCGAGCAGATCGAGGGCGTTTATGCCGTGCATGCACCTGCGGAGAGCGTGCTGAATTATCGCGTGCTTGCGCAAAAGGACGGAGCATATGACCTTTTGATCCGCTATGCGGCAAAGCAGGATGCAGAGATCGAGATATACGTGGACGGCGAGAGGACAAATACGCTCTCTTTGGCGGCAAGTCAAACGCTGGCGAGTGCCATCTGCCGCGCGATCCCCATGGATGGCGGACAGCACACGTTATCTGTCAAGGTGATCGGGGGCGACGTCAAGGTGGTGGAATATCACGTGCGGCTTGGCGCCGAGGTGTCCTCGAAGATATGGAGCTTTGATCAGAACAGCGGCTCGTATGCGTATACAGACGGCATCTGGGAGGCGGCAGGAACGCTGCACACCTCTCGCTCACCCTTGTGCGCAAAGCGACTGTTTGGGGAAGAGAACTGGGGCGATTATGCCGCCAGCGTCAAGATCACACCGCAAAATGGTGTGAATTGCGGTCTTTTGGTGCGTGCCACCAATCCGGGTGCGTCCAATTTCATGCATCAGAGCTGCACGGCCGAGGATGCGGAGATCGGCACGGATTGGCTTCAGGGCTATTTCGTGGGCATCGTTGCGGATGGCGTGGTGCTTGGCAAGCAGAATTATTCATACACCGAGCTTGCCCGCGCAAGCGGCAGCTTTGCTACGGGGAATACGTATACGCTCAAGGTGGAATGTCAAGGGGCGACGATCCGCGTATTTGTGGACGGCACGCTGCAATTGGAGTATACGGATGCAGATCCGTTCATGCAGGGCATGATCGGTGTGCGCACGTATCGGTGCGCTGCCGCCTTTGACGATCTGCGCCTTGAAGCGATCGAATAAAACGACACGCATAAAGCAAAAGGGCAGTCCGATGGGGCTGCGAAAATAGCGATAAAAACAAAGCTGTCTTCCCCAAAAGGCAGCTTTGTTTATGGATATGCTTACAATGTTTAGTTGCAGTTGGTGCGGGCGATCAATGATCACCCGCACCTGCGGCAACTAAATATTCATACGTTTGAAAACAGGGCTGCCTTTGTAAGGCAACCCTGTGATGATTTTCTGCCAATCGCTCAACTCAGCAGAGCGCGGTCGTTGGCAAATTCCTGTCCGCTGGTCTGCGAGAACTTTTTGATCAGTGCGTCTACGGTCAAGGATTTCTTTTCCTCGCCCGAAATGTCGTAAATGATAGAACCGAATGCGACTGCCAGAAGACGCAGCGCAAAGTTCTTGAAGATCTTGCCGAACAGCGCCTCACCAATGATGACGGCCGCAAGACCGATGACGATCGCGCCCTGGCCCATCTTGACGTCTGCAAAGCCCTGGTACTGCGCCAAAAATGCGCCCGAAAATGCGACAAGGCCGTTGGAGAGCATAATGCCCAGCACCTTGTTGAAGTTGACGTTGATGCCTTGCGCACGGCTCATGCTCGGATTGATGCCCGTCGCACGGATGGAGCATCCCATTTCCGTACCGAAGAACCAGTACAAAATGCCGATCAGTACAAGCAAAACAAGTCCTACGGTGATCATCGGGTTATGGAATGCGAAATCCTTTACCCAACGCAAGGAAATGAGCAGGTCGGTCTGGTTGACGTTGATGGATTGGTTTGCCTTGCCCATAATTTTCAGATTGATGGAATACAGCGAAAGCTGCGTCAGAATGCCTGCAAGGATGGGCGGGATGCCCATAAAGGTGTGAAAAAGACCTGTCACGGCACCAGCGATCAGGCCTGCTGCGAATGCCGCCAGCATGGCAAGCCACAAATTGCAGCCCTTCAGGATTAGCACGACCGCGACCGCGCCTCCCGTTGCAAATGAGCCGTCCACAGTCAGATCGGCCACGTCAAGAATGCGGTACGTAATATAAACACCGATCGCCATAATGGCCCATATCAGGCCCTGCGATACCGAGCCCGGCAATGCACCGAGCAGTTGTTCGAGTATTTGCATGATTTTACCTCTTTATCGTCAGTATTCAATTTACCAGGGCTGCCGAGCAGCTGGATTATTCGCAATCCACCGTTTCCTTTCAGATCAAGCAGCTGGAGGACGAGCTGGGGTGCTTGTTATTTGAGCGCATCAACCATACCATCACGCTGACTGAGCGTGGCCGCGAGCTGGTGAGCTACGCGCACAAGATCCGTGCGCTGACCGATGATTTTAAGGAAAGTCAGACCAAGGAGCATGAGTTTACGAATTAAAAGAGGATTCATCGCAACATACATAAAAGCAGGAATTTGTTCAAGAATGAACAGACTCCTGCTTTTTTGCGGATTCCGCAGCTCCGTGGGCTTATTCTTTTCCTTTGGTGCGATCTTAATTTGCCAGTGAGGCGTCAAAGAAATCGGCAATTTCTGCCATCAGCGCCATGTCAAGCTTGCCGTCCTTGGTGTGTAAGACGTCGTGGTCGCGATCGTCGTATTTTTTGAATGTAAAGCGCGGATCGTCGGCATATTTTTTGTAGTAGGTTTCATAGCCGTAGGCGATCGGGATAGTATCGTCCTGTTGGCCGTGTACGATAAATGCGTCACAATCGCTGTTGGCAAAGCCCTTCATGCCGGTGGAAAAGGCGTAGGAGCCGTAGGTGAAGAATTCATAAACCGACGCAAAGGGAAGGAGCAGCTTGGCCACAGGGCCAACCATCTGACAGCCGCGGTAATCGATCATGTTCATGGATTTGTTCCAGCCGGCCAGCGAAGCAACCGCTTCTACCTCGGGGTGCGTATTGAGCGCGTTGACCACCGAAAGGCCGCCCCAGCTGTATCCCATGAGCAAAAAGGGCAGATCTTTGATCTCGGGGAGCGTTTGCGCGTAGGAAATGGCGTAGTCCAGGTCAATGAAGCCCTGCGGCAGACCACCCATCACCTCGCCCTCGCTTTCGTCGTTGGCGGTGGCGTCAAAGGCGAAGATGCAGTAGCCGCGAGAGCAGAAATAATCGAACATATCCATATAACCGCGTTGGCCGCCTGCGCCCATGCCGTGCGCGAATACGATCACACCCTTGGGTGAGGTGCCTTTGTATTGATACAGGTAGCCCACCAGCTCGTGTCCCTGCATGGTGTCAAAGGTGTGGCGCGCGCGTTGCATTTCGGGAAATTCGGAAAGGTCAAACGCATCCTCCTCGCTGGTTTCGCAGCGGTAATTGAAGCTGCCCGAATAGATCGAAACGGAAAGCGCGTAAAGCCCGATCGTACCGCCCAGAATCAGCAAAGCAAGGGTTGCTGCAACGACTGCGATAATGATCTTTTTCTTTTTGGATTGCATGATATCACCTCCATGATTGGACTTTCTGTGACTATTGTAACACAATCAGGCTCGAAATGCAATACGTGTATAGAAAAAAGGCTGCGCCAAACCATTGACGCAGCCTTTGAGAAAAGCGCTTACTTTTTGAGTGCGCCCACAAGACCGAGCACACCATTGATTGCCAGCAGTACGCCACCGATGATCACGATGAGGTGCAGCGCGTTACCGAACGCCAGCACAAGACCGATGACGATGGTCAGGATGGGGAAGAGCACCTGCAGAACCTTGGGCTTTTTCTGTCTGAGCGCATCCACCAGGGAAATGATGCCCTTGATTGCGATCAGGATACCCAGCACCAGCAGAACGATGTCGGTCAGCAGCCAGCCCATAACCAGGATCGCAATACCGATCACCAAGCTGATAATACCGCCAATCCAGTTCTTTCTGACCAGCTCAATAATACCCGAGATGAGAAAGATGACGCCGGCCACGGTCATGGCGATGTTGAGTGCCTCACCGGGGAACACGGCCAGCAGAATACCAACGATGATGTACAGGATCGAAACGATCAGAGAGGAATTGGAACTTTTCTTTTTTGCCATAGTGAAAAATCTCCTTTCAATGATTTACAGTATCATTATATCACACAGAGGATTGTATAGTCAATGATTTTTGTTTACGACTGTCACAAATATATCTCCGTATCCTTGTGCCGCTGTCTGCGCAGATAGGATGAAAGCAGGGGATGCATCTTTGTGCGCAAGGCCTTTTGCGGACAGGTGCTGACGCAGCGCAGGCAGCGTATGCAGCGGCTGTCGGGTGTGCCGTTTTGCATTGCCCCCATGGGACAGGCACGCGTGCAAATGCCGCATGCGTTGCAAGCCTCGGTCTTGTCAAGACGCAGGCCGACGCGGCTTCTCCACGCGGGCGCGAAGGATGCAAAGGGGTTTTTGCCGCAGCGCGGAATCTCTGCGGGCTGCGGTGCGGCAACGCGATCAAGGATCGCGTCCAATTCATTTGCGTCAAAGTCCGCACCCTGTCCAAGAAAGCTGTGTCCCGTGGGAATATATGCTCCTGCAATGATCTGTGTGCGTGTCGCACGCGATGCTTCCCACAGCACATTGCCGTGAGAAATCTTGCCATAAGTGGCGATCAGGACTGCGTGCCCCGCGTCAAGGCCGCGCAAAAACTGCTTGACCGCAGGCGGAATGTTCTGACAATATACGGGAAAGATGACCACCGCGGTGTCTGCCTCTGCTTTCATATCCGGCGTGATGGGGATGACGGCCGTGTGCAGCCGCTCGGCAATGTATTGGGCAAGGACACGGCTGTGTCCGCTGCCCGAAAAGCAGTAAACTTGTATCATATTTCCTCCCCCATGCAGCCGCACATGATGGCGCATTCCGGCAAGGGATCGAGCGAAAATCCCAGCAGATGCTCCATTTCGTACAGCATTTCCTCGCGGCTTCGCCCGCAATTCCTGCTTGCCAAGGAGATCTCAATGGCGCTGAAGGGAATCATTTTGCTCTGACACCGGTAGAATCGGACGAATTGCGAGTGATCCTTGCATCGCTCAATGCAGCAGCTGGTGTGCAGCGCCTTTTGGCTGTCGTCGGGGGCAACCCAGCCGCACTTTTCGATCAAGGTGTCCTTGACGGCATTCCAATCGTATCTGCCGCCGCAAATGCGGTCAAAATCCAGATGCACAAAGGCAGGAATGTGGCCTGTGCGCGAGGAGTGGCAAATAGCACGGCGCAAGGGCGGGAGCAGCGAGGGAACCTCGTGAATGGCGGTGACCACGTTGGACACCAACGGATTGCTGTAACCGCTGAGCCGTTTGAGCGGATGATCCCCGTATGCAAGCTGCTTCATGGTCAGAAGCGTCTGCATCTGTCCCTTTTTGAGCGGCGGACGCAGCGTCAGGATGCGGCCTGCACCGATCAGCGCGGCAAGCAGCTTGTTTTCAGCAAATTTGTAGGCAAAGGCGGGTGCCATGTGGTTGTAGTAAAGCCCCAGCATCTGCACGGGCTCGTTGCCCACCACGAAGTACGGCACGCGGTTTTGCACCAGCTCGGGGTAAAACAACAGATAAGCCAGCGAGGGGCAGGCGCAGGTGTTGCCGCTGAGCGCGTAAAGCTTTTTGTAAATGCGGTCAAGATCCTGCTTGCTGACTGTGCGGGAGATGAATTCCACGCTCGTAAAGTGCTTCTTTGCGTTTTGGATCGAGGCGCGTGCGCTGTCCGACATAAAGGGAATCTCCCAGGTAAGTGCCAGCACGCGCAGCTTTTTTTGCATGGCAAGATGGTAGAGCAAAAAGGTGGAATCCTTGCCGCCCGTGTAGAAAACGGCCACGTCAAAGCGCGATTTTTTGGCGCGCGGGATGTCGTCAATGACGGGAACGACGCTGCGGAAATTTTTGGTCATGTCTGCGGTCCTGCACATGGGGCAAAGACCGTCCTTGTCAAATTCCAGACCGGGAATGATAAAGTCGTTGGCGGCACAACAGGAGCAAAATACAGCCTGCCGCAGGCTTGTGGGGGTGGGGCGGTATTGCTCTTTGAGAACGACCTGTATGCCAAGCAAAGGCCCCAGCGCCTTTTTCTGCGCCTCGGTCAAGGGTGCGGGGAGCGAGGAAATGATCTCTCGCTGCCGCGCGCGCAGGCGCACGGTGTTGCGAAACATGTTTTCTTTGTTTCGTAAGCCGTAGTAATATAGCACCTTGCCTTCAAGCATCCAGCGATTTTGCAGCACGTATTCTTGCACACAAGCCCCTCCTTTGATCTAAGTTATCGTATATATTCTCATTGTACCATATTTCGCCGTGTTTTGCAATATAAAATGGGAGCTGCATCAACAAATTGACGCAGCTCCGCGAAGTTTGTATTGAATTACCAGATCACGATTCTCTTTTCGGGAGCGATGTACATCTGATCGTTTTCGGTTACGCCAAACGTGCTGTACCACTCGGGGAAGTTACGGGGAGGCATGTTTGCACGCAGGATGCAGGGGCCGTGTACGTCAACTGCCAGCAGCATCTGGGAATATTCCGGTCTTGCCTTTTCGCACCAGACCTTTGCCCAGTTGGAGAAGTATTCCTCGTAGGATGCGCCCTCGGTTCTGCCCATGATATCCAGAGTGACCGACATACCGCCGTTGTCCGCCATGTTCTCGGACACGATGAACGCACCGTTGACCTTGCCCCAAGGCAGCTCAATGCCGTCAAACTGCTCGATCATTTGCTTGATCTTGGCATCAAATCTTGCAAAGTCCTCGTCGGTCCACCAGTTGTTGATGTTGCCGTTCTCATCGCACTTTGCACCGTTGGAGTCAAATGCATGCGAGATCTCGTGACCGATGACTGCACCGATGCCGCCCAGATTCTCGCTTCTGGTCTGCGAGAGGGAGTAGAAGGGAGCTTGCAGGATGGCAGCGGGGAAGGTGATGTCGTTGACAAAGGGATCGTAGCAAGCGTTGACCATGTGGCCGGGCATAGCCCAGTTTTCCGGCTCGGTGGGCTTGTTCAGCTTTTCGTAGGATGCAAGCTCGCGGATCGCGCGCAGGGAAGTGACGATCTCAAAGAGCGATGCGTTTTCGTCAAAGTCCATCTTTTCGTAAATGGCTCTGACCTTGTCGGGATAACCCATCTTGACGCCCATGGTGGACAGCTTCAAAATTGCCTTTGCGCGGGTTTCCTCGCCTAAGATCTCGTTGGTCTCAATGCGCTTTTTGTAGGTGTCGATGATCTGATATACGATCTCGGTGATGTCCTTCTTTGCTTCTTCGCCAAAGTACTTGTCACCGTAGTAAATGCCCACAGGCTCGGAGTACATACCCGAAGCGAGGTTGTATGCAAACTTATCAATATCCTGCATGACGGCAACGCCCATGAGTGCGCGCATGTATGCGCCGCCCATGTCACGCAGCTGCTCGGAAAGCAGAGAGCAGAAGCCCAAAAGACCGGTCACGTATGCCCAGTGCTTGTAGAGCTGCAGCGTGTCAGCGTTGAAGATCTTTGCAAAGTCACCGAAATAGCGAGGCTCGGTGACCACGATGGTGGAGGGAAGGGAGCCGAACAGATCGCTAAGGATCGCACCGAAATCAATGGTGGAGAGCATAGCGGCCGCGTCCGCTTCGGGCATGGGATTGTACATTTCCACGTATCTGGACCATTCCTCGCGGGACTTTGCCAGTCCTGCGATGATCTCGTCAAATGCAAGCGTGTCGGCTACGTACTGCTCCTGTGCCTCGGGGGCAAGGTCGGTCTGTGCCATCACAGCCTTTGCAACGTTTGTCCAGATGCCGATGATCTGCTCCTTCTGCGCAGCCATTTCGGGAGCGTAGTAGGAGGTATCGGGCAGAATGACGCTCGCACCCTGAATGTAGACCAAGTGCTGCTTGGTGTTCTTCATGTCGCCCTCCACGCCGATATTGATGGGCGTGGGAATGCCGGAGAGAGAGAGGGACTTGTAAAGGCGAGAGAAGTCGTCAAGCGAGTTTACCTGATCAAGAATTGCCAGCGCCTTGAGTGCGGGGGCAATGCCGTCCTTTGCTTTGCGGTCTGCGTCCTTGGCAATGGCGTAGAGCTTGCAGGCTCTTTCCAGATGCACATTGGGGTATTCTTTGCTTTGCGCCAAGGCCTCAAATTCGCCCATCATGGTCTTTTCCACGCTGTCGGCAAGCTCCGAAAAACCGCCCGCTGTGGGCTTGTCGTCCGGAATGACCAGCTCTTCGAGTTTTTTCTGATTGACGTATGTATAAAGGTCGTCTTGAATTCTGATGTTTTCCATACTGTTTTCTCCTATCAAAATTGCGTATTGAGCAAAAAATGCTCCGCTTGGCTCTATTGTATCACCGAATGGAGAAAAAGGCAAGATAAAATCGGGAGATTTTTGCGGGGAAAGGGTGTTTTTCTTTATAGGTACCCTTCGTAGGGGAGGATAATATCCCCCCTACGAAGATTGTTGGTGCATGGTAAGGTCGGGCTCGTTCCCTCTCGCGCCGGCGGTAACCGTCACCCTTGGGTTCAAATCTCGACATCGACGGCAAAATGAAAGGCCACCCTGATAGGGTGGTCTTTCATTTTGGCGGAGATGGAGAGATTTGAACTCTCGCGCCGGTTACCCGGCCTACACCCTTAGCAGGGGCGCCTCTTCGGCCACTTGAGTACATCTCCATACTTGCGAGGGGCCATTGCATAACTCGCAGGCAATATTATACCTCTTTTATTCTCATTTGTCAAGCCTTTTTCGGATGAATTTTATGAAAACTTTGCGTATTTTCTTGATTTCCCATCGTGCATATGTTATAATTGATACAGATACTACCATGGAAGGAGCGAAGGATATGAAGGTACAAACGTTTTCGATCAAGAATAAGGGCGAGATTTTTGAGCATGCCGATTCCATGCACGATTGCTCCTTTGTTGCCGCGTATGAGAACAGCATTCTGACGCTGACCTTTGATCGATTGGAGCAATACTGCGGCTCTGCAACCTCGTCGGACGTACCGTGGTTTGATGATTTCAAGAAGCTGACGATCAAATTCTTGGACTGTGAGTGCTTGGCGTTAGAGTTGAAGCACGGAAGAAAAGAAAAAGACTTTTATGATACCATTGCTCCATTGGAAAATCAGGATTTGGTCATGTTCAAATATTCGATCGATTCCTTTGATGCGATGACGTTGCATTTCACACTCTTTGGAAAGAGGAGATCGTGGGGAGGGCGGATCATTATCTACCCGAAACACATAGAGTACGTTTGGGAATGATTTTTTATCTGTCTTCAAAATGGAGGATCACATGAGAAAAGAGAATATTCACGTATTTGTTGCCATGTTTGCCACGCTTGCATCCCTTATAACGGTTGGAATTATGATGCTGATGCGCTTTTTGGGCTAAGGAGGTCAAGATATGAAAGAGAACATGACCTTTTTCTGGATCGTTTGCCTGATCACCTCGCTGGGTGCGATTTTCTGGTCGGTCACCTCGCTTATGCAGCAGACCACACCGCTGTTTATCGCATTTTTCATTATCAATATCCTTTCGCTCATCACCAATATCGTCTGTTGGATCATTGATATTAAAAAAACGAAAAAGGATCGTTGATCTGCAAAAAGGACTGAGCCTGCTTGAATGGTGTGTTCAAGCAGGCTCAGTTTATTTATGCATAAGCCAATGCCGCCATCACAAGGACGACAAACCAGATGACGATGATGAAGGACGGCATGGCGTAAATGCTCCACATAAGGCAATTTACGATGCGCATGGGATCCTCGTGGATCTGCTTGCGCATAAGGAACAGTAAGATCAAGAATACGATCACGGTATAGGAAAGGGGAAAGAGAATTGCCGTTTTCCAATTCTTTTCGGGGCGCGTGCCGGTCTTGCCAAGCAAGAGCATGCTGCCTGCCATGTATGCAAAGGAAAGGATGGCTGAGAGTACATTCAAGGCGACGTTGCCCATGAGGTTGTATTGCAGGATGAACAGCACGGATACCCCCGCGCCCGCAAGGGCAAGCAGAGCGAGCGTCAGGTATTCACGCTTTTCTTTTGCCGTGAGCTTGTTGCGCTTTTGCATCATAACCTCCGATTTTGTGATTCTCTGCCTTCATTATAGCAGAAAAACGCATCGGATGCAATGCTTTTTTGTCCGACTTATGCCTAAATCTGTGTGTGGGACTTGCATTTTCGTCAAAACCGTGCTATAATAATATGAATAACTATTTTTTCAGAGGATATACAAAACATGATAGACGCACAAAGCTTACACGAAATTGAAAAACGCCGCACGTTTGCCATTATCTCGCACCCTGACGCAGGTAAGACCACGCTGACCGAAAAGTTTCTGCTTTATGGCGGTGCGATCCAGACCGCGGGCTCGGTCAAGGGCAAGCACAGCGACAAGCACGCTGTTTCCGACTGGATGGAGCTTGAAAAGCAGAGAGGTATCTCGGTCTCCTCGTCGGTCATGCAGTTCAACTATAACGGCTACTGCATCAACATTCTGGATACTCCCGGACACCAAGACTTCTCGGAGGACACATACCGTACGCTCATGGCGGCAGACAGCGCGGTCATGGTCATTGACGCGGCAAAGGGTATCGAGGCTCAGACGCGCAAGCTGTTCAAGGTCTGCGCTATGCGCGGTATTCCGATCTTTACCTTTATCAATAAGCTGGACCGCGAGGCGCGCGATCCTTTGGATCTGCTGGACGAGCTGGAGCAGGAATTTGGCATCCGCACCTATCCCATGAACTGGCCGATCGGCTGCGGCGTGGATTTCAAGGGCGTGTATGATCGCGAAAAGAAGCAGATATTGACCTTTGATAACTTCCATGGCGGTCGTAACCGTTTGCAGGGCATTGCCGTAGACTTTGACGACACCGCACGCTTGGACGAGCTGATTGGGGAGCGCTTGCGCGAGAATCTGAGTGAGCAGATCGAGCTTTTGGACGTTGCGGACTTCGGCTTTGATCTTGATGCGGTACGCGCGGGCAAGCTGTCGCCCGTATTCTTCGGCTCGGCACTCAACAATTTCGGCATTGAGCCTTTTCTGGAGAGCTTTTTGCAAATGACCACAGCTCCCTTGCCCCACAAGGCAGGCGACTTGGAGATCGCATCGTCTGACGAGCGGTTCTCGGCATTCGTATTCAAGATCCAGGCAAACATGAACAAGGCGCACCGTGACAGAATTGCATTTATGCGAATCTGCTCGGGCAAATTTGAGCGAAGCCGGGAATATTTCCACGTGCAGGGCGGCAAGAATATCAAGCTCGCGCAGCCGCAGCAGATGATGGCGCAGGAGCGCGAGGGCGTTGAGGTGGCGTACGCGGGAGATATCATCGGTGTGTTTGATCCGGGTATTTTCTCGATCGGTGACACCATCTGTGCGCCCGGTATGAAGATCGCGTACGAGGGCATTCCCAACTTCACGCCCGAGCATTTTGCTTACGTAGAGCAGATCGATTCCATGAAGCGCAAGCAGTTTGCCAAGGGCATGAATCAGATCGCACAGGAGGGTGCGATCCGTATCTTCTTCGAGCCAAATTCGGGTATGGAGCGCGTGATCGTGGGCGTCGTGGGCGTGTTGCAGTATGACGTACTCAAGTTCCGTATGCAAAGTGAGTACGGCGTGGGCTATATTCAAAGAGAAATTCCGTATGATATTATCCGTTACGTAAGCGGTAAGGACGGCAAGGAGATCGATCCGTCCAAGCTCAAGCTGTCTGCCGAGACCAAGTGGATTCAGGACGTGCGCGGAAACGATCTTTTGCTGTTCCCCGGAAACTGGGCTGTGACCTGGGCGCTGGAGCATAACGAGGACTTGGAGTTGCTGCCGTACGGCAGTAATGCGTAAGCGGACCGTCGAGGACGCCGGTCCCTACAAGAAAACACACATCCCGTAACGAGCGGACCGTCGGGGACGCCGATCCCTACAAGAAAACACACATCCCGTAACGAGCGGACGACCAAATCCCGTAAGGGTGGTTCGCGAATCGCCCGAGTAAACCGAAATTTACAAGAAAACCATACAAGGAGGACATACAAATGGGTATTATCAAAGCAACATTTCAATCCGTTGGCGGCGCGTTTGCCGATCAGTGGCTTGAGGTCATTGAAGCTGACTCCATGAGTGACACTACGGTCTTTACCAAAGGTGTAGCCGTTCGCAAAAACGATAAGAGAAACAACAACAGAAAGGGCACCGAGGACGTCATTTCCAACGGCTCGATCATTCACGTCTATCCCGGTCAGTTCATGATGCTGGTAGACGGTGGCAAGGTGGTGGACTATACTGCCGAACCCGGCTATTTCAAGGTGGACAATTCCAGCGCTCCCTCGCTGTTTGGCGGCGAGTTTGGCGATGCGTTCAAGGATACCTTTGCGCGTATCAAATTTGGCGGTGTGCCGTCCTATGCGCAAAAGGCGTACTTTATCAATCTGCAGGAGATCAAGGGGATCAAGTTCGGTACGCGTGCTCCCGTCAACTATTTTGACAACTTCTATAATGCCGAGCTGTTCTTGCGTGCGCATGGCACGTATTCGATCAAGATCACCGATCCTATCAAGTTCTATACCGAGGCGCTGCCCAAGAATGCCGACCGCGTTGAGATCGGCACCATCAACGAGCAGTATCTCTCCGAATTTTTGGAGGCGCTGCAGGCTGCGATCAACCGCATGTCGGCAGACGGCATCCGTATTTCTTACGTGGCAAGCAAATCGCGTGAGCTGTCTACCTACATGGCAAACGAGCTGGACGACGATTGGAAGGCACTGCGCGGCATGGAGGTGCTCAGCGTGGGTCTTTCCAGCGTTTCCTACGACGAGGAAAGCAAGAAATTGATTAATATGCGCAACCAGGGTGCCATGCTTGGCGATGCAAATATCCGCGAGGGTTACGTGCAGGGCGCAATGGCACGCGGCTTTGAGGCTGCGGGCAGCAATGCAAACGGCTCGGCACAGGCCTTTATGGGTATGGGCATGGGCATGGGCGCAGGCGGCGGCTTTATGGCTGCGGCAAGCCAGTCCAACAACGCGCAAATGGCGCGTGATGCAGAGGAGAAGAAGGCAGAGGCCAAGGCATCTGCCGCAGCGGCCAAGCCCTCTGCCGACAGCTGGACCTGCGAATGCGGTGTGGTCAATACCGGCAAATTCTGCTCCGAGTGCGGTGAAAAGAAGCCTGCGGCAGCAGGTTGGACCTGCCCCGAGTGCGGCGTGGTCAATACCGGTAAGTTCTGCTCCGAATGCGGTGCAAAAAAGCCCGAGTCGGCTGCAAGCTGGACCTGCCCCGAATGCGGCGCGGTCAATACGGGCAAATTCTGCTCCGAGTGTGGCGCAAAGCGCGCATAATTGACGTATGGAACAGTCAACTGTCACATATGCGTGTCCGAATTGCGGCGCAGGCTTGCTATTTGATGCCCAAAAGGGCAAATTTGCCTGCGAATTCTGCCTTTCGGATTTCGAAAAGGAAGATCTGGAAGCGTCTGGCAGTGCCGAAAAGGTCAGGGAAAGGGAAGCGCAGGATCAGGAATTCTGCGAGCATATGCGTGCGTATTCCTGTCCCTCCTGCGGTGCCGAGGTTATGACCGATGGGGAGACCGTGGCGGATTTCTGCTATTTCTGCCACAATCCCGTAGTGCTTGCGGATAAGCTTTCGGGCGCGTTCCGTCCCGATCGTATCATTCCGTTCAAGTTTGGTAAGCAGCAGGCCATCGCAAAGTTTTTGAAATATGCAAAAAGCCACCGCTACGTGCCGCGCGATTATTTCTGTGCCGAGCAGGTGGATAAGATTACGGGCGTGTACTATCCCTTCTGGGTGACCGATGCGGATTCCTCCGCCGCCCTGACGGCAGAGGGGGCGCGCATCCGTACTTGGATAGTGGGCAATATCAAGTATACCGAAACCACGCGCCTGGAGTTTGAGCGCGAGGGCGAAATCCACTTTGAGGATATCGTAACCAGCGCACTTTCCACTGAGGATAAGGAAATGCTGGAGGGTATTTTACCCTATCCGTCCGAATCGCTGGAGGAATTTTCTGCGCCCTACCTGACAGGCTTTGTGGCCAAGAAGAGGGATGTGGAGCGTGAATCTCTGAGCGAAGAGATCAGAGAGAGAATGGAAGGGTATGCCGACAGACTTCTGCGCGGCACCATTAACGGTGAGATGGAGCGCACCCGTCCCCGTCTGAATATCCATCAGAGCCATTGGGAATATGCCTTGATGCCCGTGTGGGTGCTGACCTACCTCGATAAAGAGGGGCGGATCTACAAGTATGCCATGAATGGCTATACCGGCAAGGTGTATGGTGAGCTTCCCATCAGTAAGGTCAAGCTGGCGGCCACCTTTGCTGCCATCATGGCTGCCGTCGCTGCGGTAATTTTTGCTGTGGGGTGGGTGTTGCTATGAAAAAATTTGTGAGAATTCTGAGCGGTGTTTTGCTCGCGCTCCTTATGCTTTGCGCCATCCCCGCAGGTGCGCAGTCCGATCGGGAGCTGTATCCCGATTATCTGGCTGAGGTACAGGACGTGGATGATCTTCTGACCGACGACGAGGAATTTCTGATCAACGCCTCTTTGGAGCTTGCACGCGAAAAGGCGGGGATCCCGATCTGCGCGTACGTATTTTCTTCCCAATATACCTACAGCGGCCATGAGAAATACTGGGGAGATGATTTTCTTGCGGAGCACGAGCTGCGTGACGACGCTCCCTTGGTGCTTTTGGTCGTGACCGTGACGCATTTTGAAACCTATTACGATATTTATACTTATGGCGACGCATATCAAAAAATCAACCAAAAGGAGATCGAGTACCTTCTGGACGACAGCCGCGTATATGACAATCTGAAGAGCGGTGAGATAGCCGAGGGACTTTGCGCGTATGCCGAGTTGAGTGCGCAGGCGTATGCGGGCAGACTGGGCGTGTCGTGGGTGCTGATCCTGATCGTTGCGCTGATCATCGGCAGCATCGTGGGCGGCTTGAGCGTCGGCAGCATCAAGGCAAGCTATAAGAGAAAGAACCCGACCACGTCGTATCCGTTGGATCGCTTTGCTACGTTGGATCTGACGCACAGCCATGACCGCGAGGTGGGCAAGTTTGTCACAACCACCATCGTTTCGTCCGGTGGCCGCGGCGGCCGCGGAGGCGGTGGTGGAGGCTTCAGCGGCGGTGGCGGAGGACATCGTGGGGGAAGATAAAACGCGGAGCGTTTTATCAGTGATATTGCTTCGCAGTGATATTCGGCTTTCGCCGAGTTATGCGCTGTTGCGGAGAGTGTTTCACTGTCGCGCAGCGACAATATCACTCCGACGCAGTCGGAATATCACTTTTGCTTTGCAAAAATATCACTGTAAAAAGAAAAAGCCTTGCGAACAAGGCTTTTTCTTTTTACATTTTTCCCACGTAGAACACGCGCTTGAGCGAGTCCTTGAGGGGCTTTACAATGGCGATGACAATCAGCATGATGCCGAGTATAGCCAAGGTTGCGCAGGGGAAGGGCGACCAGATGATGTGTTCGGGCAGCGCAAAGGTCAGGTGGAGAAACAGCTCAATGAGCAAGGTCCAGCCGCCAAGGGCAATCAATCCGCCGCCAATGATATAGAGCCAACCGCGGCGCACATAATGGCAGACTGTGGCCATGGCCGTAATGATCAGTCCGAGTGAGCCTACAACGGGGAAAGCGAAGGACATAAACCAATTCCCACCCGTGTGCAGATCGACGTAGAGTAAGAACAGAATGATCGAAGTAAAGCCGACAGGCACAAAGATCGCGGGAGTGGTGCGCTTGAACCACAGCGGCAGAACCACGCAGAAATAGACCACAGCCAGGCTGCCTGCTACGTAGCCGCCCCAGGTATCGCGGCCGTTGAGTGAGATATCAAACATAAGGGCAAGCGCTGCGATCAACGCAAGAATGATGGTGATGACGAACAGAATGCCCTTGCGGTTGAATTCTTCGGATTCGAAATCCTTTTTAGGGTAGGTGGGAACGGCCTGTTTGACAGGTACGTCGGGATGATAGACGCGCGTGCCGCACACGGGACAGATGGTCTGCCCGTCCGTCAGCTCCACACCGCATTTGATACAAAACATATTCAAACCTCCTCTCTTGCATTGCTTTGCGCGATGACGTGAATTCCAAGCTCGCGCAGAACTTGGTACAGGTGCGGCTCAAGCAGCGGCCGCGCGGTATTTCGCATGATGTTGAACATCATTTTTCCCTTATACGTGATCAGCGAGGTATTGTATCGCTGGCTTTTTTGCGTGCCCAGTACGAAATCAAGTCTGTCCACGTATTTTTCAAATTCGGGCGGCATGTTGGAAACACCCAGGTTGGAAAAGGTAAAGCAGGACTTGCGCTCTCCTACTGCATTGTAAACGCCGGCCATGACGATGTTTTTGAGCCAGAGTGGGCAGGCGCGGATAAATAAGCTCTTCTCGCTGGACACGTTGGCGGCAATCATAGCAGCCATGCGGCGCGGCGTGATCTGCAGCTTCATCTGGTACTGCACGCTGTGGCAAAGCTCGGCAAAATCATAGTCGCCGTATTTGGTTTCAATGCTTGGAATGGCATACAGAATAAAGTTTCGCAGCGTTTTGGATGGGAAGATACTGCGCAGATTGACCGGCACGAAGACCTTGACAGGCTTGTGCTTGGCGGGATTGTGGATCTGCTGCTTTTGCAGTCTGTCCGCTGCCATCATCAGGGCTGCGGTCAGATATGCTGTCACGGTCACGCCCTGTGCCTTTGCGCGCATGCGCACGGCCTCGGCATCCAAAATAAAGGTGGTGTTGGTGCGGAATCCGTCCACCTCGCGCAGGCCGCGGATGGAGTAAGCGTCGGTATCCTTACGGGGAAGAGTGTATTTGCCCGCATATTTGAAAAAGCTGTCCTCCAGCTCCGCGGGATCGGGCTCCTCCAAACGATCCAGCACACCGCCCTCGGCAGGCACCTTGACACCGTATTTTTGGTAGATATATTCGGCTACCAGCGTCTTGAGGAATACAAGACCGCCGTTACCGTCGGTCAGCGCGTGGAAAAATTCGACCGCGATGCGGCGATCGTATACGATGACGCGGAAGGCGCACTTGCGGATGTCGTCAAAGGGCATACGCGCCAGCGGATACGGCTTTTCCTCCATGATCTCGGGCGTGTGCGGCAGCTCCTCCAGATAGTACCAGAAAAATCCTGCCTTGACGCGCACGGCAATCGAGGGAAAGCGACGCACGGTCACATCCAGCGCTGTGCGCAAGGCATCCTTGTCCACAGGCTCGGTCATGGTCGCGGCCAAGCGGAACACGTTGCTCCAGGAGCGCGTACGGGCTGCGGGGAAGATTTTTGCGGCATTGTCCAGCGCCATCCAGCGCAGCTTTTTCTGATTGGGAAGGAGCGCTTTGATGAATTTGCGGATGCGGGTAAAGTCGCGGTCGTATTCCTTGATGCCGTAAAGCACGTAGGCGTGCCACATGTCGGGCGTAACGATCAGCTCGCTTTGCGCACCCGCGTCAAGCAGCTTTTGGTGTAGGCCTTTTGCATCGTCCGCGAGCAGCTCTGCGCCGCCTGCAAAGATCAAGGAAGGGGGCATGCCCACAAGATCCCCGAAAAGCGGAGAGATCAGGGGCTTGGATTTGGCACGCAAATCAGCCTCTGCATGCTCGCACGTGATGGGATAAATATTTTTGTCGTTTGATTTTTGCTCATCTGTGCCGTATACGTAGCAATCGGCAAAAAACTGCAATCTGTCGGCTGTCAGCGTAGGATCGCTTTTTTCATTGGTACGGCAGGAGGCCGCTTGGCCTGTCAGATCCGCCCAAGGGGAAATGGCAATAATGCCTGCGGGCATGGTGCGTCCCTTGGATTTGAGCTTCAGGCAAAGGGAATAGCAAAGTCCGCCGCCTGCGCTCTCACCGCAAAGGATGATCTGCCCGGGCGCAAAGCCTGCCGAGAGCAGGTAGCCGTAAGCGTCCTCGGCATCGTCAAGTGCTGCGGGAAAGGGATGCTCGGGCGCAAGCCTGTATGCTATGCAAAGCACGCGCATACCGTTTCTGGCGGAAAGGGTTGCGGCAAAGCCCTTGGCATAGTCCAAGTCACCGCAGGTGTAGCCGCCGCCGTGCAGGTAGAGGATGATGCCGCCCGAAACCTCATCGCGCGGTGTGATCATGCAAGCGGGTATGGAGCCGATGGTGAAATCATCGAATATTACGTTGTCCTTGTGGGAGGCAGACATCAGCTTCCCCACTCTGTCCTGCCATACGCGGATGGTAGAGAGTGAAAAGCCCGCGATCAGGGGCTTGAGCAATTTGAGTCGGGAACGCAGGATGAGTGTGCCTTTTGTCATGTGCGGGCCTCCTTTCTGTTGCAATCGCGCAACGAGGTTGAGCGATTTGCAGTGATATGTTCCGCAAATTGCGGAACGTTGCGGTAGAAATCTGCCTGTGGCAGATTTCATTTTATATTTGTATTTAATATCAAAAAACCAGCTGCTTGGCAGAGGTGGTATGGCCGGTATCGGTGTCTACGCAGAACAGCACCGCGTGGGCGCGAACGCGTCCGCCCGCTACGGAGAAGCGAGCGGGCATGTGATCGCGCAGCATGCGCAAAACAGGCTCTGTTTTTGCACCGATGATGCCGCCCTCGGGGCCGCTCATGCCAAGATCCGTGACGTATCCCGTGCCGCCCGGCAGGATCTGCAGATCCGCAGTTGCCACGTGGGTGTGCGTGCCGAAAATGACAGCAAGCTTTCCGTCAAACGCGCGTGCCATAGCCAGCTTTTCGCTGGTAGCCTCGGCATGCATATCAAGCACCGCAATATCATATTTGCCCTTTTGCGCCTCAAGAATGCGCTCCAAGGTCAAAAAGGGGTTGTCCAGGGGATCCATATGTACCGTTCCCAGCAAATTGA
>JAZQYT010000309.1:0-3784 GCA_045633665.1 Eubacteriales bacterium | reverse complement strand
GCGTGGGACAGGTCGTCAAGACGCTCCCACCGGGCAGTGACAGCTTCATTTCGGTAGGGAACAACTCATGCCGCAAGAGGCGAACCGCCCGCGTAACGAAAAAAACTTGCGCGCGTGCTGTTTTTGATCGGGTTATTCGATTGCGCTGAGTGCTTCCAACAGTCGTTTTCTTGCCGCGCGGAAGATTGCTGTGTCGTATTCCACGTCGCAAAATGAGCGGAACACGGTTTTGCAAATGGCATCTGCCGCTTGCTTGTCAGTCGCGGCAAGATGTCTGAGCATTTCGTATTCCTCCGTTCCTTGCCGCTGTGCCTCGCCTCGGGCGGACAGCCAAGGGCCGTGCTCACCGGGGTAGAGCAGATGTGTGTCTCCCGGGGGCAGGAAAATGGTGGAGTCGGTGTTGGTGTGCTCGGGACAGCTTTGGCGGAAGGGGTCTTGCCCGGGCTGGTAGGAGTTTGCCGCCCAATGCAGATATCCCGTCAGATTATGCCTGTAGTTGCCCCAATGCAGATATCGTGTGGAGAGCAGAGGATAATCCAAAAAGCGATTGATATACTGCTCACTGCGCGGACCACAGCAAACGTAGTGCCAGATCTCGTTGCCCTGCTGTCTGAGAGTTTCGATCTCGGCTTGGTGCTTGTCGTATTCCATATTGAGCGGCACCCAAATATCCAGCGCACCGTGAATGTTACCGTAGCTCACGGCATCAATTAACTTGATGTCGGGCACAATTTTGTGCACCAAGCCCGCAAGCGCGCGCCATTCGGTGCAGTTTTCGGCATTGGGCTCGTCGGCAATGCCCATCATAAATATGTCAAGCCACCCGTTGCGCGTAAGCATGTCGTGCAAAGCGGGCAGATATTGCACAAGGTAGCAGTAGCCCTCGTAGCTCATGGCGGGAATTTTGTTGTTGACCAAGATGGTCGAGCTGTGCCAGCTCTGCCTCCAGCCCACGGAGGGACCGTTAAAATATTTGATGCCCTGTGAGAGCTTTCGGCGCATATCCTGCTCCATAGCAGTAAAATCAAATTCGTATTGGTTGCGTCCAACTTCACTTACCTTGACCCCGCCCGTGTAGGCCATGTTTTGGCGCATTCTGCGCAAGGCTTTTACGTAAGCATCGTCCAGCGCGTAAAATTCGGGAGAAGCGTAGCGCACACCATGATAGCGCGTAACAAAGTTTTGACCGTAGCCCTGAATAACGGTCAAGGATTCAGCGGGTACGGTGGTCTTATAAACGGTCAGGAAAAGGGGTACGGTGACCGATTCCTTACCTGCCGTGATCTTGATTGAAGCGGTGTATGAGCCGGGGGTCGCGTCTGTGGGAACGTGGATCGCGCCAAAAACACCGCCGATGTCGGTGTCAAGCTCTCTGCCATCACCCACGCCAACGTCCAAACTGCCGTCAAACGGACGCAAGCAATCGTAGATGCGATAAGGGGCTGTACGGATGGGGAAATGCGGGGGCTTGATGTCCGCGGGAGCAAGCCCATAGTTTTGCTCTACGGTCACCGGCACAAGAGAGTACCATTCCGTAGTAAAGGGCAAATCGGTCAAAATCTCCACACCGCTTGTCCTTGGAAAACCGAGCTTTGCTTGTTCCAAAAGCGCCTGATCCTTATAGATCGCCTCGGGCAACCAGTTTTGCCGGATATGGTCTGTACACAACCCGCCCAAAAGGATCTGAAAGGTTGCATACGTGCCGCGTGGGGTATCCAGTTCAATGGCAGTGGATGCACTTGGATAATCGAAACGGTCCGGGTAGGTGAATTCTGCTGAATCAACGACAACGTAACGCATGTTTGTTCCTCCAATTCAATCATTGATTATGGGATGACACAAGGAAGGTCGTTCTCCGGCGAAGCAAAGATATGCTGATTTCATAGTATCATACTTTTACGAAAAAAACAAGTGCAATACCAAAGAATTCTTTGACAAATTTGCCGTCTTGATATTGACAAACCCGCATGAGCGTGCTACAATGGTATAAACCGATGAGAAAGAGGAGTAGCGTGCGGAAAGCACCCTTGCAGAGAGCCGCGGTGGTGGGATGCGGCAGGGAGCGCGTGCGTGAATGGACTTTCGAGGGCAACGGGAAATTTTATCCTTTCGGGATAGAATGTATAGGCGACGGTTTTGGTTCACCGTTACGAGAACCGATATATCGCAAGGTATATACAGAGCGGATAGCAAGGGCTATCAAGCAGGGTGGCACCGCAAGAGTTTTTCTCTTGTCCCGGCAAATCATTCTATGATTGCGGGATGAGAGTTTTTTCTTTTTCCGCACCCAATCCGCATCCCCGACGGATTGGGAGAACACAGGGGAGAAAGGCACACCATGGCAAACGTAGAAATTCCGTACAAGATTTATCTTTCCGAAAATGAAATTCCCAGACAGTGGTATAACGTCCGCGCGGACATGAAGAAAAAGCCCGCACCGCTGATCGATCCCCGCACCATGAAGCCGATCACGCTTGAAGCCATGAGCGAGGTGTTCTGTGAGCAGCTTGCAAAGCAGGAATTGGACGATACCACGCCTTATATCAATATTCCCGAGCCGCTGATCGATTTCTATAAAATGTACCGTCCCGCACCGCTTGTGCGCGCTTATTGTCTTGAAAAGCAGCTGGACACCCCCGCGCACATCTACTATAAGTTTGAGGGCAACAACACCAGCGGCAGCCATAAGCTCAATTCCGCCATCGCACAGGCATACTATGCAAAGATGCAGGGCCTTGAGGGTGTGACCACCGAGGCCGGCGCAGGACAGTGGGGTACAGCACTTTCCATGGCGTGCTCTTACTTCGGACTTGATTGCAAGGTATTCATGGTCAAGGTCAGCTATGAGCAAAAGCCCTTCCGCCGCGAGGTCATGCGTACCTACGGCGCAAACGTAACTCCCTCACCCTCGACCACGACAGCCGTTGGCCGTAAGATTCTTGAGGAGCATCCCGGTACCACGGGCAGCCTTGGCTGCGCCATTTCCGAGGCGGTTGAAGCCGCAGGCGCATCGGGTGGCAGCTATCGTTACGTGCTTGGCAGCGTGCTCAACCAGGTGCTTTTGCATCAGACCATCATTGGTCTTGAAACCAAGACCGCACTCGATAAGTACGGCATTAAGCCCGACATCATCATCGGCTGCGCGGGCGGCGGCTCGAACCTGGGCGGCTTGATCTCTCCCTTTATGGGTGAAAAGCTGCGTGGCGAGGCGGATTACCGCATCATCGCGGTCGAGCCTGCGTCTTGCCCCAGCCTGACGCGCGGACGCTACATTTACGATTATTGCGATACCGGCCGTATCTGCCCCATGGCCAAGATGTATACGCTGGGATCGGGCTTTATCCCGTCCTCCAGCCATTCGGGCGGCCTTCGCTATCACGGCATGAGCACCGTGCTTTCCGAGCTGTACGATCAGGGGCTGATGGAGGCGAGAAGCGTAGAGCAGACCGCAGTTTTCGCGGCAGCGCAGCAGTTTGCACGCATCGAGGGCATCCTGCCCGCGCCCGAGTCGGCACACGCCATCAAGGCAGCCATCGACGAGGCTATGATCTGCAAGCAAACCGGCGAGCAGAAGACCATCGTGTTTGGCCTTACCGGTACGGGTTACTTTGATATGGTGGCATATCAGAAGTTCAACGACGGCCTGATGGGCGATTATATCCCCACCGATGCCGAGCTCGACGCCGCGTTTACCAATTTTCCGCCTCAGCCTTAACGCCCTTGAGGCAGCAGACGAATATCATGAAAAAGCCGCCGATATTTCGGCGGTTTTTTCATATTCAGC
>JAZQYT010000308.1:0-2341 GCA_045633665.1 Eubacteriales bacterium | reverse complement strand
GGGTTGCCCTCGTATTTCTCCCACGTGTAAAGATCGCGCGAGGTGGCAAGGCAGATGGATTGCGCCACGTCAAGGTTGACTCCCGTGTAGTACATGTAGTAAACGCCGTCCTTCTCGGTCACACCGGGTGCCCAGACCTGATAGCTGTCCACGCCGCCGCGCGTGGTACAAAGGCAGGGCGGGTGAATCTCCCAATGCACAAGGTCGGTCGAGGTCGCGTGCCCAAAGGTGTCGCAAAAGCGGGTGTCCCACTCATATCCCACGTAGCCGCGGATGTAAAACACGTGCATGACGCCGTCCTTCTCGATAAACGAATGGTCGATAAAGCTCATACCCGGCTCACAGAACATGCCGCGCAAGGGGGATTCGCCCTTCTCCAGCGCAGCGGCATAACGCTCGGCACGCTCCATGAAATTTTCCACGGTATGCCCCACAGCCCAGCCAAAGCGTGCGCTTGGCTTTGCCCCTGCGTCAAGCTCGCGGGCGCGGTTTAACAGCGCGTCAATATTGGCAACCGTCTTGCGCGTTTCAAAATCGGTGCGCAGACGAAAGGGAGCTATGCGCGCGCGCAGATCGGCATATGCAAGATAAAATGGGGAAAGGCTCATACGTTTGCCTCCTTGTAGCGTTGTGCTTTTATTATAGCAGATTACTTTGTGTTTGTAAAGCGAAATGTTTGACAATGCGGTGGGAATGTGTTATAATGAAAAAAACGAGCGTGTAACAAAACGCAACGGGAGGTAAGACGCATGTCATTGACAGAAGGACTGAAAAAAGAAATGCAAATGCGCCCCGCAGGGGTGTATTGTCCCGATTATTTTCGCGCGAAGGGGTATGCAACCGAAAAGCATCCCTCTGCCGCAGGCAGACGCGCGGACGGTATCTGCGCGCTTCTGGTCGAGCCGACGCCTTATATTTATCAAAACGATCTGATCGTGGGCAGCCAGCGCTCCTTGTTTGCAGAGTTGACCGAGCAGCAGATCGGAGAAGCGAATGCTATCGTAGCGGCATATCCCGAGCGTTGGTTTGGCACGAATAAGGATCACTTTGCGCCCGATTTTGCCACCGTTTTGCAGGTGGGCATCGTGGGGCTGCTTGCGCAGATTGCAGAATCCGAGCAAGCGCACACACAGGATGCACAGGGCTTGGATTTCTTGGAGGCAATGCGCTGCACGCTGCACGCGCTGCAAGAAAGATTGCTGGCGCACGCCAAGCAGGCAAGGGCACTTGTGGGCACGCAGGGCTATGATGATGCGCGCCTTGCGTTCATTGCTCAAAACTGTGAGCAGGTTGCCACGGGCGTGCCCGAGAGCTTTGCCCAAGGGCTGCAGCTGGTCTGGATGATCCATTCCTGCTTTTTGTACGAGGGACGCTACGCCATGGCGCTGGGCAGAATCGATCAGTATCTCTATCCTTTGTATCAGCACGACGTTGCTGCGGGCGTGCTTGACCAAGCGGGCGCAACGGAGCTGCTCTCAAACGCGCTGGTCAAGATCTGCGAGCATCGCTATTGCTTGGGCTATGACGACGTGGTCAATATCTGTATCGGCGGCTGCGATGAGCGCGGTGCGTGCGCGGTCAATGCGCTCAGCTACGCAACGCTGTATGCCGTCAGGGATATCAATATGCCGGGGCCTAACCTTTCTGCGCGCATTTCGCCCGATACGCCCGATGCCTTTTTAGACGAATGCTTAAAGGTGATCGGTACGGGACTTGGCTATCCCGCGCTGATGAACGATACCGTGAATATGGCGGCGCTGCGCCGCTACGGATACGACGAGGTCGACGTGCGCAATTATTGCATGGTGGGCTGTATTGAGAATTTTATTACGGGCATGCAGCCGCCGTGGAGCGACGGCAGATTTGATACGCCCCGCTATTTGGAGTACGTGCTGCTTGGCGGCGAGGGGTATAATCAAGAGCGCAGGGGCATTGTGACCGCACCGCTTGACGAGATTGCCACCATGGAGCAGTTCATGGCGTGCGTGGAGCAGCAGTTGGATGCGGGCGTTTTGGAATACGTGCAGGCATTTCGCGCGTACAACGACCTGCCCGATCCGCAAAATTATACCTCGCCCTTCCTTTCCTGCTTCTGCAAGGCTTGCATCCAAAGGGCGCAGGACATCAATATGGGCGGCAGCGTCTATCCGTCTGTGCACGGTGCGGCACTCATGGGCGTTGGCACCATGAGCGATTCGCTTGCCGCGATTGAAAAGGTGGTGTTTATCGACCAAGCCGCTACCCTGCAAACGCTGGCGGACGCGATGAAGGCGAATTTTGAAGGGTATGAAGACTTGCGCGAGCTTTTGCTGGCAGCACCCAAGTACGGCAATAACGATGA
>JAZQYT010000307.1:0-2350 GCA_045633665.1 Eubacteriales bacterium | reverse complement strand
GATGTGCCGTTGAATTGTCCCGCACCGAAAAGACCACCAATGGCCTTAAATTCCAGCGTGGGGAGCATTTGCAGGGGATCTGCGCAGTCGTATTCGATGGCGTAAGCGTAGCGCATGATTTCTGCGTTCTCAAAGCCGTCCAAGGTGCGCAGCATTTCGTACTGCACGTCGGGCGGCAGAGAGGTGGAAAAGCCTTGGATGTACATTTCTTCATTGTCTTCGCCCATGGGTTCAACGAACAGCTGATGGCGCGGTTTGTCAGCAAAACGCACCAATTTGTCCTCAATCGAGGGGCAATAACGCGGGCCCGTACCGTGAATTTGGCCTGAATAGAGCGCGGAACGCTTAATATTCGAGAGAATGACGCCATGCGTTCTTTCGTTTGTGTATACAATATGACAGGGCGTCTGCATTTTATCATAGAACAAATGTTCTACATTGTCATAGCTGTAGGGCAGGGGATTGTCCTCTCCGGGCTGTAACTCCAGGGCAGAGAAGTCAATGGTGGAGCGCTTGACGCGCGCAGGCGTACCTGTCTTAAAGCGCATCATTTTGACGCCAAGGGAGAGGAGGGATTCGGTCAAAGCGTTTGCCGGCAGCATACCGTCGGGACCTGCTGCGTAGTTGACGTCACCCACGAAAATGCGACCGCCAAGGTGTGTGCCGGTGGCAATAATCACGGCTTGGCAATCCCATATCTCGCCAAGATGTGTGCGCACACCCGTAATTTGCGGATGCTCGGTCGCATTGTCGGTCAGAATTTCGACAATTTCGGCTTGGATCAAGCGCAAGTTGGGCGTCAACTCCAGCGTGTGCTTCATAATATTCTGATATTTGCGACGGTCGGCTTGAATGCGCTTGGAATAAACGGCAGCCCCTTTGCCGAGATTGAGCGTGCGACTCTGCAGCGTGACTTTGTCGGCTGCGCGTCCCATTTCGCCGCCCAGGGCGTCGATTTCGTAGACTAAATGCCCCTTGGCTGTGCCGCCAATGGAAGGGTTGCAGGGCATATTGGCTACTGCATCGAGCGATAGGGTAAAGAGAACGGTATCCACACCCATGCGCGCAGAGGCGAGCGCTGCCTCAACACCCGCGTGCCCTGCGCCGATGACCGCAATTTTGGTAGAAAGCTTCATAAATTTATCCTTTTCACAAAAGATTGCATAATTTTTCATGATAATTATAGCACGGATCGCTCTCTCCGTCAAGAGGATAAGTGCCACCATACGGATGCCGAGGATGAAAAGTTTTCGCCCGCCTTTTTCAAAAGGCGGCGGGGACTTGGGGCAGCGCCCCAAGTCGCGCCCGCAGGCGCGAAATCTCTCCAACGCCGTTTTTGGTTCTTTTTGCGGCTGCTTGCCCAAAAAGAACGGAGAGGATTTGCTCAACGTAACACCACAACCCGCCCCCGTGAAAGAGCGTCCGCGAGGTGAACCTCATCCACCACTTCGTGGTCCCCCTTCTCCGGCGGAGAAGGCTTTTTATAAGTTGCGGCAGAAAAGGTTATACCCGAGCGCGGAGCGGATGAAAGAGTGAGAAAACGCAAAAATGGCGCGAAAGATGCAACGAAAGTGCAAAAAATGCAGAATTCAACACTTTTTCCACCATAAAAGTTCGCAAATCCTCTTTACTTTTTGCAAAAGTTGTGCTATTATATAAGGTGAGAAAATTTGCGGAGGTGTTTGCAAATTTTTTCACAATTTTCGTTTTTATAAAATTTTTATAAATGCAGGAGGAAAAAACAACATGGCTATCCCGAGAAAAAAGCTTTCTATGGACGGCAACCAGGCTGCTGCGCACGTGTCTTACGCGTTCACCGAAGTAGCAGGTATTTACCCCATTACCCCTTCCAGCCCCATGGCTGACTACACCGACCAGTGGGCAGCTCAGGGTCTGAAGAACATCTTCGGCACTACCGTTAAGGTAACCGAAATGGAATCCGAGGCAGGTGCAGCAGGTACTGTACACGGCTCTTTGGCAGCAGGTGCGCTGACTACCACCTACACCGCTTCCCAGGGTCTGCTTCTCATGATCCCCAACATGTACAAGATCGCAGGTGAGCTTCTGCCCTGCGTATTCCACGTTTCCGCTCGTACAGTTGCTTCTCACGCACTGAACATCTTCGGCGACCACTCCGACGTCTACGCTTGCCGTCAGACCGGTTTCGCTATGCTCGCCGAGACCAATCCTCAGGAGGTCATGGACCTCGGTGCCGTTGCACATCTGGCAACCATCAAGGGCCGTGTACCCGTGCTGAACTTCTTCGACGGCTTCCGTACCTCTCACGAGGTTCAGAAGATCGAGATCTGGGACAATGAGGATCTCCGCGACATGGTTGACTGGGATGCCG
>JAZQYT010000306.1:0-10022 GCA_045633665.1 Eubacteriales bacterium | reverse complement strand
TATGAAACTCAAATTGATGAGTGCTGCATTGGCGGCACTGATGCTGCTGGCCTGCTTTGCAGGCTGTGTGGATGCCGAGGATCCGAGCGAAGACGCATCGGATACCACCGAGATCGAGGTTGATGAATACCAGGCAGCGCTGGATGCGATCGATGTGGATCTTGGCGGCAATGATTTTGCGGTCGTTTGCCGAAACGACGCCGGTAACGCGCAGAACGAAATGATGCGCGAGGAAACCAGCTCTGATCCCTTGGAGCAGGCGGTTTACACCAGAAACCTGCTGCTGGAGGAAAAGTGTAAGATCAATTACATCGTATCTCCCGTAGGCACGGCGGACGTTATTACGGTCATTGCCAACGACATCAAGGGCGGATCCGGTGAGTACAGCGTGGCTATGCCCAATATGATGGGTGCGGGTACGATGGCAACGCGCGGACATCTGCGTGATTTCAACGATTTGCCCTATATCGATCTGGATGCCGAATGGTGGGATCAGGGAACTGCTTCCATGAGCATTGGCGGCCAGGTATTCTGGATGAACAGTGACATCAACTTCTTGGCGCACGACGTGACCTTCCTGATCCTGTTCTCCAAGATCCTTGCTGAGAAGGAAGGACTTGACAATCTGTACGAAACGGTTGAAAACCAGGAATGGACACTCGACGTGTTCAGTTCTTACGTGGAAAAGGTTTCTCACGATGCAAACGGTGACGGTAAGTTTGACAACAACGATACCTATGGCCTGATCGGTACATCTGCCATGGGCTCGACCATGTTCTATGCTTCCGGCTTGAAGTATATTGAGTGTCCCGTGGATGACGATCCCTATCTGTGCATGACAGAGTCTGATCTGCTCAAGGCAACCGACCTTTTGGATAAGGTGCTGGATATCTTCTACGCTGGCAACTCTACCTATATCGTAAAGGCCGGTGACGAGGCTGTTGCAAAGGGCATGTTTGCTGCCAACCAGGGACTTTTCTACAGCGAGGTTGCAAGCTATATCGTCAACCTGAAGGATATGTCGGACGATTTCGGCGTTCTGCCCGTTCCGAAGTATGATCAGACACAGGAAAATTACCAGACCTGGGTACACGGCATTTCCTCCACCATGGTGGTTCCCGTCGGTCCTCAGAATCCCGAGGACGTCAGCAAGGTGCTGGAGTGTATGGCAATTCTGTCCGGTAAGCACGTCATCCCCACCTACTACGAGCTGGTTCTGAAGCGTAAGACCGTGCGTGACGAGGAGTCCGCGGGCATGCTGGATATCATTTTCTCCAACCGTACTTACGACCTTGTAAATTATTACAGTGAGCTTGGCCTGGCAGGCACCTTCCAGGGGGCTGTTACCAGAGGCACAAATTCCTTCTCGTCCTCCTACAACAAGAGTGCCAGCAAGGCAGGAAAGAAGCTGACAAACCTGATCAAGCAATTTAACGAGTAAGAATAATGAAAAAGTATCTGCTTCCAAAAGGCGGAACATTTTATAAGGCAAATCTGCATTGCCATACTGTCTGCTCGGACGGAAGATATTCGCCCGAGCAGATCAAGGAAAAATACGTAGCCGAGGGCTATGCGGTCGTGGCGTTTTCGGATCATAACTGCATTTTGCCCCATCCGGAGCTGCGCTCTTCCGATTTTGTTCCGCTGACTGCTATTGAAATTGATTTTAACGCGCCCACACAGCCCTGGAGCCATGCGAGCGTTTACCATCTGAATTATTTTTCTCCCGATCCCGACAGAACCGAGTTCTTGCCGTTTGAGCGTATTTACGATGCGGATGTGATCAGCGATCTCAATCTGCGCGCGAGTGCCGAAGGCTTTTTGGTGCAGTACAACCATCCCAGATGGTCGTTCCAAAGCGCAGCGGATTTTCTGCCGCTCAAGGGACTTTGGGGCTTTGAGGTGTACAATACCGGCTGTGAGATCGAAATGTTCAACGGCTGGGGAGATTATGAATTTGAGCTTTGCTGCCGAGCGGGTATGCGTGTTGTGCCTGTCGCAACGGATGATAACCATAACTGGCATATGAGCGAGGCCTCACCGTACAGCGATTCGTTTGGCGGCTGGAGCATGATCAAGGCAGAATCGTTGACGTATTCGAATATTTTCGAGGCTATGAAAAGAGGCGATATGTACGCCACCACAGGCCCCGAGATCCGCGAGCTGTGGGTAGAGGATGGCATGATGCACGTGGTCACCTCGCCTGTGTGCGGCATTTCGTTTTTGACCAGCGGTCGCGAGACCTCCACCAAGCGCACCCACGGTGACGCTTTGACAGAGCATAGCTTTGAGATCCCGCAGCAAGTGAAATTCGTTCGCGTTGAGCTGCACGACTCTGGGGGCGGACGTGCCTTCTCGCGTCCTTACGACGTTACCGAATTGATCTGACATTGATAGAGATACCAAATTAGGAGATTATTATGGATTTTTGGTGCAAATCTTCAGCCGAGCGCGTATACAAGCATACGCGCAAACAAAAGGCGGACTGTGCAAGGATCAGCTTGCACACGGGCAAGAATATGTACGTCAGCGCACAGCTTTTGCTGCGTGAGGTCGAGGACGGCTTTGACGTGACCGACGTGGTCGTTTCGAGCGTTCCCGCAGGCGTGAGCGCCGAGGTGTGCGTGCAGGACTATGCCGTCTTTAACGACGGTCTGCCTTATCCCGATATTCAAAGACCGGGGAAGAGCGTACGCGTTCCGTCCAATACCACGCAGGGGCTTTGGCTGCACCTATGGGTATCCAAAGAGGCAGAGCAGGGCAGCTGCTGTATTTGCTGCACAGTCAAAACGTCGCGTGGTGATTTTACGGCGCAGATCAGCCTGCGCATTTATCCCGTGAGCATTCCCGCTCCTGCCGATTCCGCATTCGGGCATGAATATTTCTTCTGCGCAACTGGCTTTTTCCCTCCCGAGGGCAAGGCCTGGGAGCCGCCTGTCAAGCCCTTTTATGATACGTATCGTTATTCCGATGCGTGGTGGGAGCTGATGAAGAATTACGCACGTGCCATGAAGGTGCTGCGTGTAAACAGCCTCAATTTGACCCCCATTGATTTTTTGATTGATGCAGGATCTGTGCGCATATCCGAAACCGAGTGGCACTTCGATTATACGTTGCTTGATCAGTTTATCGAGTTGTTTTTGAAGGAAGGCAGCTTCCGTTACCTGACGCTCAGCGCACCCGTGGGCTCGGTGTGGGGCAAGACCATTATTGGCTTGGGTGATCACGGTGATATTGTTTGGTATGAAATCGGAAAGCCCGAGGCCGAGCACTGGGCAAGAGCCTATTGGGGCAGTATGTATAAGCACTTTGAAGAAAAAGGATGGCTTTCCATGCTCAATCTGCGCTTGCAGGACGAGCCGCACTCTACCGAGTATTGGTTCTGGGCAAAAAAGATCGCCGAAGAGGTCTGCCCCGGTATTCCGTGCGGTGAGCCGCTGGATACGCATGAGATCGCACTGCAGTTGGCAGGCAAGTGTAACCAGTATGTTCCCAGACTTGAAGTGTACGCATCCGATCCTTTCTTCTATCGCGAGCGACAGAAGGCAGGGGACACGGTATGGTGCTACAGCTGCTGTTTCCCTGAAGAAAACTGGTGGCTCAATAAGTTTATCGATCTTCCGCATTCCTATAGCCGCATGATCAAGTGGGCGTGCTACTCGCAGGGTATTACGGGATTTTTACATTGGGGCTTCAATTATTGGGGCGATAAGACCATTTACGGGATCCAGCCCAATGCCAGATATAAGGGTGACGGCTATATTGTTTATCCCGATATTGAGAATTTTGGTGTGCTGCACTCCAACCGAGGCATCGCAACGCGCGAGGGGCTTTACGATTGGGAGCTGCTTTACATGCTGGGACAAAAGGATCCCGCAGCTGCGAAGGCCATATCCCAATCTGTTGCCCGTACGTTTGAAGACTTTACGGATGATGCTGTCGTGATTGATGCGGCACGCGCTCGTTTGTTGGAAGCTGTTTGTGAGTAAGATTTGGAGGTTGTTTATGAAAAAACGTTGGATCGCATTGATCTCTGCTGCCGTGATTCTGGTACAGGGTGCGCTGGCACTTGTTACAAGTGCTACGGGCGTGCTGTTTATTGTTTCTGTAATCAACGCAGTAAATTGAACGGTATAAAGGGGTGGCAGCGCGGCTGTCACCCCATTTCCACGTAAGGAGTTTGGAATTATGAAAGAAATGAGAAAGGGAAGGTTCTATTTCGCACTGGTGCTGTTTGGCCTGCTTGGCCAGATCGCGTGGGTGGTTGAGAATATGTACCTGAACGTCTTTATTTATAAAATGTTTGCCGCCTCTCCGGGGGATATCCGCCTGATGGTGAGCGCGTCGGCCATTGCGGCCACGCTGACCACCGTGTTTATGGGCGCACTTTCGGATAAGATCGGCAAGCGACGCTTATTCATCGCTGGCGGTTACGTGCTGTGGGGCATTTCGATCTTAGCCTTTGCTGCGGTGAGATTGGACGTAATCAACGCCATTATCCCCATGACCGTGTCGGCTGTTGCCGTGGGCGTTTCGCTGACTGTGGCGCTTGACTGCATCATGACCTTTTTTGGCTCGACTGCCAACGACGCGGCCTTTAACGCGTGGCTGACCGACAGCACCACCGAGAAAAACCGCGGTGCAGCCGAGGGGCTTAACGCCATGATGCCGTTGATTGCGATCCTGTTCGTGTTTGGAGGTATGATGCTGATGCCTGCAAGCATTTCGCAGGATATGCCGCTTTACTGGACGATCATGTTTTGCATCATCGGCGGCATCGTGCTGATTGCGGGCGTGCTGGGCTTTTTCCTGATCCGTGATCCCGATATCAAGCCCTCGTCGGACGGTTATTTTTCCACCGTATTTTACGGCTTCCGTCCGTCCACGGTCAAGCAGAACGCGGGACTTTACCTGCATCTTGCCGTGTTCGTGCTGTTCAATATTGCCATTCAGATCTTCATGCCCTACCTTATCATTTATTATGAGATCTCGCTGGGCATGGCGGATTACGTGCTGGTCATGGCACCCGCTATCATTCTTGCGTCGGTTGCCACCGCGCTGTGGGGCAGAGTTTACGACAAGAAAGGCTTTAAATTGACAGGTATCCTGGCCATGCTGTGGATGTGCGCAGGATTTGTTATGCTGTTTTTCTTCCGCGGCAAGCTGCTTGTCTTTATCGGCTCGCTGCTCATGATGTGCGGCTACCTTTGCGGTGCAGCCGTGTTCGGAGCAAAGATCCGCGATCTGACCCCCGCAGGCAAGGCGGGCAGATTGCAGGGTGTGCGCATTTTCGCACAGGTGCTGCTGCCCGGTGTCATCGGCCCTTGGATCGGTGAGAGGGTGCTGGCAAATGCCGAAAGGATCGTCAACGGCGACGGTACCGAATCCTTCGTACCGAACGCAAATATCTTCCTTGCCGCACTGTTCGTGGCCGTGATCGTACTGCTTCTGATCGTGTTGATCAAGGACAAAAAGAAACCTAACCTGCAAGAGCTGCACACGCCTTTTGAGGATGATCCCGATGCGTGGGAAAAGCACTATCCCAGACCCTCCATGCGCCGCGAGTGCTGGCAGAGCCTTTGCGGTGAGTGGGAGCTTTCGGTGCAGTCAAAAAAGGGAATTGAGCCTGTCGGAAAGATCCGCGTACCGTTCCCGCCCGAGAGCAGACTTTCGGGCATCGAGCGTGCGCTTGGCAAGGGCGAGGAATGGCTGTACGAGCGCGAATTTGATTTGCAAAAGAAGCCGAACGGCCGCGTGCTTTTGCACTTTGGTGCGGTGGATCAGATTTGTACTGTGATCGTCAACGGTGAAAGGATAAGCTGTCATGAGGGCGGATATTTGCCCTTTGACGTAGATATCACCGCATTTGTCAGAAACGGAAAAAACCGCCTTGCCGTGCAAGTGTCCGACACGCTTGACCACGCGCTTGGCTGGGGCAAGCAAAGAGTGGATCGCGGTGGCATGTGGTATACGCCCGTCAGCGGTATCTGGCAGCCCGTATGGCTGGAGCAGGTGCCGGAAACCTATATTGAATCCATCAAAATCGATACTACGACCGAAAAAATGACGCTGCACGTCAAGGGCGGTGACGTGATGAAGGAGCTGACCGTGCATACCCCCGAGGGGACCGAGGTGGTCAGCTTTATGGGGGACACGGTGGAATTTGCACCGTTCAATCCCGTGCTGTGGTCGCCCGAGCGTCCTTATTTGTACGGTTTTACGCTGACCGCAGGCGATGACAGGATCCATTCCTATTTCGCGTTGCGCACGGTGTCGGTGGCAAACGTAGACGGCACGCCGCGCATTTGTCTGAACGGCAAGCCGTATTTCTTCCATGGACTTCTCGATCAGGGCTATTTCCCGGACGGCATTTATCTGCCGGGCAGCCCCGAGGGCTACGAAAACGACATTCTGACCGCTAAGAAAATGGGCTTTAACATGCTGCGCAAGCACATCAAGATCGAGCCGCAGGTGTTCTATTACCTGTGTGACAAACTCGGCATGATCGTATTCCAGGATATGGTCAACAGCGGTGATTACAGTTTTCTTGTAGACACCGCGCTGCCCACGATCGGCTTCAAGCGCGGTATTTCGCACAGGGCAAGCGAGCGCCGTAAGCGTGCCTTCCTTGCAAGCAGCGAGTGCACGACCGAGCTGCTTTATAACCACCCCAGCGTGTGCTATTATACCATTTTCAACGAGGGCTGGGGGCAGTTTGAGGCGGATAAGACCTATGACGCGCTGCGTCCGCTTGATCCCACCCGTATCTGGGACACCACCTCGGGCTGGTTCTGGGAGAGCAAGAGCGACGTGCAGAGTGAGCATATTTATTTCAAAAAGATCGATATCAAGCCGTGGGGTGACCGCCCCGTGGTGCTGTCCGAGTTTGGCGGCTATGCCTGCCGCGTCGCGGGGCATATCTTCAATCCCGACAACAACTATGGATACAGCACCTATCCCGCACCCGAAGCATGGCAGAAGGCAACAGAGGCGCTTTACCGCGAGCAGATCCTGCCCGCTATTGAGAAAAGCGGCCTTTGCGCTGCGGTGCTGACGCAGATCTCGGACGTGGAGGATGAAACCAACGGTCTTGTGACTTATGACAGACAAATCGAAAAGGCAGACGCTGCCGCTATGGCGGCGCTTGCAGGAGAAATCTACGCTTGCTACGACAAAGCAGCAGGAAGTTGAGGGGACTTATGGAAAACAAAATGGCTTTACCCGGACAAGAGGAAAAGGAAATCACCGCCGCTGCCGCGGCTTGGCAAGCACCCTCCTTCAAGGTGTCGGGCGTATTCGGCTCGCATATGGTGCTGCAGCGTGAGCGTCCCATTCGTATCTGGGGCTTTTCGGACACACCCGGTTCGACCGTCACGGGTGAATTTATGGGTGAGAGAGTCACCGCCACCGTGACCGACGACTGCCGCTGGACGCTGCGCTTTGTGCCGCACAGCACGGTGTGGGAAGGCAAGGCGATGGTGATCTACGACGATCGCGGACATAGCGCACTTCTTGAGGACGTGCTTGTTGGTGACGTATGGATGATCGGCGGTCAGTCCAATGCCGAGCATAATCAGGGTGGCTGCCTTGACTGGGCGCCCGAGCAATGGTACGACAAGGACGAGCCGCTGCGACTGTTCGCGCAAACGCGTCAGTATGCCTTTGAGCATCAGGATCTGTGCGCTGCTCCGCAGCCCGACGTTATCAATCCCGAATGGGGTTGGCAGCTGCCCTTGGAGCAGGCCGCGCACACCTTTTCGGCAATCGGTTGGTTCTTTGGCAAGGAGCTTTTGCGCTATATCGACGCGCCTGTGGGACTTGTCATGATGGCTGCGGGCGGTGCCTGCATCCGTGAACTGATGCCGGCCGAGCTGGCCGTGGAGCTGGGCTATACCACCACGGTGGCCGTACCGCTTGGCGGATTTTACAATTCGCTCATTCATCCCTTCGTGCCGCTGCAATTCAAGGGACAGATCTTTTTCCAAGGGGAGAGCGAGGGCTGCTTCCCGGATCGCGCTCCCGTATACGATAAGGAGCTTGCACGCCTTGTCGAGGATGAACGCGCACGCTTTGGGCATGATTTTCCGTTCTATAACGTGCAGCTTTCGGACTACCGCGATGAGTGCGCGGCCTATTTCCCGGCACTTGACACGGTGCGCGTCAAGCAGCTGGATGCACTTGCGGCTATCCCCAATAGCACCCTGACGCCTGCGATGGATTTGGGCTCTCCCGACTCTCATCCCGATTTTGCCCACTCACCGCGCAAATACGAGCTTGCCATGCGTCTTGCCAAGCTTGCCCTTGCGCGTGAATACCGCATCGGCAACGAGTACGACGCACGTGCGCCCAAGCCCACCATGGCCAAGAAAAGCGCGGACGGGGGGCAGATCACGGTTGCCTTTACCGATATCGGCGACGGCCTTTGCGTGCTTGGACAGTCGCCCAAGGACAGCATCGGGCAAGAGGTCAAAGGATTTCGCGTCGGTCCCAAGGGCGCGGACGTGCCTGCACGTGCGATCATTGAAACGCGCGGCCTTGTAACGGTGGAGATTCCCGAGGGCGCGGATGCTTGCGAGGTGTCGTATGCATATGCAATACGCGCTTCTGTTGAGCATGCGGATCTGCGTAATGGAAACAACTTGCCTGCATTTGCGTTTTCCATGCGCGTGGATTGACAGAAAAAGTCATTGACAAGCGCGCGACTTTGTGATACAATACACCTGTTATTGAATTTTAAGGAGTTATTATGGCGAATTACAGAAGAGGCAGAATCAACGACGAGATGCAAAAGGAGCTGATGGTCATTTTGCGCGGTGTCAAGGATCCTCGCGTCAGCGAGGCGTTTGTCAGCGTTACCGCGGTGGATACCACGCCCGATCTCAAGTATGCCAAGGTCTATTATTCTTGCCTTTCGGGCAATAAAAAGGACGTGGCAAAGGGGCTGCGCCAGGCAAGCGGCTATATGCGCACGCAGCTGGCAAGAACGCTCAATCTGCGCATGACGCCCGAGTTGACCTTTATTGAGGACGCATCGGTCGAGCACGGCGCACGCATTGCCAAGATCCTTGAGAATATCGAATTCCACGATGAGGTGCTGGAAGAGAATTCGGAAGAATGATCTTTGCAAAAAAGTGAATAAAAAATCCTTCCCGGGGCAATCATAGCCTTGTCGCAAAGACAGACTATATTTGAAAAGGGAAGGTTTTTTTATGTACCAGAGAATACTTACAGGCGGGATCGTTCTGCTGTTTTTGTTGGGGATCATCAGCGTGCTGCCGATACACGGGGAGCAAGAGATTTATGAAAGCGTCGTGCGATTGCACGTGCTGGCCAATTCGGACAGCGAGCAGGATCAATCGCTCAAACTTCAGGTGCGCGATGAGGTGCTGCGCGTCACAGGCCCCATGCTGGAGGGCTGCGAGAGCCGTGAGCAGGCGGTTGAGATTTTGACCGAGCAGTCAGAAGAGATCCAAAAAGCCGCGCAGGCGGTGGTTGAGGAGTGGGGCTACGACTACCCCGTGACCGTTTTGCTGGGCGAGGAGGATTATCCCACGCGCAACTATGAAAATTGCTGTTTTCCGAGCGGCAGATACGTGTCGCTGCGTGTGTGCATCGGAGAGGCCGAGGGGCAGAATTGGTGGTGCGTGCTGTTTCCGCCGCTTTGCCTGTCTGCCGCAAGCGCAGAAGATGAGAGCAGCAACGAGGACGCCTTTATTTCGGTGGGGCTGACGGGGGAACAGTACAAGGTGATCACGCAGACAGATACCGTCAAATACCGCATCCGCTTTAAGCTTTTAGAGGCGGTACAGGAGCTTTTGGGGAAAGGGAAATGAGTAATAATTAATGAAGAATGAAGAATGAAGAATGAATAGTGAAGAATTGTGGTAGAAAAAAGAGCCGTGCGGCTCTTTTTTCCTTCCTTCATGAAACTTGTCAAGATAAGTAGACAAATTAAAGAGTTAATTTTTTAAAACATTCATTCGGTGTAAGATAGCCAATACCCGAATGAATTCGATCAGAGT
>JAZQYT010000305.1:0-3891 GCA_045633665.1 Eubacteriales bacterium | reverse complement strand
ATGGCTGATCCGAACGCTTTTACGCGTTCGGATCCGCCATTTTACTCTGTCACGATCTTCTGACTCCGATATTGAGCAGCTCGTCTACCACGCTGTCGTCAATGACCTCGTTGGCAGCGGGCCCTGCATAGCGCGCAGTTCTGTAAACCTCGAACAGCTGCTTTTCATCGTCCTCCACCGCAAGCTCGCGGCCGATCTCGTCGGGCGTTTGGTGATACTTCATGCGGTATCCCTGCTTGATGCGCTTGATCATGTAGTCCACAAAAATGAAGCGCACACGCGCAGCATTGTCGGGCAGCTCGTGCCATTTTCCCTCGTTGCGCAGCTTTTTGGCCTTTTTGGCCTTGGTCGGCTTTTCCACGTACACAAAGCTTTTTTCGTCCTTGCCCTTCAGCCTTTGCTTACCGATAGAAATGCCCACAAAGCCCAACACGCGGTTGACTGCCTTTAGCACAGGCTTGGCCACGCGCTTACCGATCTCAATCACCTTGAGTGCCATTTTGCGCTTGAGTGAGGGTGAAAGCATGCGGTAAAACTCAATAAGAGCAAATACCGTGCCGCCGATCACCATCAGCACGCTGATGCCCCGCAGCTTATCCCCATGGCGATACAAAAAATCATTCGTGGGATCAATATTGTGTGCCGCAAAGAAGGTTGAGCCCCAAAGGCCCACGCCGCACACGATCAGGCCGACAAAGCCCAAGATCAAGCGCGATTTATTAATGGTTCGCCAGATCTCCAGATAATCCACACCGCTGACGCTGTCCTCGGCTTTCGCGCGCTTTTTGCGCACAAGTTGCGGGGCGTCGAGGGCGTCGCCCCCTACGGACGCGGAATTGGGAACGTCGCGCGGGGCGTCGGGGACGTCGCCCCATACGGATTTCTTTTGCTTTTTGGGTGTGCTTGATTTATACTTTGCCGCCGCTTTGCGGCTGCTTTTGGCAAGAGTTGCGCTGTCCGAATACGCGGGGATCTGCTCAAAGATCTCAGCAGCCTCCAGATATTCCGACCCCGATTGCGCCTTTTCGTAAAGCTCCAGCGCAGCCGCATACGCGCACTCGGTATAATGCTTTTGATATCGCTCTGCAAGATCACGGGAATCCTTGTAGCCCTTGATCTTGCTCATCTTATAATACGCCTCGCGCATATCCAGCCAGCGTCCCTCGCTCTGCTCATAAAGCGCGATCGCCTCGGCATAGCAAAGCGCGCTTGCCTTGGCCTTATAGGTACGCGCCCACTCTCGCGCGTCCATGTAATCCGAGATCTGCGAAAGCACGGATGCGGCTTCGAAGTAATCCTCGCTTGTCAGATCCGTGCGCTGTGAAAGCTCTTCACGGTATTCGCGATACGCGCCCGCAGAGGCCGCACGGATACATTTGGTATAATATGTAGAGGCATCCTTGAAGGTATCCAGCTCGCGGAACTGCTTGGCAAGCGCCAAAAATTCGCGCCAGGTGGAGGTGCTTGCAAACCGATGCATCAGCTCTGTATACTGTTGGTTCAGTTGTGCTTCATTCGCCATCCCAAAGCTCCTCCCCTTCCAGAATGATGACCTGCACCGAGTTTCCAAGGCGCTCCAGCGCATCGGTTCTCGCCTGCACGTCGGGGTTTTCGGCAAAGGCCACGATCACGATCTCAGTATCCGAGATGCCCTCGGTCACCGCACTCTCCAGCAAAGAGGCAAACGAACCGCCTTCACGCGGTGTGATACAAGCCATTTCCTTCAAGATCTCCAGCATGTGCGCCTGACCGCTCTCGCACGGGAAACGCAGCGACATCTCACCGTTCTGCGACTTGCAGTTGGCGGCAAAACCCACGCGAAAGCCTCCGTAGGCCGCATCCCTGACAAGTGCTGCGCAGAAGGAAAGCCCCTGCTCTCCGCGGCGGTTATACTCCGCGCCATCCATGCTCTGTCCCATGGGCAGATGGAAGTCCATATAGATCATCATGCGTCGGCTGGCGCAAAACTCGCGCGAATTGACCTTAAAGGGCGAGGTGGACGCGCCTCCGAACGGCACGCGTGCCGAGGCTTTGAAGTTGATCTGAGAGATCTGGTCGCCAAAGCGGTAATCGCGAATGCCCGAGAACGAGAACGGATCGCTGTAGAGCGGACGGCGGCTGACGTAGTCACCCTGCAATCGCCCTTGCGCAAAATCCTGCATATCCAGAGGGATCGCCTTGGGATATACGTAGATCTCGGCAGGCGCATCCTGTGCAATAGGGCCCGTTTTGGAATAAATGGAAGCCACATGCAAAGAATAGTGTCCTCTCTTGCGGCAAATGACCTTGTGCCTGCGGCGGATCTGCATATACGGCCACAGGTTAAATCGGCTGATCAGATACTGCATCTTATCCTTCTCTGCAGGATCGCGCTCGTATTCCTCCAGCTCCAGTTCGTTATAGAAATACGACTCGATATCCACCCACAAAAGCGGAAATGCCCCCGTGTTGCGCACGGTTTCGATCAGCTCGACCTCGTCGCCCTCGTACACACCCACCTCAGAGAACGAGCGCGAATACTCGATTCTGCCAAGGCGCTTGTTACGCAGGGCAATATAAATGCGGTACAGCACCAGCGCAAGCAGCGCCAACACGACCAGTGTGATCAGAATGTAAAACTGCGGCGTTTTTGTAAACTCCTCAAGCTGATCCACCATATTGGTGATGTACTCGGCAACTCCTTTCAATGCATCGGGCGACATTATCTCTCCTCAAACACGGCCTCGGTGGGTACGGTGACCGTTCCGAGAATGTCTTCAATGACGTTATAGGCAGCATTCTTGTGAATACGTGCCGAATTTTCCAGCATGATTCTGTGGTCAAGCACGGGATGTGCCGCACGCTTGACGTCATCCGGGATGACGTAATTTCTGCCTGCGATAGCAGCATAGCCCTTGGCAGCCTTCATCAGCGAAAGCGCACCACGGGGGCTGACGCCCAGAATGACCTTGGGATACTTTCTGGTCTTTTCCACGATGTTGGTAATGTAGCTCATCAGCTCACGGCAAACGTACACCTGCGGCAGCTCCTCAATCGCCCGGCGAAGCTCCTGCTCGGTGACCACGGGGGAAAGCGTTTCCAGCGGGCTGGATTTATCAAAGCGCGCCAGAATATCCACGCCCTCGATATGGTTGGGATATTCCATGCTGCCTTTCATCAAAAATCTGTCCAGCTGCGCCTCGGGCAGCGGGAACGTACCCATGTTTTCCACGGGGTTCTGGGTTGCGATGACCATAAAGGGCGCGGCCAGGCGGTAGGTCTTTCCGTCAATAGTGGTCTGTCCCTCCTCCATGCACTCCAAAAGGCCGGACTGCGTCTTGGGGGTTGCGCGGTTGATCTCGTCTGCCAGTACGATATTGGCAAAAATCGGGCCGGGTACGAACTCGAACTCGGACTTTTTCATATTGAAGAAGTTAATGCCCGTGATATCCGAGGGCAAAAGGTCAGGAGTAAACTGGATACGCTTGAAGCTGCAGCCAACGCTTGCCGCGAGCGACTTGATCAGCATGGTCTTACCCGTACCAGGCACATCCTCCAGCAACACGTGACCGCCGCACAGCATGGAAACCAGCAGCATATCAATGGTGTCCTCTTTACCTACGATAACCTTACCGATGTTGTCCTTGATCTTGGTATAAACCTGTGTAATATTCTGCGAAACGGAAACAGACATAAAAAGCCTCCCAAAAAATACTTAATCGTTTTATTATATCATAATTTCAAATGTCTGTCAAGAAAAAGAAAAACGCAGCCCCATCTGGCTGCACAATTAGCGAAAATGTTGCACGGGGATTGTTTCAAGAGCAGTCTTGGTATTCGCTTTTCTCGCATAATAAAGACACCTGTTGCAGGGGACGGCGCCCTCGACGTCCCGACCTGCTGTCACTTACT
>JAZQYT010000304.1:0-2289 GCA_045633665.1 Eubacteriales bacterium | reverse complement strand
TGGCAAACGGCTTTGAGGAGATCGAGGCGCTGACACCCTTGGACGTGCTGCGTCGTGCAGGCGTCAAGGTCACCACGGTCGGCGTGGGCGGTGACAGTATTCTCGGTGCGCACGGCATTCGCGTGCAGGCTGACATTCCCGACACCATGTACCGCGATTCTGCTCCCGATATGATCATTCTGCCCGGTGGAATGCCCGGCTCTGCCAACTTGGATGAATCGCGTGTGGTGGATGCTGCGCTGCGCTCCGCTTCGCGTAACGGTGCGTACCTCTGCGCCATTTGTGCCGCACCCATGGTGCTTGGCAAGCGTGGATATCTGCAGGGTAAAAGGGCTGTGTGCTATCCCGGCTTTGAGCAATATTTGGAGGGCGCAACCGTGACCGACGCACGCGTGGAGTGCGACGGCAAGATCATCACCGCCAAGGGCATGGGCGCAGCGCTTGAATTCGGGCTTTGCCTGACAGAGGCACTATGCGGCAAGCAAGTTGCCGAGCAGATCGCTGCCTCGGTGTTTGCCAAATGAATGAACTAAGCAAAAAACAGCTGCGCGCGCACTACCGTGCCGCGCGTGCGGATATGCAGCCCGAGCAAAAAGAAGCGCAGGTGCGCGAGATCTGTGCGCGTATTTTGCAAAGCCCCGCGTACCAAGGCGCGCCTTGCGTGCTGCTTTACGCGGCCACCGATGGCGAGATCGATCTGTCCGCTGTGGCGGCTGACGCATGGGCCAAGGGCAAGGTCGTGGCGTATCCGCGCTGCCTTGACAAGGCGGGGAACATGGCATTTTTCGCGGTGGAATCCCCTGAACAGTTGGAAAAGGGCAGCTTTGGCATTTTTGAGCCACGCAAGGAGTGTCCCTTGTGGCAGCCCATGGACAACGCACTTTGCATCGTACCCGCGCTTGCTGTGGACGCGCAGGGCAACCGACTTGGCTACGGCAAGGGCTATTACGACAGATTTTTGGCATCTTTTGGCGGTGTGAGCGCATGTGCGGTGCTTGAGGTCGGCATGGCCGAATACTTGCCGCACGACGCGTATGACGTACCCGTACAATATATTTTTGATCGAAAGGGGGAATGGCGCGTGGATCTGAAAGAATCGCAGGATTGGCAGGATGATCCAAAGGAAAACATCATAGACGACAGCGCTTTTGTGTCCGAGCGAGCCATTCCCACCATCGATGATGACTACGGCGAGCAGGAGGACCTCTGGGAACCCGAGCAGGACGCAGAGGACGAGGCGGATGGGACGGAGAATATCCGTTGGCAGCGATTTATGTACAAATGGAAGCAGATCCCGCTGCTTGGTAAGCTGCCCTTTGATCCCGTGATGCTGCTGATCCTTGGCAATTTCGTGCTGCTTTTGCTCTCGCGACTGATCGACGTGCTGCTGATCGACCACGACAACGAGTATCTTGTGGTCGTGCTTTTGCAGATTTTGATCTTTGTGATTCCCGGATACTTGTTTTTCCGCTTCCGCGGCAAGGAATATGCAAGGCGTATGCGCTTTCGTGCCCCAAGGCCGGATCACATTTTCCTGATTGCCGGCGCAGCGGGTGCCTTGATCACGGGCTGCTTTTTGTTGAGCATTCTGATGGGAGATCTGAGTGAGGGACAGAGCTTTGTGCTGTATAACACCTTCACCTCCAGGCATGACGGCACCATGGCGGGGATGCTGTACCTGGTGCTGGCGTATGCCATTTTGCCGGCTGTGTGCGAGGAGCTGATCTTCCGTAGCATGCTGTGCGCGGAATTTGAGGGCAGGGGCGTGGTTTGCGCAGTAGCCGTCAGCTCGATTTTGTTTTCCATGCTGCATTTCAATTTGCTGGCAATGCCTGTGTATTTGTTTGCGGGCGTGATTCTGGTGCTGACCATGTACGCGACTCGTTCGGTGTTCTGCACCATGATCGTGCATTTTCTGTACAATTTGTTCTGCCTGTTCGGACAGAGCGCGTTTGCGGATTTTTACGTCACGCAAAGCGCCACTACGCTGTTTTTGATCCTGATGATCGCGGCGCTGCTTTTGTGCCTGGCCGTATTTTGCGGTGAGTGCAGCAGACTTTACCGCGCTTATGCCGAGGATAACGTATCGGATGCGTACAAGCCAAAGGAAAAGGTGAGCGGCGGTGCTGTTGCCAAGAGTATTGGCCTTGCGTTTGCTTCTCCCGCGGCCATTCTTTGCGTGCTGATCTATCTGATCTTCTGTATTTTCCGTTGATGCAAAAGAAGCTGCATATGGGGCGATGAATTGCTGAAATCTCTCTTTGCATGGCGTATGAGTTCGGCTATACC
>JAZQYT010000303.1:0-9324 GCA_045633665.1 Eubacteriales bacterium | reverse complement strand
TCAAAGAGAACCCGTTTACGGGTAGTAAGTAACAATTGCATGGCTGGCAGGCCAATAAAAAGCGCACTTGTGCGCAGCCAGTAGTATTAGGGCTATGCCCGAAACTGAAATACCACCCGCTATGGCGGGTGGATATTTATTCTTGACATACAGGGCAGAATTTGCTATAATACAATCGGAGAGATGTTTTCTCCGGGAGGAAAAGTATGATTACCACGATAGCTTTTGATCTGGACGGGACGCTTTGGCAGACCCGTAGGTCTTATATATATGCATATGGAAAGCTTTGCGAAAAATATGGGATCACGCCCCGTGCAAGTGAAGATGACGTTGCGGCCTTTTTGGGCGTCAAGCTGGACGCGCTGCTGGCTGCACTGTTTCCCGAGATCGAGGATATGCAGGCGCTTGCGCACGATGCGGTTGCATATTCGATCGAATATCTGCAGGCGCATCCCACCGATTGTTGCTATGAGGGCGTTTCTGAGCTGATCAGCACCTTGAGTAAGGATTATGATCTGTATATTGTTTCCAACTGTCCGCGTATCTATACGCAGGCGTTTGAGCAGATCTCGGGAACAAAGGGCTGCTTCAAGGGCTTTTATACCATCGAAATGGGAGAGAAGAGTGAGAGGCTTGTAAGGCTGATCGAGCAAAGCCGTGGGAAAATTTTGTTCGTGGGCGACAGCTACGGGGATTATGCCTCGATTCCCGATCATTACGCAGTGCAATTCTGCCATGCCGCCTACGGCTATACGGATTGCTCCGAATACGCTTACCGTATCAGAAAGCCGCAGGATCTCTTAGGAGTTGTAGAGGCGCTGCAGATCAAGGAGCGGCAGCTTGCAGGCAAGCCGTGGCGCACCTTTTCACGTGGGGAGAATCAGCTCACGCTGATGCACAATCCCGACGGCTCCGCGTATTTCGGATTTATCAACTATGCAGATCGGCAGGGCTTTGACGCTGCCGTCAAGCAAATGCTTGCCGAGGTGGGAGAAAAACGACTGCTCGGGCCAATCAACGGCAACACCTTTTATTCCTACAGATTGGCTGTGAATGAATTTGATTGGCATCTGTACCCGGACGCACTCAGCCATCCCGAGGTGCTGCAGGTGCTTGATAATAACGGCTTTACGCCTCGGCAGTATTATACCTCCACGCTGGGCACGATCAACCGTAAGATCTGGAGCCTTGGGCAAAGAGTCAGACTTCCCGAGAGCTATCGCATCGTACAGTGCAGCGGCACGGATGCTTACGCATATCTTTCGGACGTGTATGCCATAGCGCGCGAGGCCTTTGCGCAGGCGGATTTTTACGAGCCGATCTCAAAGCAGGATTTTCTGGACATTTATATGCAAAGCCTTGCTGCCGTGTCTCCCGATCTGCTCATGATCTATGACGGGGACGTCCCCGTTGCCTTTAATTTCTGCTACGAGGATCCCGAAAAGCGATTCTACGTATGCAAAACCACGGCCATCCGGGCGGATTATAGGAGCAAACGGCTGATTTTAAGCATGATTGATTATTCTTATCGCACCATGGAGCAAAAAGGGTATGGCGAGGTGCTGTATCATTTTCAGAATGACCGCACAAGGTCGCTCTACGCGATTTTCAAGGATCACATGATCCGTCAAAAGCGCTATGCGCTGCTGGAGCATGGCCATGAAGCATAACAGGACCTGCGTGCGCTGTGTCAATGACAAAACGGTCAAGGGAATTGCCTTTGATCAAAGCGGTCTTTGCTCACATTGCACCTGCTATGATAAATATAAAGACAGACTGACCGACTATCCCGCACTTGAACAGCTGTTTTTGCAAAAGCTGCAGCGAGAAGGGGAGTATGCTTACGACGTAGCACTTGGATTTTCCGGTGGCAAGGATTCAACCTACGTGCTGTATAAGCTGGTCAAGGAATACGGGCTGCGCGTCAAAGCCTATACCTTGGATAACGGTTTTATGTCGCCCGAGGCGCGGCAAAAGATCGACCGCTTGGTGGCAGAGATCGGTGTGGAGCATGAATACGTACAGTGTGATATGGAGCTTTTACGGCGCATGTATCACTATATCGTATCACGCTATCTGTCCCCCTGCATCGCCTGCTCGTTTTTGGGCTATGCGGTCATGATCAATTATGCCTCGCGCGTCAATGCCCGTGTGGGCATCCACGGCCGTTCTCCCTATCAGATGTTCAGAGGCCTTTCCGATAGCCATGACGATGTGTTTCGCCCCTTTATCGATGCGGGGCTTGCATCGGGCGCGGTGGATCTGGACGCTTTGTACGAAAAGATCGTGCAAAAGATCGATCTGCTGGTAGACAAAAAGCTGGCTGCCGAGATCAAGGAAAAGCTGCTCTCGGATACAAGAGAGAAGGGGTACCGTGATTTTCTGGCGTATTTTCTGTATCACCCTTACGACAAACAAGAGATCATTGCGTACTTAGAGGAGCATACCTCCTGGCGCGTGGAGTCCGAGGAGGAGCATTTTGATTGCACCATTCACCACGGCGCACTCTATCTGAAAAATCTGACCGCAAGACGCTCGCATCTGATGCCGGAGTATTCGGTCATGATCAATCAAGGGGCGCTGGATCGGGATGGCGCTATGGAAAAAATGCGGGAGCAGATAGACAAAGAGCAGGCCGAGCAGGAGCTAAAGGCTTTTTGTCGGTATGCCGGGCTATCTTATCCCATGCTGATGGCAAAAGCCAAATTATATGCGAAAAGATGGTGGTAACGTGCTGCTGATCAAGCGTTACGGCACACCCGTTGTGCTGACGGCCGTGCTGTATTCAATCGTATATCTGCTGTTTGGCCGCTCTGCACCGTATTTCGGTGCAGGGCTTGCGGTCGTGCTGTCAGAGGCGTATCTGATCCGCACGTGTGACGACCTGTGTGATTATCAAAGGGACAAGCAAGCGCAAAAAGCCCCGATCGGCCGCGGTGTGCTGATTTTACTTTGCTGCTTTTTTGGCATCTGTGCGTTGACCGTGTCGCTGCTGTCTGCGCAGCCGCTGATGCTGCTGCCGCTCGGCTTGATCTTGGCACAGCTGCTTTTGCCCGAGAAATGGTGCGATTTTATCAAGCCGCTGTTTTTGCCTTGCATTGTGATCGCGCTGGTATACGAGGCCTTTACGCCAAGCGTATGGGTGTTTGCCTTTGCGGGTATATTGCTTGCCTTGGATACTTTGATAATCTTGATAAAAAGAAAGGGGGAGCGCAATGATTCTGGTAAATAAAGCGATCGGCACGGAGCAGATCGGAGGCAAGGCGCAAGCACTCCTTTCCTTGCAGATCCCCAATACGCCGCAGCTTTGCGTAGTACCCGTGTCGTATTTTGAAAGGGCTGCGCACGATGAGGGCGCCAAAGCCGAGCTGCAAAAGGAGCTTTCCTTATATTTAAAGCCCAATGTGCTATATGCCGTGCGAAGCTCAGCCGTGGATGAGGATTCTGGGCAAGCCAGCTTTGCGGGCATACACAGCAGCTATCTCAACGTAAAGCCTGCCGACGTATACGGTCGTGTGCAGGACGTATACCAAAGCGCGTTTTCCGCGCAGGCCATGGCCTACAGGCGCATTCATGGGCTGGATACGGAGCAGATAAGAATGGCTGTCATTATCCAGGAAATGGTGCATGCAGACCTTGCGGGTGTGGCGTTTACCATTGATCCCGTGACGGATGATCCGGATAAGATTGTGATCGCCGTGACACGGGGACTTGGAGAGAAGCTGGTGGATGGCAGCGTGTCGGGCAGCACCTACGTGATCAGCGGTGGGCAGACCGAGCTGACGGGCGCGCCTTTGCTTGGAAAAAAGCAGCAAAAAAATTTGTTGGATATGATCGGGCTTGTCATGCAACGCTCCCGTGCCTTTATGGATATCGAGTTTGCCATTTGCGGCAACCGCGTGTATTTTCTGCAGGCAAGACCGATTGCCGCCTATGTGGGGATCAATCCGCACAGCCGCAGCCTGTTTATCGATAACGCCAATATCATTGAGTCGTATTTCGGCCCGACCTCGCCCTTGACCTTTTCCTTTGCCAAGGACGTATACCGTGACGTATATACCGCCACGCTGCGCTACGGCAAGATCAGAGAGAGCATCATCTCCTCGCTTGCACCAAGCCTTTGCGAAATGCTTTACAGCTACGAGGGAAAGGTGTACTATAACATGAAGAGCTGGTATGCTGTGACCTCGGTATTCCCGTTCAAGAAGTCCACGTCATACATGGAAAACATGATGGGCGTCAAGAGTGCCAGCAATGATTTCAAGCGTGTGCGGATGAATTTTCTTGATATGCTCAGGCTTGCCGTTGCCTTTTTGGATAAGCTGCGCAGAATCGACGCTCTGTCGGATGCCTTTGAGCAGAATTTTGAGCGGATCGTCAAGCCCTATTACGGAAAAGCGCTTTCTGGCAGCAACGAGGAACTTTATCGCACCTTCAAAACCATTGAAAACGATATTGTCAAAGAATTTACCGTCCCCATCGTCAACGACTGCGCGGTCATGATCTTTTTCGGCATGCTCAAGGAGCGCGCAAAGCGGCTGGGAATTTCGTCCGAGCAGCTGGCGCAGTATATTTCCAACGGTGGTGACGTGGTCAGCGTGGGCAGCGCGTCCGGGCTAACAGAGCTGGTTGACCGTATCCGATCCGATCCTGCCATGCTTGCGGATTTTGAGCGGTTGAGCCCTTGCGAGCTGATGGAAAAGTACCATGAAAATTCCGCTATCTCGTCAGAGCTGCAGGCCTATATTCTGCAATTCGGCCCGCGTGTGCGTGACGAGCTCAAGCTGGAGAGCGTGACCATGATCGAGCAGCCACAGCAGCTATACCTGCTTTTGAAGCAAAGCTTGCAATCTGCCCACGTGACACCTCTGCAAACTGAAATTGAAATTCCAAAAAAGCTGCGACGTCTTGCGACTTTGACACGCAAATATATCAAAAACCGCGAGCGATTGCGCTTGAAGCGCACGTATATTTATTCGGTCGTGCGCAATATTTTCTTGGCGTACGGCAGAAACTATACGAACGCGGGGCGGCTGGATGCGCCCGAGGATATCTTTTATCTGACCAAGCAAGAGGTATTTGACGGCACGGGGGATCTGCGTGCGATCGTTGCCAAGCGCAAGGCTGAGCAAAGAGAACATGCAAGTCGGCCCACGTATAACCGTGTCGTATTTTTCGGGCAGCGCACCATGCCCGTGCGCACTGCAACAGCGGGGAGCGGACTTTGCGGCATTCCGAGCGGTAACGGAACCGTCAGCGCTCACGTATCGCTGATGCACAGCGCAAATGATGCGCTGATCCCCGGCAATATCATATTGACCAAGCGTACCGATCCCGGATGGATCTCGCTTTTCCCACAGGCAAGCGGCTTGATTGTGGAGCATGGCAGCATGCTCTCGCACAGCTTTGTGGTGGCAAGGGAGATGGGCTTGCCTGCCGTTGTCGGTGTGCAGGGCGCAACAGAACGTATCCCGAATGGCGCATTTGTGACGCTGGACGGGCTTAAAGGAGAAATAACCGTTGAAGATCAGCAAGTATTACAAGCAGAAGCAGTACATACATTACAGTAACTGCCATGAGGACACGGCCTTTGTGCTCTCGCAGATACACGGGCAACCAAAGCGCATTTTGTCCATCGCCTCTGCGCTGGATAACAGCCTTGCCATGCTTTTGTCAGAGCCTTGTGAGATCGTGGCAATTGACTATAACAACACGCAGATCGCACTCTGCCACTTAAAGCTGTGCGGCATTGCACAGCTGGAGCATGCGGAATTTTTAGAGCTGCTGGGGATCAGAGAGGGCAATGCAGGCGCGTTGTACGAGCGCTTGCGCCCGCACCTTGATGCCGATACACGCGCGTATTTTGATTCTCACAGATATTTGATCGATGAGGTCGGACTTGTTCACTGCGGTCGCTTTGAGTATTATTTCCGCGTGTTTGCAAGGCGCGTGCTGCCGTTGGTGCATAACAAAAAGACCGTGGATGCCTTTATGCACAAGGACACACTTGCTGCGCAGCGGGAGTTTTATCAAAGCTGCTTTTGCAACCGTCGCTTTGCTTTGATGTTTCGGGTATTTTTCTGTGAGGCGGTTATGAAGCGCATCGGGCGCGATAAAGCGTTTTTTAAATACAATGAGGGCGGCCTTGCCGACGTACTGCGCCGCCGCTTTGAGGGCTGCATTGCAAATAATCTCAACAAAGAAAACCCGTATCTGCAATATATCCTGTACAATCGCTTTGAGCAGCTGCCGCTGTATCTGCAGCCGCAGAATTATGAAAGGATCAAGCAGAATCTGCACAAGATCAAGGTAAGGCAAACGGATTTCTTTTCCGAGCTGGAGCGTGGCGAAAGGTACGACTTTATGTATCTTTCGGATATTTTTGAGTACATGAGTGCCGATGTGATGGAGCGTGCCACCACGGCGATTGGCGACTCCCTTACTCCCGGCGGACAGGTGCTGCTGTTTAATATGCTCAATCCTCGCAGACTGGGCAAGCCTCTTTGTGAGAAGCGCGTCGATCAGACGCATAACCTGACCTTTTATTACACGGAATGCTATTCCTATACAAAGCCAAATGATTGATACTTTTATTCAAACATGTCTAAAAAATGCCGATAAAACGGCATTTGTGATCAAAAACCAACGAATCTCCTTCTTTCAACTGCTACGTGACGTATACAGAATGGTAAATCTGCTAAAAGCTGCAGGGCTTGCAAAGGGGAGCAGGGCGCTGCTGCTCGTGCCGCCGTCATACCCGTTTTACGTGCTGCTTTTTTCTTGCATTTACAGCGGCGTTAATGTCGTAGTGCCGGATTCCTATCACAGTTTTGCCAGCATCAGAAACATCATGGCGAAAAACGCGATTTCCCACGTGCTTTGCTGCGACCTGACCGCGCTGCTTTGCGCGGCCTTGGGCAAGGACGTGCAGTGTATCAACGTTTCGCGTTACAAGCATTTCGGGGATACGCCAAGCCTGCCGGAGCGCGATCCCCAAAATACGGTGCTGACTACATTTACCTCGGGGACGACGGGGACGCCCACGCCCGTAAACCGCACAGCGGCCGATCTTGCCGCACAGATCGAGGTGGTTTCGGCAAATATGGAGATCAGCCAAAACGAGATCGTTTGGGCGAATCTGCCCATTTACGTGCTGTTTGTGGTGTGGTGCGGCATGACATGCATCATCGACCGCCGCGTCACAGCAAAGCGCCTGCAAAAGCTTGACGTCAGCGCGGTACTTGCCTCCATTTCCTCTATGCTTGCGATACGCGGCAGCGCCCCCTGTGTCAAAAAGCTGTATTGCGGCGGTGCGCTGCTGTATCCGAACGAGGTGCAGCAATTACAAAGAATCTTTCCTCATGCCACGGCACATTACGTATACGGTGCGACCGAATGTGTGCTGATGGCCAAGGGAACGCTTTCGCATTATCTTGCGCACAGCTGCGCGTTGCAATCACCCATAGAGGGCGTAGAGCTTTCCTTTGCCGACGTGGATGCGTACGGCGTGGGCAGGATCTGCGCAAAGGGTAAGGTGGTGCTGACGCCTGATCACGCTATGGTTGGCGGTGATCTCGGGTATATGGACGAGCATGGACTGCACGTTGTGGGCAGAGCTAAATACTGTAGCCCCGGGTGCTATCAATACCTGACCGATATGCAGCTGCTTTTCCAAAATCCGCGCGTCAAAAAGGGCTTTTCCTTTTTGCACGAGGGAAAAATATACTTTTGCTATCAAGGGAGATTATCCCAAAGGAAAGAGGGGATCGTATACGTTCGTATGCACAAGATCCCCATGGATGCCAAGCATAAGACCAAGCCGGATTACGCGCAGCTTATAGCCCGCGTGCAGCGCAGAAAGGAAGGACGAAATGCCGTATCAATTTGAAATTGTTCGTCCGGGGCAGGATCAAGGCCATGCGAAAAAGGCACTCTCTTGTATGCTGGCCCAAGAATCTCCCGGCAAATCCTATGCCGACGTGATGCGACTGCGCGTCGCGGGGGCGCTGGCTGGAGAATGCACCGATACCTATTTCGTCGCGCTTGACACCGGCGAATGTGTCAGCCGCCTGTGGAACGGCTGGGGCAAGCACGAAGGTGCAATCGGCAACTTCGGCAATTTCCTGACCTTGGAGCAATACCGAGGACAGGGGATCGGCACGCGCCTTCTGGAGCTGTGGTATGCCGATCTGCAAGGGCGCGAAGACAAGCCGCTTGCGTTGTTTTGCACCTCTGCGCCCAAAGCCGCACGCATGTATGAAGCATACGGGATGCGCCCCATCGTCAAAGGTGCAGCATACGGACCTTCCTATATGCCGCTTGGCAACAGCCCCGATGACTTTGATGCGTTTTGCCAAGGCTACTATCAATCCACCGACGCGCTGACCGTCAAGCCAGCAACCTTTGCGCACAGGCATGAGATCGATCTGCTGCTAAAATTCGCGCTATTGCAAAGGGGCTTGCCGTTTGGCTTTGAGGGCATGCCGACGCTTGAGCAGGCGCTGCTGACCGCCCCCGAAAAAACTGCGCTGTATTTTACGGACAACGGCCGCTGCGTCGGCTGGTGCTATGACGGAAAAGCGCAGATATATCCCACGTATGCAAAAACTGAAATCATTTGTTAAGAGGTGTGGGATGCTGAAAAAAGGGGAAGAAATGAAAAAACGGATTTTGGTGATCGTGCTCGTTACGCTTCTGCTGTGTTGCGTGTTGGCTTTGTGTTTGTATGCCTTGGCTCCCGATCCGATTTATGCTGATTTTGAAGAGAAGAGCGCAACGCTGATTGTCAATGGGACGACACTTGACGTGGATGGTGTATATGTATATGACGGGCTTGAATTCCGCTATCCCGATAACGCGTTTATTCCTGTGCCACTCATTTACCCTACTTCGTATGCAAAGCTGCCGCTTGTTGCCACGCTGACAGCGCTTGGCGTACAGGTGGAATGGCAGGACGAGAGCATCGCTACGCTAACTTTGGAAGACAAGACCTTGGTTCTTGATTTGAAAAAGCAAACCGTGACCGAGCAGGGAAAGGATGACACGTGGGTACACTATGCGGCGGGATCGTTTGTGTGCGTGCGTGAAACCGCGTACGGGGATCTGCTTGTAGACGGCACATCCATGGACGAGGTGCTTTTCTACTTTTTTGGCAATCAAACGCCAACTTTTACGGTGTTTGATTGGGAAAGCGGTACTGTTACCGTCACGGTGCAGAAGATAACCGAATAAACAGAGTGAAGACTGCCGCGAGGCAGTCTTTTCTTTGTGGGTAGTCTGGGATGTGCAAATGTCCATTTGTAGGGGGCGACGTCCTCGACGCCC
>JAZQYT010000302.1:0-3797 GCA_045633665.1 Eubacteriales bacterium | reverse complement strand
AATCCCGTGACGCTGTAATTTCCGATGTTTTTACCGGAAAAAGCGATAAAATGGTGCTGATCATCGGCCCTTGCTCAGCTGACCGGGAAGACGCAGTCCTGGAATATTGCGACCGCCTTGCCGTGCTGCAGGAAACCGTTGCGGACAAGCTGATTCTGATCCCCCGGGTCTATACCAATAAGCCCAGAACCACCGGCGAAGGCTACAAGGGCCTGCTTCACCAGCCCGACCCGGAACAGGCCTCCGATATGCTGGAGGGCGTCATCGCCATTCGCCGCCTGCACACCAATGTGCTGGCTAATACAGGCCTTTCCACCGCCGACGAAATGCTGTACCCCGACAATTACCGGTATCTGTCCGATCTGCTGTCCTATGTGGCAGTAGGCGCCCGAAGTGTGGAAAACCAGGAGCATCGGCTGACCTCCAGCGGTATTGCTGTGCCCGTGGGCATGAAGAACCCCACCAGCGGTGATATTTCGGTTATGATGAACTCGATCACGGCTGCACAACACTCTCATACTTTCCTTTACAGAGGCTGGGAGGTCGTCAGTGAGGGCAACCCCTATGCGCACGCCATTCTGCGCGGTTACGTCAACAAGCACGGCCAGTCGATGCCTAACTATCATTATGAGGATCTGGAGCATCTTTACGAGGAGTATGCAAAGAGAGATCTTAAGCTGCCTGCAGTCGTGGTGGACACCAACCATGCAAATTCGGGTAAGAAGTGGGCAGAGCAGGTGCGTATTACCAAGGAGATCCTGCATTCCTGCCGCCACTCGGATCACATCAAGGGACTTGTCAAGGGACTGATGATCGAGAGCTACATCGAGGACGGCGCACAGAAGATCGGTGACGGCTGCTACGGCAAATCCATTACCGACCCCTGCCTTGGCTGGGAAAAGACCGAGAAGCTGATTCTTGATATGGCAGATCAGCTGTGATGAGAAATGAATGATAAATAATGAATAATGAATAATGAATAATTATGGTTGAAATCGGTTGCTTGCAACCGATTTCTTCTTGATTGAATTTAAAATAGACAGCTCAAACAAATGAAGTTTTAAGCTTGTGAAAAAAATAGAAAAGAGCCGTCAAAACGGCTCTTTTCTACCACAATTATTCATTTTTTCATTATTCAGCCACCGCACCGTCGGGTACGTTTTCGACAAGGCACCCTTCGTCGATGGTGGTGATGCCGTCGCAGTTGACGCTGTTACCGCCTGCGTAGGTGGTAACAGATGCACCGGTGGTAATGGTAATGAGCTGCGATGCCTGCAGGCCATCGTCGTCACAGTAAACGGTAACCTTTGCGTTCTCGGTAACGGTTACGTAGCCCTTGCCCTCGTCCAGCGAGTCGGCCTTGATCGCGTCCTCCGCGCCCTGTATAAGCACCTCTGCGTCACCCTTGATGGTTACGCTGTCGTTGCCCTTGATGGCGTTGTTGACGGCGTTAACGGTCAGCTTGCAGTTGTTGATGGACAGGTCGTTCTTACAGCCGATACCGTTGTTGTAGTTGCCGTTGACGATCAGCGTGCCGTGTCCCTTGATCGAAAGGTCGTCGGCAGCGTAGATGCAAGCGTTGGGCTTGGTTTCGGCCGCGTTGGGGAATACGTAGGTAGAAGCGTCGGTCAGCGTGTTGGTGGTGCCGGTCTTGACCTCCAGGTATACCTTGTCCGCACTCTTTACCCAAATGACGGCAGAGGAGGAGTTGGAGCCTGTAAAGTTGTTGAGAATCAGCGTGACGCGGTCAGCCTTAGTTACCTCAACAATGATCTGACCGTTTTCCAGTGTGCCGGAAATGTCATATGTGCCGGGCTTGATAATGGTCAGCGCAGAGCCGTCAACCTTAACGGTGGAGGCGTCGCTGGTGGTGTAAGAGGTGCCGCTGAACTCGATATAGCAGTCGATCAGGCCTTCAACCGTGGAGGACTCACCGTCACCGGGAGTCTGCTGGCCACCGGGGGTCTGCTGGCCACCGGGGGTGTTGGTGCTGCCGGGATCGGTCTCTCCGGAGCATGCGACCAGATAAAGGCAAGAGAGCAGCAGAGCGGCTGCGAGAATACTGACAAGAATTTTTTTCATAGTAGTTGATCTCCTTTCGGGGAAGTAACTGTTGTTTATACAGTATACAATGTGAATGTGACTAAATATTGACCAATGTAAGAATTTTTTTGCAATGGAACGTAATTTTGTAAATAATGCGAGTTTTTTCTGCGCTGATATGCACGGGAACATATTTGTATCATAATAAAGAAGGGACTGCTTCATTAGAGTCGTACCCTAGTTACGTCCGAAGCGACTGAGGTCTTTTACTATGACCGTTCCAATCTCGCCGTTCTCAATCATTCTTTGCATACGCTGAAAATCGGGGCGGTCGAAGGTCGTTCCCGAAATGCCGTCATCTACGAAATCAAAAATAAATCCAACTTTTCAAAGGGCTTTTCTTTGCTTTCAGCGATGCAAATTTTGAGGGGCAACCGTGACGGTTGCCCCATTTTGTGTTTTAGATGTTTGTTGCCTATTTCATCGCTATTGTTTTCACCCAAACCTTCATTTCAAGCGTATTTAATTTAAATATTTGCCTTCCAAAGTCCGTGAAGATTGCAATAAGCAGATACCGATACAGGTTTTTCTTCGAAAAGTGCAAAGGTAACTATCGGCGCTTTTCCAATCTCAAGGCATTTCCGCTGAATTCCTTTGTCTGTCTGCAAGCAAACCCAAAGAATGCGGTGCTCCTCTGACATAGGATGCTCCACAGAGCCGACATTTACCGTTACGTTGTTTCCGTCAACAGAAACAACGGGAAGGTGCTTTTCTTGGCTTGCTTCCACAACGCCCGGCTCAATCCGCTTCATTTTCTGTCCGCAACACACGACAGATACCCCTGTGTCGTGAATCATCTCAATAAGATTTCCGCAATGCTCGCAGAAATAAAATTCATTGTTATTACACATAAAAAATCTCCATTTTTGTTTTATCTTCTATTCAGCCTATCTTTAAGATCTCCGTAAACAGGGGTTGCAAGTCCGAAGCCGCCGGAAACGGTTAGAATCTGTCCTGTTGTATATGCGGAATCGTCACTTGCAAAATACACTACGGCCGAAGCAATTTCCTCGGGAAGTCCCATTCGACCGAGCGGAATATGCTTTAAAAACAGCGCACGAAAATCATCGGACAAATTTTCCTTAACCGCATCGGTTGCTGTCATTCCGGGGAGAACAGCGTTACATCTGATTTTGTGTTTTGCCTCATGCACGGCAATCAGCTTGGTCAAATAATTGATAGCCGCTTTTGATGTTCCGTAAGCGATCTGCGAGATATCTGGAACACTGCCGCCGACTGAGGAGATATTGATAATGCTACCACCGTTGTTCATATACCCGAGTACCGCTTTACTTGCCATAAACACACTTCGCAAATTGAGCGTGACCGTGTCAATAAACACGTCGGCATCGGTACTTGCAAGATCAAGATCACGTTTGGGATCAGAAGTGCCGAAGTTGTTAACAAGTACATCTATCCTTCCTTCGTTTTTTGCAACCTCCTCTGCCATAGAGGCATAGGATTCGGGAACACTTGCATCGTTATATACGCACCTCACCTTGAATCCCTCATTATTTAGGCGCGTGGCTTCCTTTTCTGCTCTTTCGAGATTTCTTGCTGCCATATAGACTACCGCACCTTCCTTGGCGCAGGCTTCCGTCACGGCAAGACCTATGCCTCTTGTGGAGGCTGTTACAATTACGACCTTATTCTTTAGCTTCATTTATATTTTCCTTTCTACTGTGAATTTTGGG
>JAZQYT010000301.1:0-10721 GCA_045633665.1 Eubacteriales bacterium | reverse complement strand
GTCTTACCATATTCTTGAAGAAACACTCAAGCGTGAGAGCGATGTCAAGGTCGTGGTGTTCAACGTGCTTGCGATCAAGCACGCAAAAACGCCCAGAGAAGAGATCAGCCGCATGGCGCTGGAGGATATGCGGTGGTCGTCTGAAAAGCTTGCCGCTATCCGGGCGTCCATGACCGAGCAGGAGTCGCTTACCTCCTATTTTCTGCCGATTTTGCGCTATCACGACCGCTGGAGCGCTCTGACGGCCGAGGATCTGAAAAGAGTGTTCTCCAAGCATGAGGATATCACGCATCAGGGTTATCTGATGCAGACCGATATCGTACCCGTTGATCCGACCGACAAAAGAGAGCCGGACGCACTGATCGATTCCTCGTTGCCTGCGGGCAGCATGGAATACCTTGCAAAAATGCAGTCGCTTTGCGAGCAGTACGGAGCAGAGCTTGTGTTGATCAAGTCGCCCACCAATTCGGTCAAGTACTACTGGTATGAAGAGTGGGATGCGCAGATTGTAGAGTATGCGCAGACCAACAATCTTACCTATTATAATTTTATAGGAATGGACGAGGCACTGGGGCTGGATTGGGCGCGCGATACCTATGACGCGGGCTTGCACCTCAACGTGTACGGGGCAGAGAAGTTTACCTCGTATCTGGGAGGTCTGCTGCAGCAAAACCACGGCGCACCCGATAGACGCGGCGACGCGCAGTTGGATACTCTCTGGCAAGAGAGAATAGAGCGATATACCCAAGAAAAACAACAAGGAGAGCAACCGGAATGAAAAAGTTGAGCTGGATTTTTGCAGCAGTTCTGCTGCTGACCTGTTTTGCCGCTTGTGATCAGAACAAGGGCGGGGAATATTCCTTTGCGTATAACAGACAAGCCGTGCGCATCGGAGAAGATGGCAACGCGGTTGCATCCGCGCTCGGTACGCCTGTAGATTATATTGAAGAGGATAGCTGCGGCGGCGAGGGCCCGGACAAGACCTTCGTATATCCCGGCTTCCGCTACGATACGGTCATGACGGGCGGTGTGGATCGTATCGTCAAGATCGTGCTGACCGATGACAGCGTGGCAACCCCACAGGGCGTAAAGATCGGTGACGCCAGGAGCGCGGTCGTATCTGCCTACGGCGACGGCTATACCGAAACGGCCGACGGCGGACTTGTCTATACCGACGGAAATGCCAAGCTGATGTTCGGCATCCGCGACGGCGTGGTCACGGCAATTCATTATATTCAGGCGTAAAAGAAAAGCGGAGAGGCGTGCCTCTCCGCTTTTGTAGTAACTTTGACGGAAACTTTGGGCAGAAATTTGGGGCAAAATCCGTGCAAAATGTCAAAATACTTGTGATTATCGTCAAAATAGGGCTTGACAATTTAGGCAAAGTGTAGTATAATAGGGAACAATCAAGGAAATTGACGTGCGTTTTTGTGCGTCAATTTGTGCAAAATTTCTGTCGGAGGTGTATATGCCCCGTTTTTTTGTGTCCGAGGATCAGTTTTCGGATGATACCGTAATACTCACGGGTGAGGATGCGCATCATATCGCAAGATCCTTACGCATGGCTGCGGGCGAGCATATTACCGTGTGCGATCCGTACAGCGTGGAATTTGATTGCGAGCTGATCTCGTTTGAGCAGGACAAGCGCGTCGTGGCCAAGATCCTGTCAAAAAGGCCCTCGCAAAGTGAGCCGCCGTACGGTGCGTACCTGTTCCAGGCGTTGCCTAAGGGTGAAAAGTTTGATTCCATCATTCAAAAGGCCGTGGAGTGCGGTGTGCATGAGATCATACCGTTCCAGAGCAGCCGCTGTATCGCAAAAGCAAAGGCGGACGGCGAGGCGGAAAAGACCAAGCGTCGCTGCCGCATCGCAGCAGAGGCCGCAAAGCAAAGCAGACGCGGCAGATTGCCCCGCGTCGTGCCGACGGTTTCCTTCAAGGAAATGCTAAGGCAAGCAAGTGCGTGCGACGTTTGCCTGTTTTGCTACGAGGGAGAGGGAACAGAGTCGCTGGCAAGCATACTGCAGAGTGAGCAGGTAAAGCAGCTCCTTTCAAAAAACGCGTGGCCAAAAATTGCCATCGTGGTTGGCAGCGAGGGCGGATTTTCCCCCGAGGAGGCAGCCGAGGCTAAGGCAGCAGGCATGCAAATGACCGGACTTGGCAAAAGAATTTTGCGCACCGAAACCGCCGCCCCCTTTGTGCTGTCGTGCCTTGTTTACGGGCTTGAAATGTGAGCATTCGGCAGGGTTAGCAAAAAAAGGCCGAAAAATTCACCTATTTTTAACAAAAATATGCAAAACACTATTGAAAAATCACAAAAAAGGGTGTATAATATAGGTTAGTATCCACAACACCCCAAATCAAAAAAGAGGAGAAAGAGTTATGTCTAACAGACTGTTCCAAAGTGTAATTCATCAGATGAAGGATGCGATCGATCGCGTGATCGGTGTGATTGATGAAAACGGTGTCATCATTGCCTGCTCCGAGCTTGTCAAGATCGGTGAGATCAAGCAGGGCGTGCGCGACGAGCTTGCTTATACCTCCGATATGGTGACCTCCTCCGGGTATACCTACCGTCCCGTCGGTGGCGGCGTCAAGGCTGAGTATATCGTATTCGTTGAGGGTGAGGATAAGATGGCAGAGAAGATGTCCAAACTGCTGGCAATCTCTCTGGGAAACATCAAGAATCTGTACGATGAAAAGTACGACAAGGGCTCATTTATCAAGAATATCATTCTGGATAACATCCTGCCCAGCGATATTTACATCAAGTCCAAGGAGCTGCATTTCAACACCGAGGAGAGCAGAATCGTCTTTTTGATCAAGTTCTACGGAAAGACCGATATGATGCCCTTTGAAATGCTGCAGAATATGTTCCCGGATAAGTCCAAGGATTACGTGATCTCGGTTGGCGAGCATGACATTGTGCTGGTCAAGGACGTCAAGCCCGGTACCGAGGCAAAGGACGTGGAAAAGATCGCGACCAACATAGCAGACACCCTGTCCGCAGAGTTCTACACCAAGGTAGCGATCGGTATCTCCACCACGGTTGAAAACATCAAGGATCTGGCAAGAGCATATAAGGAAGCACAGGTCGCTCTTGAGGTCGGCAAGGTATTTGAAACCGAAAAGAACATTATCAGCTATGAAAATCTTGGTATCGGCCGTCTGATCTATCAGCTGCCCACCACCCTTTGCGAAATGTTCTTGCAGGAGGTCTTCAAGAAGGGCAGCCTGGAGGCACTTGACAGAGAAACCCTGATGACCATCCAGTGCTTCTTTGAAAACAACCTGAACGTTTCCGAAACCTCCAGAAAACTGTTTGTGCATAGAAACACTCTGGTATACAGACTGGAAAAGATCAGAAAGCTCACGGGTCTTGATTTGCGTGAGTTTGAGCATGCGATCACCTTCAAGGTGGCTCTTATGGTCAGAAAGTACCTCAATTCCAAGCCTTCTAAGTATTGATTTAAATATACATAGACATTTTGAAATTAAGCGAAACGCCAATATCGGCGTTTCGCTTAATTGACGGTTTGGCGCTGTTTATAGATATTTTGCAAACAAAACAATAACGGAGAACGACGAATTTATGAAGAAATTGATTTATACCGTACAAGGGCTGCGAAGTCCGGAGCAGGAAACCTTGCTCTGCGAGCTTTTGCCCGAGGTGCTGCGCGCCTATGGCAGCGACGGAATTGTAACGGCCGATGCGGGCAATGCATCTGTTTCGTTCGGTGTTCCGCGTAACACGTCCTGCGCAGAGCTTGAGCAAAGCATCAATGCTGCCATTGCGCAGCACGGCATGCAGCTGCTGTCGCCCCCGAACGTGCGCTATTATGCATATACGGGCAAAAAGGCAACCGAAAAGCGAAAGAGCGTTTCGGTCAGCGCCTTTGTTACCTCGCTGATCTCGGCAGTTGCCGTCACGCTTGTCATTACCATGCTGCTGACCGCATTGGTCACGGGCGCATACTGGAATGCAAAGAACACCGCAGGCATGCTGGGCGGCGGTGTGGAGAATGGTCAGAGTGCCATCGATACCGAAACGCTGGATGTCATCGATTATCTGATCAATCAGTATTCTTACGATGCCGTTGACGACGAGGCACTGATGCAGGCCGTGCTGAAGGCCTACGTGGCTGCAACCGGTGACCTTTACGCGGAATATTACACCCAGGAAGAATTCGATGCTATGACCAGCGAAAACCAAGGTCAAATGCAGGGCATCGGTGTCAGCGTGGTCAATTCCACCATGGAATATAACGGCATGACCTACAGCGTTATCGAGATCATTATGGTCTTCCCGAACTCGCCTGCAGAGCGTGCGGGCATCCGTCCGGGTGATATGGTGGTCGCGGTCAAGCATGAGGGTACGGAGTATTCTGTCAGCCAGATCGGCTATACTGCAGCACTCAACTATTTGCGCGGTGTTTCCGGTACCAAGGCAGAATTTACCGTCATGCGCAAGAGTGGCGCGGATTACCAACCCATTGAGTATTCGGTAACGAGAGAAGCGTACGTCAGCGCTTCGATCACCAGCCGCGTCAGCGAAACTGATTCCTCTGTCGGTATCGTAACGCTTTTACAGTTTGACCTGACTACTCCCACACAGTTCGAGGCTGCCGTGGATGAGCTGAAGGGAAAGGGCTGCACCAAATTCGTCTTTGACGTGCGTAACAACCCCGGCGGAGATCTGGAATCGATCAAGGCTGTGCTGAGCTTCTTCCTTGCCGAAAAGGATCTGATCGTCAGCACCAAGGACAAAAACGGTGCAGAGGAGTTTGATTACGTGCAGGTCGTCAAGCATCAGGACAAGGCATATGCAGGCTGTGACGTGACCAAGGAGGACATCGGCAAATATGCCGACCTGACCTTTACCGTACTGACAAACGGCAATACTGCAAGTGCTGCAGAGCTGTTTACCGCCACCGTGCGCGATTACAAGCTGGGTACCATCATAGGACAGACCACCTACGGAAAGGGATGCATGCAATCCATCTTTTCCTTGAAATATTACGGTGTGGAGGGCGGCCTCAAGCTGACCACCAAAATGTATTTCCCGGCAAGCGGACAAGGGTATCACGGTGTGGGTATCACACCCGATATCAGCGTGGAGCTGAGCCCGGAAGCACAGGAATATAATCTGTACGTTTTGCCCGAGGAGCTGGATGACCAGCTGCAAACGGCAATTGATCAAATGAATAAATAATAGCTATATAAGGAGAATTGTCATGGCAGCAAAGGAAAAAACTTTGTATACCCAGGAAGGGTACGACGAACTGGAAAAGGAACTGAAATATCTCAGAGTTACCCGCAGAGAAGAGATCAAGGAAGCGATTGCAGTAGCACGCGGCTTTGGTGACCTTTCCGAGAACTCCGAGTACGACGAGGCAAGAAACGAGCAGGCAAAGGTTGAGGCGCGCATCAAGGAGCTGGAGGTTCTTTTGGAGAATGCGGAGATCATTGACGAGTCGAGCATCGATGCCGGCGTTGTCAGCCTTGGCTCTACCGTAAAGGTATACGACGTGGAGTGGGATGAGGAGCTGACTTACGAGATCGTCGGTTCTAACGAAGCAGACGCACTCAATCACCGCATTTCCGATCAGTCGCCCATCGGCAGCGCAATGATGGGTAAGCACGCAGGCGATACCGTCGAGGTTCAGACGCCCAACGGCCTGTTGCATTTCAAGGTTTTGCACGTAGAGAGAACCAAGTAAAATAACGACTGCAAAAACGGATTTGCCGCGCAAGGGCAGGTCCGTTTTGCCATAAAAGAGGAATTTTGACATGAACGAACGAGATAACGAAAAATTGAACAGTACCGAGATTGTGACAGATAACCGCGCAATCAACAAGCTGCAGAATTTTTGGTACCATAATAAGTGGACTGTGATCATCGTGGCATTTTTCGTATGCGTGCTGCTTGTCTGCACCGTACAGATGCTTGGCAAGGACAAATACGATACGACCGTGCTGTACGGTACGACGGTACATATGGATGCCGAGCAAAGAGCCGCATTTTTGTCGGCAGTACAGAGCGTGCTGCCCGAGGATTACGATAAGGACGGCAAGAAATCGGTGGGATTGGTGGATTATCAGATCTTTTCCGAGGAGGAGCTGTACGTAGAGATCGAAACCGAGATCGACGGTGTACAAACCACGCTCAAAAAGGAGCAGGTTGCGGCTTACTGGAATAACGAACAGTTTTCGGGCATGCAGGATGCCATCAAAACAGGCGAGTATTCGCTTTGCTTTGCAAGCCCTTACGTGTATGAAACACTGCTCAAGGGATACGTGGCAGACGGCAAGTCCATGTGCCTGGGAGAAACCGATTTTTACCGCTATAACGAAGCGGTGCAGGTGCTTCCCGAGGATACCGTGATCTGCCTGCTCCGTCAGTTTGCAGTGGGTGAGAGCAGTAAGAGTGACGCATATGCGCGCTCGTCTGCGCTGTACGACGCCATCCTCTCCTACGACGTGCAGGAATAAGAAAAAGACCTCATCGGGCTGCAAAATCAGCGGAAAATCCACGCAAAAAAAGGACTGTATCACATGGATGCAGTCCTTAATTTGTTTTATGAATAGTTGCCGCAGGCGGACGACCGCCCTGAGCGGGAACAAACAATCTTTTGTAGGGACCGGCCTTTCAGACGGGCCACATCGCGCCGTAGGGGCGATTCACGAATCGCCCGCGAAATTTCGGACAGCCGAGGACGCCTGTCCCAACAATTGCGTGCGGGGCGACAGAGGACGTCGCCCCCTTCAGCTTTTATTTGTATCTCTGTTTCATATTTTGATTTTTGACAGAAACGGGGATGATTCATTCCCATTTTGCCGCTAATTCATCAGCCCTATGGCGATGCTTTTTTGCATGGACGGAAATTTTTTGCACAGAATAATTGCCAAGGTAAAGAATTGTTCATATAACTTTAAAGAAATCCTGCAACACGGTTGCTATAATGATATATGTTGAGATATGTCAAATTCTGTCGAAGGAGGGCGATTATGAAAAAACTGATCAAACTGGTCACTGGCCGTTTCGTGTGGATCAGTCTGGCAATTATTTTGCAGCTTGTCTGGACGTTTACTATATTGTATTTTTTAAGCTCGCATTATGCACCCGTGTCTGCTGTTCTGACGCTTTTCTCCTTGCTGATGCTGATTCCCATCCTCGAAAGGCCGGCCACGCCCGAGGTCAAAATGGCTTGGGCGATCCCGATTCTGGTTTTTCCCGTGTTCGGCGGTATCCTGTATCTGATGTCGGGTGCCTCGCGTCCGCGCAGAAAAATGCGTCGCGCGCTGGCCGAGAATAAGGAGCAGGGAAGCCTGCATTTGCCAAGCGGAGAGGAGGCCATTGCCGATATCCGCGCACGCTGTGCGGCCGATGCAGGGCAGTTCGTGTACCTGAAGGAGCAGGGATATCCTTGCTTTGTGGGTGATCAATCGGATTTTTATATGAACGGAGAGCAGGCCTTTCCCGATATGCTGGCTGTGCTGGAATCAGCTGAGAAGTATATATTTATTGAGTATTTTATCATCAACCGCGGCCGCATGTGGAGCGAGATTCTGCAGATCCTTGAGCGCAAGGTGGCCATGGGCGTGGACGTCAGGATCATTTACGACGACGTGGGCAGCATGCGCGGTCTGCCGCACGCATACGACAAAACGCTCAAAAAGATGGGCATGCATTGCGTGCGCTTTAATCCCTACCGTCCTGTGTATTCCATGATCATGAACAACCGCGATCACCGCAAATTCCTGATCGTGGACGGCAAGGTGGGCTTTACGGGTGGCATCAATATCGCGGATGAATATATCAACGAGGAGCAAAGATTCGGCTATTGGAAGGACAATGCCGTGCGAATAAAGGGCGATGCCGTGCGCGGTATGACGCTGTCCTTTTTGCAGATGTGGAATTCCTGCTGCGCAAAGGACGAGCAGGTCGATCCGGGTGCGTATCTTGTCCCCATGAGCAATCAAAGCGTGGGGAAGGCGTACGTGATCCCGTATGCCGACGCGCCCGTTGACTCCGAGTACCTTGCCGAGAACGTCTATCTCAATATCATCAACAACGCAACCAAGTATCTGTATATCGCCACGCCCTATCTGATCATTGATTCGCAAATGCTCTCTGCCTTGTCGCTTGCCGCCAAGCGCGGTGTGGACGTGCGCATCATTCTGCCCGAGATCCCGGATAAAAAGGTGGTCAATCAAGTCACAAAATCGCATTATGCCGTGCTTTTGAAGAGCGGGATCAAGATCTATCAGTATACTCCCGGCTTTATCCATGAAAAATGCGTGCTGTGTGACGATAAGATCGCCACGGTGGGAACGGTCAATCTGGATTACCGAAGCCTGTATCTGCACTACGAGAACGGCTGCATATTCTACGGTGGTGATATTATCGGACAGATCCGCGAGAATATGGAAGAAAACTTTGCGGCAGGGCACCGCATCGAGCACGTCAATAAGCGCCAGGGGCTGCTGATCTCCCGTATTTATTATGCGATCATCCGCCTGCTGGCACCCGTAATGTAAAATAGGAAAGGGGCTGCTTCATTTGAGCAGCCCCTTCTTTGTATTCGTTTGCAGAGGACGGTGCCTTGACGTCCCGTGCATAACACCAACAACTTAAAATACGCTCTCGATCACTTTTGCTGCCGATGCAGGGGAATACCGCCAGCGGCTGATGTGGTGAACCTGCTCGGTATCGATAAAGTATTTCAAGTCCGTGCGTGCAGCCTCACCGCGGTAAGCGTCGATCAGTACCAGCTTGATCTTCATGCGCTCGGGCTGAATGCTTTTTATGTAAACGCCCGTATAACGCCCGATGCAGGCCTGCAGACGCGCAACAGCATCCGCATCCGCGTCGGGACGCAGCTCGGCAAGCCCTGCCAGATTCGGTGCAAGCTCAACGAAAACACCGTACCTTTCCACGCTGCGAATGATGCCTGCAGCCGTCTGCCCGGCAGAGAACATAGCCGCATTTTGCTCCCACGTGCCAAGCATCTCACGCAGGGAAAGCGTGATCCTGCCGCTTTCCGAATCAATAGAACGCACCACACAATGCAGCATCATGCCGGGCTGCAATCGATCCGATGGGTGCGAGATGCGGGAAACCGAAATTCCGTCCAGCGGCAGCAGCGCACAAATGCCGCAGCCCACGTCGGCAAACGCACCGAACCGCTCCAGATGCGTCACACGCACGGGAATGATATCTCCGGGGATCAGATGCCCCAAGGACTGCAGCATGCATCTGCGTTGCGCATTTTTGCGCGAGAGCAGGGCTACGGGCGCACCGCTGCGCGTGTACGTGATCTGCTCGACCGTAAAGCAGACGGGCTTTCCTACGCGTGAGATGATGGCGATATCCTTTACGGGCTCTGTGTCGCGTGAGAACACCGCCTCGCTCTTGGGAATGATGCCGTGCATACAGCCAAGATCGACGTGCAGATTCATTTCGCGATCGCACAAAACGGCGTTGGCTTCGAGAACGGTGCCGCACTCGGCGGCCTTTTCTATGGTGGAGAGGGAGGCCAACGCGTCACGGTTTTGCGGCAAGGAGATACGGCAGCCCTCGGGTAAAAACTGATTTTGCATACTTGTGCTTCCTTTCGTTTTGATCGTTATTTTTACTATATGCAATAAGGGCTTGTAAGATGCGAGGGGCAGGGGAGAAAAACGTGATCGGACATGGAGCGATGAGGCCAAAAAACGCCAAAAAAACGAGAAAACGAGAGCATTTGATATGCTAAATTAAAAATTTCCAACTTTTTTTCAAAAAGGTATTGACAAGTTGAAAAACGCGTGATATAATATGCCGGTAATGAAAACTATCACTATGTTTTGAAAGGAAAATTAACATGTCCACATTCATGCAGAAGAAAGAAGCTGTAGTTCGTAAGTGGTATGTTCTCGATGCAGCAGGCAAGCCTCTCGGCAAGACCGCTGTTGCAGCTGCAGACCTGCTCCGCGGCAAGAACGACCCGACCTACACCCCCCACGTTGACTGCGGTAACTTCGTTGTTATCATTAACGCAGATAAGGCAGTTCTGACCGGCAAGAAGCTGGAGCAGAAGTACCACTACCACCACTCCGGTTACGTCGGCGGTATGAAGTCCATTCAGTACAAGGAACTGATGGCAAAGCGCCCCGAGATGGCTATGGAGCTGGCAGTTAAGGGTATGCTCCCCCACAACACACTCGGCCGCACCGCATTCACCAGACTGAAGGTTTATGCAGGTGAAGCTCACAAGCACCAGGCTCAGCAGCCCGAAGCTTACGAGTTTTAATCGAGAGAAAGGAAGGAGATAACCAATGTATACCAGTGCAAAGCCCTATTTCTACGGAACCGGCAGAAGAAAGAAGTCCATCGCTCGCGTAAGACTCTATCCCGGTACCGGTGTTATCACCATCAATGGTCGTGACATTGACGATTACTTCGGTCTTGAGACTCTGAAGCTGATCGTAAACCAGCCCTTCGGCACCACCGACACCCTGGGCAAGTTCGATATCGTTGCTACCGTTAACGGCGGCGGCATTTCCGGCCAGGCAGGCGCAATCCGTCACGGTGTTGCTCGCGCTCTTTTGAACGTTGACGCTAACTACAGACCCGCTCTCAAGGCAGCAGGTTTCCTGACCAGAGACCCTCGTATGAAGGAAAGAAAGAAGTACGGTCTGAAGGCTGCACGTCGTGCACCTCAGTTCTCCAAGAGATAATTA
>JAZQYT010000300.1:0-4811 GCA_045633665.1 Eubacteriales bacterium | reverse complement strand
AGATACCAAAACTTCCTTGAAAAGCAGGAATTGATCAAAAATGAGAAGGATCGTTTGGAAAACACGCACATTTCCATGGCTAAAGCCAACGATTTTCTTGCTTCTCACGGTCTGCCGCCCATTAAATCCGGCTGTTCTTTGGCCGATCTTTTACGCAGACCCGAGCTGACTTATGCTGACATTTCGCCCGTGGACGACGCGCGCGCACCTCTTGCACGACGCGTGCTGGAAACAGTGGAGATTGACATCAAATACGAGGGCTACATCAAGCGCGCTTTTGCCGAAGCGCAAAGACACCAAAAATTAGAGGACAAGCACCTCTCTCCCGACACGGATTACACGCTCATCAAGGGTTTGCGCTTGGAAGCCGCACAAAAGCTCAATGCCATCAAGCCGCTGACCATCGGGCAAGCATCACGCATCAGCGGTGTCAATCCCGCGGATATCTCTGTGCTGCTGATCTGGCTGGGAATCAAATAATGGAGGTTATATGAAACAATTTTCCGAGATTTTTGACCAAGTTTTTGCCGCAAACGGCCTTTCCGAGTACGCGACTGCACAAAAAAAGCAAACGTATGCACTACTTTGCGAGCATATTTTAGAAGTCAACAAGATACACAATCTGACTGCCATTCGAGACGTTCCCGGAGTCATCACCAAGCACTTTGCAGATTCTCTGACCATTGCAGCCTATATTCAGCAAAACGCGACGCTGCTTGACGTAGGCACAGGCGGTGGGTTTCCAACGCTGCCGCTTGCAGTTGCCCGTCCCGATCTCTCCATTACAGCCATTGATAGCACAGCAAAGAAAATCGCGCATGTGCAAAGCACCGCGCTAAAGTTTAATCTCACCAACGTTACTGCCCTTGCGGGCCGCGCGGAGGATCTTGCCAAGACCAATATGCGCCAGAGCTTTGATATCGTCACAGCGCGTGCCGTTTCCGAGCTGCGCATCCTTTGTGAGATTACGTTACCTTTCGTTGCGATAGGCGGCACGTTTGTTGCTATGAAAGGTGCATCCGGTCAAAAAGAACTGGAGGATGCGCGCTGTGCGATTCAAAAGCTTGGCGGCCAACTGACCGACACGCATAAATTCACCTTAAAGGACGAAAACGGCAATCAAGAAGAACGTTACGTCTTTATCATTCGCAAAGTTGCTCATACACCCAATAATTTTCCGCGCCAATACGCGCAGATCTTAAAAAAACCGCTGTAATGCAGCGGTTTTTTCTTATCTTTTTATCTTTCGCACGACACGATAACTATTTCATAAACATTTTACCTTTTTATATTGATTTTTGCGATGCTTTCTGCATTTACATTTTTCTTTCTGCCGATATGATAAAATGACGCAAAACAAGCAAAGGAGATACGTATGACGGAGCAAGAATTAATTCTGTTAAAGGATATTACAGACAAAAATTGTGATATGTTTGCACAAGCCGAACTGATGCAAAAACTATGCGTCGAATGGGGATACGCGCAAAGCTCTCTTGCAGCGCGATTACATATCAGCCAATCATCTGTAGGCAACAAGATCAGGCTATTACAATATTCACAGCAAGAACGCGAACGCATCTTATATTATCAGCTATCCGAGCGTCACGCACGCGCGCTTTTACGGATTTTGCCTCCAAAAAGAGTGAAGCTGATAGAAACCGCTGGACAAATGCGTTTGACCGTGCAACAAACCGAAGATCTTGTCGAGAAATACAGAAGTGGCGCTATATCAGAATTATCAACCAATGAATCTGACCAACGGGTAGCAAACATTGCTTCATTTACCGATTATATTGCTGTCGCGACCAATAAATTGCGTAATTTTGGATATCACGTTTCTTGTTTGACCGAATCAGGCGATCGCTGGCAAAGAATCACGATTATTGTGCGCGAGTAAGGTTTCACGTGGAACATGGTAAATGTCCGCGCACAAAGTTTCACGTGAAACATTGTTCTATCCTACCATGTTGTTTCACGTGAAACATACCTGTTCTTTAAATCGTTGTTTCACGTGAAACATTTTTATACACATGGTTTCTCGTGAACATTTAAAAAAAGTACAATATTTCTGTAAAAAACTATTGCATTCGCGTTTTATTCGTGATATAATATTTGCAGTGTATTTTTCGGAGGTATAAATAGATTTTATGGGAAAAATTATTTCTTTTTGTAACCAAAAAGGCGGCGTAGGTAAGACAACTTCTGCTGTAAACATCGCTGCTTCTCTCGGCATTCTCGGGCACAAGGTGCTTATGATCGACCTTGACCCTCAGGGCAACGCGACCAGCGGTGCAGGCGTCCCTAAAAAGTCACTCAAGCTGACCATTAACGACGTTTTGACCGGTGACGTCCCTATGCAGGACGCAATTATGGAAACCGAATACGATAATTTGGATCTCGTTCCCACCAATATTGCACTTGCAGGTGCAGAATTTGAGCTGTTCCAACACGAAGACAGCGAATATCGCATGAAAGAAGCGCTTGCACCTATTAAGGACAGCTACGATTACATTATCATCGACTGTCCTCCTTCCTTAGGCATGCTGACCGTCAACGCAATGGCTGCAAGTGACGGCATCGTGATTCCCATGCAGTGCGAATTCTACGCACTCGAGGGACTTTCTCAGCTGATGATTACGGTAGGACGCATCAAGTCGCACTATAACAATAATCTGTCCGTGACGGGCATTCTGATTACCATGTATAACGGCAGACTACTTCTTTCCCAGCAGGTTATGAACGAGCTGCGCCGCCACTACGCTGACAAGCTGCTAGATCCCCCTATTTCCCGTAGCGTTAAGGTGTCCGAGGCGCCGGGCTTCGGTATGCCCGTATACTACCACGACAAGCGTAACAAGGGTGCTGTTGAGTATTTGGCTTGTGCCAAAGATCTCGCAACCAGAATTTGATGGGGAGGTAGCGTAAAATGGCAAGAAAACAAGGCGGACTCGGCAGAAATTTCTACGAAATTCTGGACGATAACATGCTGGAATCCAAAAAAGACTCGATCACAACGCTTCGCGTAGCCGATATTGAGCCCAGACGCGATCAGCCCAGAAAGGATTTTGATCTTGAGCCTCTGCAGGCTTTGGCAGATTCCGTGGCCGCATACGGTGTGCTTGTACCGCTGATCGTGCGTGAAAACCCCGTTGCGCCCGGTACTTATGAGATCATTGCGGGTGAACGCCGCTGGAGAGCCGCAAAAATGGCCGGTTTGACCGAAGTTCCCGTGGTCATTATGGACAGCGACGATATGAAAACGTCCGAAATCGCGCTGATCGAGAACGTGCAAAGGCAGGATCTCAACCCCGTAGAAGAAGCGTTTGCTTATCAGGCGCTGATCGACAGATATGGCTGTACACAGGACGACGTGGCAAAAAAGGTGGGCAAAAACCGTTCCACCATCACAAATATGCTGCGATTGCTGGATCTCCCCGAGGAGGCACTTGAACTGCTCAAAAAGGGCGACATTTCGGGCGGTCACGCAAGAGCGTTGCTTGGCCTTGACGACGATGCACAGATCGTTGATCTGGCGCATAAGATCGTAGAAAAGGACTTTTCCGTGCGCGAAACCGAGCGCATCGTACGTCTGTTCAAGGCGCGCGCCGAAGCTGACGAGCAGCCCGAAGAGATCGATGACTCCGATTCCCAGCGCAAGGTCTATATGAAGGATTTGGAGCGTCGCGTTATGCACACGCTTGGCAGAAAGGTCAGAATTGCCCGCGTTGCCAAGAAAAAGATCGTTGAATTGTCCTATGAGGACGATCAGGATCTGGAGGAAATCATCAAAATTCTCTGCGGAAGCGACTTTTTCGCAGATCAAGACTAATAAATTAACGGAGAAATTATCATGATCGACATCAATTATATCAAAAGTAACCCCGAAGAGGTCATTGCCAGACTTGCAAAGAAGGGCAAGGACGCAAGACAGGAGATTGAACAGATCCTGGCGCTTGATACCGAAAGACGCGCTCTGATCGTAGAGGGCGAGACCATCAAGGCTGAACAGAATAAGATCAACAAGCAGATCCCCCAGCTCAAAAAGCAGGGTGCGGACGTCGCTCCCATCTTCGCACAGATGAAGGAAATGGGTGCACGCGTCAAGGAGATCGACGAGAGAAAGAAGACTGTTGAGGTACAGTATCAGGGCCTTCTGCTCTGCCTGCCCAACCTGCCCGACGAGGATCTTCTGCCCGGCGGTAAGGAAAACAACCAGCCTCTGCGCTACTACGGCGAGCCCAGAAAGTTCGATTTCGAGCCCAAAAATCACGTAGATCTTTGCACCGATCTTGGTCTTATTGACTACAAGCGCGGAACAAAGCTGTCCGGCTCAGGCTTTTGGATCTATTCCGGTGTTGGCGCGCGTCTGGAATGGGCGCTGCTCAACTACTTTATCGATTTCCACCTCGGTAACGGCTATGAGCTGATGCTGGTACCCCACATGCTGGGCTATGAGTGCGGCCAGACCGCAGGCCAGTTCCCCAAGTTCAAGGACGAGGTATACTGGCTGGAGCAGCAGGATGACGACGAGCGTCGCCGCTTTATGCTGCCCACCGCTGAAACCGCGCTGGTATCTCTGCACCGCAACGAGATCCTGACCGAGGCAGATCTGCCCCGTAAGTATATTTCCTACACCCCTTGCTTCCGTCGCGAGGCAGGCTCTTACAGAGCGGATGAGCGCGGCATGGTGCGCGGCCACCAGTTTAATAAGGTAGAGATGGTGCAGTACACGTTGCCCGAAAAGAGCGATGAGGCGTTCGACGAGCTGGTTGCAAACGCAGAAGTCGGAGGCCAAGCGGTCTTAGGAAGAC
>JAZQYT010000299.1:0-1971 GCA_045633665.1 Eubacteriales bacterium | reverse complement strand
AGTGCCTGCAGCATTTCAAGGTTCTTCATGGTAATGCGCGGCGTGTTCCAATCAAATGTGGCAGTGATATCGTTGTAAAAATCCGGCTTAGTCAGATTCTCGGGATACGGATGCGCCGCAATGCCCCAATCAAAGTCACCGTCACGCTTGCAATACGCGGCAAGATACGCAAGCACGGCACGACCGTGATACATGTGCAGCGGATCATCCTTGAGCGCGGTGGCAAAATAGTGGTCCAGCGAAATATTAACGCGCGAATTGGCATTATATTTGCGTGCGATCAAGTGTGCAAGACGCAGGGACACCACGTATTCCTCCATAAACTGCGCACACGGAATTGCACCCATGTTGTGCCAGGTGTCCTGCGCGTTGATCTCGTTGCCGATATCCAGCACGTCGCTGCAAAACAGCGGCGCACCTGCATCCAGATAGCGCGCGCAGACGAAGTCAACAAATGCGCAGTACATCCACATGCCCTCCTCTGTTCGCAGATTGAAGGCACTCATCTGCTCTGAAAAGCCGGTGGACGCATATCCCGGGTGACCCGTGATCTTGTTCAGCGCATCGTCAGAGCCCTTGAGACGATAGGAGAAGCGGTTGATCATACGGACAAGGCACGGAATACCGCGGTCAATGCAGGGCTGCATAAGGCGATCGTAGAGGTTCATAGTAGGCTGATCAAAATAGTAGGTCTTGCCGCAAAACTCGTGCGTGATCGCTCCCTCGGACTCTAAGGTCTGAATCCAGGGGCTGTTGATCTCGGTCATCATGCAGCCCATACCAAGGTAATCAATATCCTCGGGCGTAGAGGTCACCCAAGTGCCCACGGGACGCGTGACCTTAAAGGGTGCAGGCGCGGTTTTCGAGCATTCGGTGGTCATGTCGGTCACATAGCGCACGCCGTCCAATATCTTCCCGCCAACGACCGCCTCAAAGCGGCAGAGCAAGAGGTCAATATCCCCTGCATAGCGGCCAAAAATAATGCTGCGCTTGCGCTTGGTTTCGGTCACAGCCACGATCCTGCCGTGATGGACGCGACGCGCGTCCCCCGTGACCAGCGGCAATCTCGCCTCTGCGTACACCTTGGAAACCAAGGGGAGCTCGGGGATATACAGCTCTATCTCAGTCGGCGTTGCGATAATCTGCTCAACCCTCATGTCAATCCTCCAAGTAGGTAACCAGCTCTTCCATCTCCATGCGCTTCTTTTTTCGCATCTTGTCGTCGGCTTTGGCGTATCCCAGCGCGATCACTAAGCGCACGGGTGCGTCATAATCGCAGATCTTGCGCAGCTCGTCATCATCCAGCCAACCGAGAATGCAGGTGGAGAGCCCCTGCGCGGTGGCTTCTGCGGTCAAATATGCGGTCATGATGCCAATATCGATGGAACGAAAATCGCTATGCTTGATCTTTGCGCCAAGGGCGGCTGCAACGTTATACGACGCCTCGGAGATCACCAGCATCACAGGTGCATCGGACGCAAATTTATTCATACCCATGCCCTGCACCGCCTTTGCTACCTTGGCAGCAGCCTGGCAGCGGCAGACCGTAATATGATAGGGCTGCGCGTTGCAAGCCGAGGGAGCAAGGCGCGCGGATGCAAGGATTGCATCCAATTTTTCCTGTTCAACCGCTCTTGACGCGTCAAAGCTGCGGCAGGATTGGCGATTTTGTGCGATTTCGGTGAAATTCATACGGTATTTACTCCTTAAATAAATCTTTTAGCAGCCCCTCGCAGCCTGCCTTGACGTCGGCATAGGTCACGTCAAAGCGGCGGGTGTACCACGGGTCGGCAACGTCACCGCCCTTGGGGGTATAGTCCATGAGCTTTCGGATCTTATTTTGCGGGTCACCGCCAAGGATGCGGTGCATATTGCGGATATTGGCAGCGTCCATACCGATAAAAAGATCGTATTTGTCGTAATCTGCGCGCGAAAGCTGCACGGCACGCTTTCCCGCGCAGGAAATGCCGT
>JAZQYT010000298.1:0-7709 GCA_045633665.1 Eubacteriales bacterium | reverse complement strand
ACGCGCTGATGACCACGATTGCGTATTAACAAAAAGCCTCGAGCAGCCGCTCGAGGTTTTTTGTTATCTGCGCGAAGCGCAATATCACTATCGCAAAGCGATAATATCACTGCTGCAAGCAATATCACTATGACCGTAGGTCATAATATCACTGCTCACAACATAAAAGGCAATTCTTTCTCTTTTGCGTCTCGATTACGGGGGCGTGATCCTTTTCATAGCCCCATTCCTCGATCAGGGCGGTGAGCAGGCGGTCACAGGTCGCAATAGCGTTTTCCTTGTCGCCAAGGATCTCGTACGCGGTGCAGATCGCGTCTAAAGCGTCGGTATATCTCGGCTTTTCGCGCTCACTTTCCCACGAATTTTCATAGTATTCAATCGCCTTGCGGTAATCCCCCTTGCGGGCGTGGTACTGCGCCATTTCAAATAAGAATCCGGCATCCTCAACAAAATACGGCTCTGCATCGGCCATAATCGCGTCAGCCCTTGCCACGTCGTATTCGGCAAGCGCGATATGCGCGCGATACACGGGAATCATAAAAGGTCTTGCCGCAGTCAGTGCCGCGTATTCTTCCAGATATTTTGCCGCCTCTGCGGTACGGTGATCTGCGATCAGATTGTCGATCAGATACATGTACGGCAAGGCAGCCTTGGGGGTAATGCGGTCGTTTGCGATGACCTCCTTATAAAAGTCGATCACGCGTGTATGATTTGCCACGTTCCAATCCCACACGTCAGCGCCCTCGGACATTTGCAGCATCCATTGGCAGCACTTACGCTCGGGCGCGCGCAGCATTGCCTCGCGTGCATATTTGCTGACGCGCCTTGCATCTGCCTCCATGCGGAAATGATACAGGCGGGAAAGATACTCCAAAATCTCGGTTCTGTCGTGATGCTCGTCCAGCTGATGCAGCAAAAACTCCTCATGCCGCGCAAATTCCTCGGGAGAAAACTCGCTCTGTACATCCAAACCGCGCTCAATGCGGTGCAGCTTTTGCTCCACGGTCAGGTCAAAAAGCTCGTCAATGCTCACACCAAGCTCGCCTGCAAGCAGCGGCAAAAGCGCTACGTCCGGCATGGTCACGGCATTTTCCCATTTGGATACCGATTGCGCACTGATGCCAAGTCCACGCGCCAGCTGCTCCTGCGTCAAGCCCGCCTTAATTCTGAGTTGCTTGATTTTTGCTCCGATTTCCATAAAAAATCTCCTTTTCAGTTCATTTAAAGGCCTTTATGCATTCATTATAGCAATCGAAAAGCACAAAGTCAACAACGCAGATTTCGCACAAAGTCGCCTGTTGGGTGAGTTGCAATGATAACTTCACCGCAATGATCCCATCGTTTGTTGGGACAGGCGCCCTCGACTGCCCGCCCCACCTTTGTAGGGATCGGCCTTGCGGACGGCCCATGATGCTACCAATCATAACACATTATCTTCGGAACTTCGTCATGCTGTTTCTCCCACGAACAACAAATGATTTCTCTTACCTCTCAGAATACAAAATCAGCTCTACTTCAAAAAGATCATTTCGGAGCTGCTTCTTTTTGCCGCTTTCAACAAAACCGTGCTTTTTATAAAATGCGTTAGCTCTATCGTTATTGCTCAAAATCCAAAGACTCGGAATACCGTTGCATTGTTTCAGTACATACTGCAAAAGCATTGTTCCATAGCCTATCTCTCTTATCCTTTCCCGTAAGCGTTTCCAATTTTGCGGGAGGGATATTTGCAAGCAAAATACCCCTCCCCTACGGCAATTTGTTTTCTTTACATATCTTCCCCTTCAAACTCAGGCGTATATTTGGCCGTGGCCGATTCCCTTTGCTGCATGTAACCAATAAAGCCCAGCTTTTCGGCATGCGCCATGACCGACTCGTATTCAAACGAGGTCACGCGGCGGTGCAGGTTGGCAAAGGGCGCGTCGGCGGCAAATTCGGGGGTATATTGGCTCATCAGGCTCAGGCGTACGTCACACACGGGTACGATCCCGGCAAGCCTGTCAAGCACCGCCATGGAATCCTTGCGGCAGCCCGGCAGCACCAGATGGCGCACCAGCACACCGCGCTTCATCATACCTTCCTCGTCAAACCGCACCTTGCCTGCCATTTCGTACATTTTAGCAATCGCACGCGCTGCAACCTCGGGGTAATCGGCAGCGCCCGCGTAATCCTTGGCGATCTGCGCGTTGCCAAACTTGAAATCGGGCATCCAAATATCCACGTAAGGCGCAAGCATCTCCAGCGTTTCCGTCTTTTCGTAGCCGCCCGTGTTATACGCGACGGGGATATGCAGCTGCGGCTTGATCTTTTCAAGCACGGGCAACAGCTGCTCGGCATAATGCGTGGGGGTGACCAGATTGATATTGTGCGCGCCCTGCTCTTGCAGATCAAGCATTTTTCCGATCAGTTCGTCCGCAGTGATCTCAACCCCTTGTCCGCGATGGCTGACGCGATAGTTCTGACAAAATACGCAACCCAGATTGCAGCCCGAAAAGAACACCGTTCCCGATCCCCGTTCACCGCTGATGCAGGGCTCCTCCCACATATGCAGCGCCGCACGCGCGATCCGCAACGCGCTCGTCTGTCCGCAATATCCTCTGCGCGCGTCGCGGTCAATTTCGCATGCGCGCGGACATGCCGTACATTTGCTCACGGTGCAGTCCCCCTTTCTTGTTTATATCCTTCATTATACGAAAAAAAGCCCCTTATGTCAAGCACAGTTTTGGTATCATTGGTTTACAAAATGGCAAATTTGTGGTATAATGATTGCAATATCGGTCAAGGAGGCGCGTTATGCCCTATATCAAAAAGAATATCATTACACCCAACCCCGTAGCAGATGCTTACAACGTTTTCTCACAATACGGTTATCGCCTTGCCACGGCAGAATCCTGCACGGGCGGCCTTGTGGGCGGCTTACTTACCTCCCAGCCCGGCATTTCCTCTGTGTACGTGGGCGGCTTTATCACCTATACCAACCAAATGAAGACCGAGCTTCTGGGCGTTCCCGCAGAGCTGATCCTGCAATATACCGAGGTTTCCGCCCCCGTGGCAAAGGCCATGGCACAAGGCGCAAGAGCGCGCACAGGCGCGGAGATTGCCATCTCCTTGACAGGCCTTGCCGGCCCCGGAGGCGGCAGCGAAAAAACGCCTGTCGGCACGGTCTATATCGGTGTAAGCTCCCCGGAGCGGACGTATGCTGTGCGTTATTGCATGCCGCCTTATCTGCCGCGCCACGAGATCCGCTCCCGCGCTGCGCTGCTTGCGATCACGCTTGCGACAAAAGAGGCAAAATTTCATCACACTTTTTGACGAAAATTCGATCAAAGCCCTTGATTTTTCTGCCAAAGTATAGTAAAATAATAAATTGAGAAATTTTGTGGTCCCATGATGGGAAAGAAAGGCAAATACATGGCAAAGTTCAAAAAAATCGGTGTTTTAACGTCGGGCGGCGATGCTCCCGGCATGAATGCGGCTGTCAGAGCCGTGACAAGAAAAGCGCTGGCCGAGGGCATTGAGGTCGTCGGCATCAACGGCGGTTATGCAGGTCTTTTAAACGGTGACCTGATCCCCTTGGAATCTCACAGCGTTTCCAATATCATCACCCACGGCGGTACTATCCTGTACTCCTCCCGTTGCCCCGAGTTTGCAACGCCCGAGGGCATGGAAAAGGCACTCAAGACCTGCCGCGAGCAGAAGATTGACGCGATCGTGGCAATCGGCGGCGACGGAACCTTCCGCGGCGCGACCGATCTGACCAATCACGGCATTCCCTCGATCGGCATTCCCGCGACCATTGACAACGACATTACCGCTACCGACCTGACCATCGGCTACGACACGGCGGTCAACACGCTGCTTGGCATGATCGACTATCTGCGCGATACCTGCGAATCTCACGCAAGATGCAACGTCGTGGAGGTCATGGGCAGAGATTGCGGTCTGGTTGCGCTTTATGCAGGCATTTGCACGGGTGCTGTTGCGATCGCAATTCCCGAAACCGGCTTTGACGAGGAGGCAGCCATCCGCAAGGTCGCAAGCGTCCGCGAAAAAGGCAAGAGAGGCATTATCGTGGTGTTCTCCGAGGGTATGCCCCAGGTGAACGGCCGCAAATACAGCGAATATTTTGCTGAAAAGGTGCAGGCGCAGACAGGTATTGAAACCAAGTTTGCACGCGTCGGTCACATCATCCGCGGCGGCGGCCCCACCCTGCGTGACCGTATGACCGCAACACAGATGGGCGTTGGGGCTGTCAATCTGCTGCTGCAGGGGAAATCCAACCGCGTTATGTGCGTGCTGGAGAATAAGATCACCAACGAGGATATCAACTACGCGCTGGTGCTTGACCGCATGAACAAGGGCAAGCTCAAGGATGGCGACCTGAATCGCTTCAGCGCTGATGAGATCGCATCGATGCGCGCTCGCTGCGCTTACCGCCAGGCCAAGATCGAGAAGCTGTATAACATGGCTTACGAGATCTGCAACTGATAAAGCGGAAAACGACAAAAACAGAAGAGAGAGTGATGCGGAAGCAAAATTCCGTAAAGCTCTCTCTTTTCTGCTTTTTTATAAGTGATATTCTTTGCTGACGCAAAGAGTGATATTGTCGCACAGCGACAGTGATATTGAAGCCTTGTGGCTTCAGTGTTATTCTATTCGCCAATAAACTTGCGAAGCAGAATTTCGCCTTTGGCGAAATATTCACTCGGCGTAAGCCGAATATCACTGCGTAGCAATATCACTCGCCGTAGGCGAATAGAACTGGCGTGATACTCCGCTTAGAGTATCACGCCAAGACTTCTGCTTTAGTTTTTTTACTTGTACGTCTGCGGAATTTTCAGGATTGGGAGCGGATCAGGATACAATCATCGTCGATGAAATACTTGATCCTGCGCGGCTTGGCCACGCCCGTGCAAACGGGACAGCCGCTGCCCTTGAAGCGTGTGCGCGCGTACACGTAGGCCTCCCACACGTGATTGTCGGAGCAACGCCACCAGACCTTCTTGTTAGAGCCAAGAGTGACGTCGGACGGCGTCAAGTCACCGTTGAGAGGCTGGTACCATTCACTCGCAAGCGCGGGCTTGAGCGTTTCCAGGTCGTTAAAGCCCGGCAAAACCTTGCGTCCCGTGCAGTAGGGGCAGCCGGATTTGAGAGTTCCCGTGCGCGAATAGGGCGCGGATTGCCAGGAATGACCAAGCGCGCATTTCCACCAGACCTTGGTATGGGTACCGGGGGCGGTGCTGCCGGGATCGCGATCACCGTTTTTGTCAAAGTCCCACTCAGCAGCCACCTCGGGAAACAGCGTGGCAAGGTCGGTCTCACCCGGGATGGCACGCAAGCCCGCGCAATAGGGGCAGCGCGTGCCGTTCGAGGCAACACCGTTGACAGGCGACTGCCAGCTATGCCCTTTTTCGCATTTCCACCACACGATTTTCTTAGCGTGAAGCGATATATCCTGCAGACTCACCCCTGCGTTTTTTTCATGATCCCAAAGGTCAAGGATGCTCGGGCATTTCTCCGCAAGACGGTTTGAAATCAAGATGGTGTTCATTTGTCAGCGGATGATTATTCATCCAGTACACCGGGGGTGTTGCATTCTCCGTAAATAAGACCGGTTTCGGGATCTTGGTATACTGTAATCATAATGCTGATATCGTTCTTATTGATTTCAGCAGTTGCATCATCATACAAAGAGGTGAAAGTATCGGTTTCCTCCTTTGCCCAATCAATAATACCTTCATACGCAGGCTTGCTGTCATCCGGGTTTTTGTATGAAGCACCGGTCACCATAGTATCATAGAATGCGGCTGCATCAGCTTTTGCCTGCTCGCTTTGATAATATTCATACCATAGAGATTCACAATGCGGACAATCTACAAAATCATCATTTGTTTCACTTGCATTATCGCTACGCGCAAAAGATTCTTCGCTAACCGAGAAAGGGAATGTCATATCATTAGCTCCAGTTAGCAAACCGGCAATTCCACCCAAAGCATCGCCTGCTTCCTGTTTCAGCATATCATTTCCGGATTCACCCCAGCCCATGATATCATTTACATGATCTTCCCAATTATCATGATCACCATGGTTATTCTTTACATAATTACTAAAGCACTGGCTATATGCTGCGCGAACAGCAGAATAATATTCACGTGCAGCGTTTTTATTCTGTGATCCATCGGCATTAGGTAATGCTGACAAACCAAATCCTTCACGCTCTGTCTTTAGGTTCGTCCATTTAGTAATAAAAGTGGCTCTATCAACCCTAGATACTGCTTGAGCTAAACAAGAAGTCATCTCTTCGGCATCTGCATATCCTCTACTGATAATAGATATTGATTTTTTTGTTTCCCATCCGCTCCAACCGCGAGTAAGAATACTTACTTTTCCATCAGCATAAGTAGTCTTAACAACTGCCAAATTAAAATTGTTCAGATTGTTCAAGTAGTTTAGTGTTCCCGTACCAATAGTGTCAACCTTATCCATCATTTCATCAGCAGAGGAGAAGAACGAAGCATAAGTTGAATTAGCCCAACCATCATATTTTAGAGCCATACTAGAGGAATAAGTGGTACCTAGTGTATCTTCCAAAACCGCTTCGATAGATGCTTTGTTTTGAGCTGTACTGCCGATAACAGTAATTCCCTCTTTATCACCTAAAATAATAATGCCAATCGGAACCTTTAAGGCCGTGCTAGTTCCAACTTGATCTTGTGTAAATTCATACTGCATTGACTGTCCACCAAGATCTATCGCATACATCACATCAGATACTATCTGCTTATCGTTTGCTATCTTGGATCTTTCAATAAAAACGCTAATAACAGGAATCGCAACAGCAACAAGAATTGCCATGATCGCAATTACGATAACCAATTCAACCAACGAGAAACCCAAGTTGTTCTTTCCCATACGCACGACTGCGCTGGAATAGTGCTTTTTATGGGATCTCGAAAACAAGAATTCCTTCATAAAAAATTTCCTTTCATCCAAAAATTCCCGCTATTCGGTCGCCAAATAGCGGGAACTTCATACATTTCTGTTAAACTATCGTATTATCTCGAAACTTTAGAAAGACTGATTACTTTCCAGAAGCGTAATCGGTAGTCTTGAACTTATAAGTAGTGTCGATGGTCGCAATTGCCTCGGTAGCAGCCTTGTAGTCATCACCGGTAGTAATTGCTGTCGAATCCTTGGTAACAGTGTTGCCACTATCAGTTTTTGTCAAAACATATACCACATTAGTTCCTGCAGTGCCGGGAGTAGTCACATTAACGGTGATAGTGTTCCATGCAGCATTTTGGTCGCCCTTAACGGTAACACTAGTAACTTCACCGATTGCAGCGAAGGAAATTTCGCAAGCATACTTAATGTCAGAAGCATAGCTATCATCGGAAGCAACGTTTGCCTTATTGATGAATGCAGAGAAGGTAGGAATAGCGACAGCCGCCAGGATGGCCATGATGGCGATGACGACAATGAGTTCTACGAGCGAAAAGCCCTTGTTGTTTGTTTTCATGAGTTTGTTCTCCTTTTAAATAAAATTGTTTTTTCTTCACAGTCACATAATGAGAGTTATGTTGCATTGGGCTGTAGGACGGGGTTTGCATCCCATTATGTGTCATCCTGAGCGAGGGAGCGCAGCGACCAAGTCGAAGTTTTGCGTAATGGAGCGAAGCGAAATGAAGCAAAACCGCCGCAGGCGGGATCTC
>JAZQYT010000297.1:0-9748 GCA_045633665.1 Eubacteriales bacterium | reverse complement strand
ATGCCGAATCATATTCATATATTGTTGTGGGTAAAAGGCATTGACGACGGACCGTCGAGGACGCCGGTCCCTACAGCGCAAAATACGATTACCGCAAGGTTTTTATCTACTTTCAAAAGATTTTGCAATAAAGAATATGGGATGAATATTTGGCAATATCGTTCTTATGATCATATTGTACGCAATCGACAAGACTACGAGGAACACTTGCGGTATATTTATGAAAACCCGATGCGCTGGTTTTATGACGAGCTGTATTCGGAAGAATAGGATGATATGGACATTATTTTGAAAAGGATCACACCCGTACCCGATAAGGGGCTTGTGTGGGTGACGCTGATCTTGCGTGGGGAGAGTGCCGAGCAATACCAAAAGGAAAAGTATCCGTTGCTGCTCTCGCAGTATGGGGAAATGCAGCTGACCGAGGGCGCGATCGATGCCGAAACGGCTGAAAGGATCGCGGATGCGTCTGGTGTTTGTCGCGCGTACGTGCGTGGGCTGACCTCGCTTTCGTATGGGGATCGTTCCGCGCGCGAGCTGGCCTATAAGCTGGTGCAAAAGGGCTGCGACAAGGAGCATGCCGCGCGTGCGGTTGCCATGCTGATTGAGGCGGGATATCTGCGCGAAAGCTCTGCAGCATTGCGCGAGGCAGAGCGCAGCGTGGCCAAGCAAAGAAGCCGCAGACGCGTGGAATATGATCTGCGCGCCAAGGGCTATGACGCATCGGATGCAGACGTGCAGGCCTACCTTGACGAGGTGGACTTTGACGAGGTCTGTGCCAAGGCGCTGGCTGCGCATTGCCGTCACTCAGTCCCCGAAGGGGACGAGCGCAAAAAGCTGTATCAGAAAATGCTGGCACAGGGATATACTTCCTCCCAGATCAAAGCGGCTTTTGAGAGCATTGACGCGCTGTAAGTGTAAATTTTTTGATACGACGCGTGAATACTCTTGTAAAAACAAAAGATTTAGGATATAATGATAAGCGGAGAGCCTTGTGCCCTCCGCTCATCCTGTATATAAGGAGAATTTTGATGAAAATTTGGAAGATCATATCGGCTTTGCTCTGCATGCTGTTGGTGCTGAGCATCTCTGCCTGCAGCGGTGAGGTGCTTGATCAAGGACCGCAACAGGGAACCGGACAGCTGGGAACGGGCGCGATCGGCACGACCGGTCAGAGCGGCGGCCACGCGGGCTCGCTCAATCCCGGGGATGCATTTGCCAATGCCGAGCATATGCTGACCATGCGCGTGCTCAAGACAGGAAAATCCGATTGCATGCTGATCAAGCTGGATCAGACAGTGATCATGATCGACACGGCCGACGCGGACGACTACGGTGAGATCAGCGATACGCTGGAGTCGCTGGGCATCGCGCGTATCGATTATCTGATCCTGACGCATTTTGACAACGACCATATCGGCAGCGCTGCAAAAATTATTGAGGATTTTGAGGTTGCCGAGGTGTATATGCCCAACTACGTACGCGATTCGGGGCTGTATCGCTCCTTGCTTTCCTCGCTGCAGGAAAACGAGGCACGCACCAAGGTGCATAAGCTCAATGACGATACTACCGTACCGCTTCCCGTGGGCAGTATGTGGATCAACGTCTCGCGCGTCTATCCCGAGCTGAGCCATGAGGATCCCATTCCCGTGGACAGCATGGATAACGACCTTTCGCTGATCTGCGGTCTTTCCTTGGGCGATTTTACCGCTTTGCTTATGGGAGATGCCGAAAAAGCGCGCTGTGAGGACTTTTTGGCGCAAACGCAATACGCAGGGCAGTACGATTTTATCAAGCTGCCGCACCATGGTAGCCACAATAAGGCTCTGCGCGACCTGCTGACCACGTGCGGCGTGAAGTACGGCGTGATCTGCTCGGATGCGCTGGCCAATATTGAGATGGAAGTGGTCAATCTGATGCGCAATCTGGATGCGCTGACCTATTATTCCTATAACGGAGATCTGACCGTCCGTACCGACGGCAAAAACGTGGAATGCACGCAATGAGGTGAGGAAATGAAAAGGATCTTGATCGTGTACGCAAGCAAAACAGGCAGTACGGAAACCGCTGCCAATCTGCTTGTGCAAAGGCTCTCGGGCAGGGATGTCACACTTTGTACCACCGAGGATGCTGAGAGTGATCCCGCAAATTACGACATCGTGGTGATTGGCGGCTGCATCCGCTATGCAAAGCTGTATAAGCCGGTCAGGGAATACTTAAAAAAATGGGATGCGGTGCTTGCGGCCAGGCCAACGGGCTATTTCATTCTGTGCGGCTTTCCTGACAGTGCAGAGGAGTATTATGAAAAGAATCTGACACAGGTACAGCGCGAGCGCGCATTTGATCTTGCCTGCTTTGGCGGAGAGATGGTGCCTGCACATGCAAAAAGCCTTTGGGATAAGCTGATTCTGAAGATCGAGCGCGACAATATCCTGGGCGGCGGTAACAATGGAGAGCAAAGGGAAGATATGGTGCTTCCCACGATTTCCGAGGAGAACATTGCGCAGTTTGCCGGTAAGCTCAAGGCACTTTCGCTATGATGACGGAATTTTGTTAGAAAATTGCGCAAAAAACTGTTGACAAATCCGCATTTGTGTGATAATATATTACGGTACGAAAAAATCGTGCTGTAATATTTGACCCATTAGCTCAGATGGCAGAGCACATGACTTTTAATCATGGTGTCCGGAGTTCGACTCTCCGATGGGTCACCAAAAAGGAACAGAGGCAACTGCGTTGCCTCTGTTCCTTTTTGCTGCTCCATCAATCGTGTCGAACTCTTCGAGCTGCGCTGAAACTCAACCCATTTTTATATCTAAACATGCAGCTCGATCACTCACCGCAGCGCGGTGAGTGTCTTCGACCTCTCCGTCGAAAACCAAATAGAGAGAAAGTGCGATGCTATCTCGAATGATCAATGATATGAAATAACGTGTTGTATAAATGCGTTGTAATATAGGAAAAATTATAAATGTTACGTTTGATTGCGGAAATGTAAAGTCTATGTGATAGACTTTTGGATGGTCTTGATGTATAATAGTGATGCAATTAAGACATGAATGGGAGGTAATCATGACGTTTGCAGATAAGGTGTTGGTTTTGAGAAAGAAAGCGGTGCTTTGGATAGCCGTGGTCTGTATCCTTTACGGCATGACGTCGGACAGTTCCTTGTCGCATATCGTGACGTTGCTCTTCGGTGCTTTGCTTTGCGTCATTGGGTGTGTTGCGTATCGCTTGCAGGCAAAAAAAGCAGGGGAGAGACATGAATCGGAATAAATATTATCATGCTAGTTCATATGTTTACATATCCCGAAAAATGTGCTATAATGAAAGCAACGCGAAAGGCATATGCGGAATTTTCGTAGACCACTTGATGAAAGGAGCCGGGAGATGTTCGATATTGTAGGGAAGTATAACAGCGCTACGGTGTATGCCGCGTCGGTTGACAACGACGCTTATGCACAGGTGCTCAGAGTGTGCAATACGGAGCAGTTACGGGACAGCAGGATCGCCATGATGCCCGATATGCATGCGGCCGAGGGGTGTACCGTAGGAACCTCGATGACGGTTGGCACATTTGTCAATCCTGCATTTGTGGGCGGTGATATCGGTTGCGGTATGCAGGTGTTCAGACTTGCCGAGCGATCTGTTGATTTTGCATCGTTGGATGCGTGTATCCGCGCAAAGATTCCGTCCGGTGCAAGCATTCATGACCACAGCATTCCCGCTGTAGCTGATGTTGCCCTTGAAAGTCTTTATTGCTATGAGGATATCCGACACGACACGGTGCTTCGATCCTTCGGAACGCTGGGCGGCGGCAATCATTTCATTGAAGTCGGGCGTGGGATGAATGACGCGCTCTATCTGATCATTCATTCGGGCAGCAGGCGTTTGGGGCGCGACGTGGCCAAGTATCATCAGGAGCAGGCGTTTTTTGAGCAAAACGGTGTGGATGCCGCGCAAGCCCATAGAAAAAAGATGCGTCCTGCGGATATTCAATCCAAATTCCGTCCGGACGATTGCTTTTTGTCGAGCGAAAATCTGCAAAGATATTTGCACGATATGAATATTGCGGTCGATTACGCTGCCAAGAGCCGTATTGCGATGGGGAAGACCATCCTTGCCGCGTTGAATCTGACCGCTTTGGAGCAGTTTGCCACCATTCATAACTACATAGACACAACTGCAGGTGTGCTGCGCAAGGGTGCTGTCAGCGCGCAAAAAGGGGAGCGGCTTTTGATTCCGATCAACATGAAGGACGGCAGCCTGCTGTGTATCGGCAAAGGAAACGAGGCATGGAACTGTACCGCTCCGCACGGCTCGGGCAGGATCATGAAGCGTTCCGAGGCCAAAGAGCGATTTTCTTTGGAGGAATATCGCAGAGAAATGGAAGGCGTTTTCACCACGTCGGTCGATGAATCCACGCTGGATGAATCTCCCATGGCGTACAGGCGCGTGGACGAGATCATGGATGCGATCGAGCCAACTGCCGAGGTGGTCGATATTCTCACGCCTGTGTATAATTTCAAGGCAAGTAAAGGACCTGTTGACCAAGAGGTCATGGATGGAGAGGATTGATCCCTGCATGAGGGCCGCCTTGCTGCTCGGTTGTATACAAAAGGGGCTGCGTCAAGCGACGCAGCCCCTTTATGGTGTTATGAGTGATTGAATATAGCAGGTAAAATGCTCGTTACTCCGCGCGATAGACCACCTTACCGTCCACCACAGTGACGTATGCCTCGGTACCGATGACGCGCAGCGGATCGTCCTGCCAGATGACAACGTCGCCATCCTTGCCAACCTCCAGGCTGCCGACGCGGTCGCTGATGCCTGTCTGTGTTGCGGGATTAATGGTGATGGCGCGCCAGCCCTCCTCCATATCAAGGCCTGCGCTGACCGCAAAGCCTGCGCACATGGGCAGATGCTCCAGCGGAATGACGGGAGCATCGGTGATAATGCTGATCGGCACGCCTGCGCGGTGCAGCACGCCGGGGGTGGTAAAGCTCTTGTTGGCAAGCTCGATCTTGGTCTTGCCGCCAAAGGAGGGGCCGATAAACGCAGGGTATCCTTCGGCTGCGAGCTGGTCTGCGATCAACTCACCGTCGGTGCAGTGATCCAGCGTCAGATCCACATCAAATTCCTTGGCAATGCGAATGGCAGTGAAGATATCGTCCGCGCGGTGCGCGTGTGCCTTGAGCGGAATTTCCTTTTTGATCACGGGGATCATGGCCTCCAGCTTCATGTCGAAGCCCGGCTCTTTTCCTGCCTCCTTGGCCTGCAGGTAATTGCGCGATTTGAACAGAAGCTCGCGCAAAAGCGCAGCCGTTGCCATACGCGTAATGGGCGTTTTGCCGCCGCGCTGTCCGTAGCAGCCCTTGGGGTTCTCGCCGAACGCCACCTTCATAGCGAGCGGATTTTTGAGGATCATATCGTCCACGCGATTGCCTGCCAGCTTGATGGCGACAAACGTGCCGCCCACCACGTTGGCACTGCCGGGGCCTGTGCAGGCCGTGGTGACACCGTTGCGCAGGGCGAGAGGGAAGGTCTCGTCAATGGGATTGATGCCGTCGATGGCACGCATGTGCGGTGTGACGGGATCGGACATTTCATTGTAGTCCATGCCCTCCCAGCGCATCTTGGAGTTGTCCACACCGATGTGGCAATGCGCCTCCACGCAGCCGGGTGTGACCAGTCTGCCGCCCGCGTCGATCACGGTTGCACCGTCTTCGCAAATATCTGTACCCACGGCAGCGATCTTGCCGTTATTATCGATCAGCACGCAGCCATTCGGGATGTCCGCACCTGCCATGGTTTTGACGTATCCGTTTTTGATCAGTAACATAAATAATACCTCCAAAGGCTTTCTTTGGAGGTATTATAGCATATTGCGTGTGAAATGTCAATCCTCGGAAGGAGGTGTGGGGACTCCGCCCGTCAGCGTGCAGGGGATTCGCTCGAAGGCGTCCAGCTCGGCAAAGCCAACGTCGGATTCGGTTTTTTCGATTCGGAGAACATGAGTCCCCTTGGTAAGGGTGAGGTGGATATCAGCGTAGATATCTTCGCTGAAGGATCCCCAGCCCAAAGATTTACCGTTTTCGTTGTAACGCAGCGTGCCGCGCTCAACACCGTCCACGTAAACGGTGTGCGTGGCCAAGCCCATGGGTGCGGCATAGTAGAAGCGGAGCGTATAGTCCCCGTCTTCGCCCACGATCAGGGTATCAAAGGTCAAAGAAGAGCCGGGATCGTCAATGCCTGCCACGTGTGTGGTGGACTTATATGCAGATCCTGTCAGCTTAGCGCTCTCGGCCTCGTAGCGGACGATCCCGCTGTCGTGGATGGTCACCGACAAAGTAAGGGCCAGATCCTCGGGGATAGCGGAGCCGTTTACCTCTGCAAAAGAGATGCGATTGTGGTAGTCGGTCCCCAAAAGCTCGGTGTCCAACGAGACTGTTCCCGATCCCTGTTTCAGCGAGACTGTGCCGGCATCCTTGCGGTTGATTTCGACTGCAAGCGTCAGATCGACAGGGGACGTGTAGGTCAGACCGACAGTGTAGGAGAATTGTGTGGTGCCTGCCGACGCGCCTTGTGCCTCCAATGGCACGATGACCGAGGGGAACAGAACGGTGCTTGCGTCGGGACGCTCGGATTTGGCACTCTGCGCCTCGCCCGTCCAAGGAATCAGGGTAATGCGCAGGCGAGTGTGGGAATAGGGAACCAGGCGTACCCTAACCGTTTCTTGCTCCAAACGGTCAGCCTCCACGGGCGAGACGGGTGTATCTCCTGCAATATCGTAAGTCGTATTCAGTACCCAGTCCTTGACGGCTCTTGCCTTTGCCTCCAAAACGATGGGGGCATCCGAGAGCTGATAGCGCATCTGATCGCTAATTTCGTTGCGGGTAACGGTGAAATTGGAGGCTACGTCGTCAAAGTTGAAGTTCTCCAGCGCGTAGTTCCAATCGGTGGTGGGCGTGATGTTGTAGGAGGGATATTCGCGTGTAAGATTCCAGTTCAGGGGATTGTAGCTGATTTTCTTCCACTTTTCTCCGATCTCAAGCGCGAACAGCACGGCGCCTCTGCGGATGCTGACGCTGTTGTTGTCTGTCAGGGTGGCGGTAAAGCTTGCGGGGAAGGTCAGGGTAATGACGTCACCGTCCTGCCATTCTGCCTGCAGCTTTGCGTATTCTCCTGCAATCAGCTCGGCCTGTACGGCGTGTCCGTTGACCTGCACGGAGGCAGACACGCACCATTCGGGTACTCGGATATAGATGGGATAGGTATCGGTCTTGTCGGCATTGAGCGTCAGCGTAACGGTATCCTCGTAAGGATAGTTGGTCGTTTGGGTAATGCGCAGATTTGTACCGTTGCCCACCGTAGCAGTAACGGTATTGGGGCCGTATGCGCCCACGGCCAGGCCTTGGTCGGAAGTGGCCATCCACATGGATGCGATAAAGAGCGGCCAACCCATCTGATAGTTATGCACACAGCAGGGGAAACCACCGGGCAGACCGTAGATCGAGCGGTCGCCGCCCTCGCTGGTAAAGCCGTGAATGCCCTTGGTCGCCATGACCTGATTCTGCATGGAGAAATAGACCTGTCCGCGGCCGTCTGGCAGCAGCTGCTGCGGCAGAGCGTTGTAGGTGATCAGCTCCAGGTGGTCGGCAATGGTAGCGTCGCGCAGCAGGTAGAGGGCGATCTCGTCGCACAGCATACGCTCCACCACGGCACAGGTCTCGTTGCCGTACACACCGTCAATGCCTCTGCTCATCTCGTCACCGTTGGACATGCCGTCCTGACGTCCCGAGGCCATGTAAATGTTTTCGATGCCCTTGTAGTAAAGATCCAGATAATGCTCGTCGCCTGTCACTGCATACATAACGGGGAAGAGCTTGAAGCTCTGCTGTGCGTTGACGATGTGGTAAGTGTCCATCCAGGCCTGCTCGTCGTAGGCCTTTTCCCAATCAAAGGTCTGCTTGTACAGAAGATCACACAGCTCAAGCAGGGATTCATCCTGCGTTTTTTCATACAGCCAAAGCACGGCAAAAATGTTGTCTCCGCCGCGTACTCTTGCCCAGGAGGTCAGCTTTTTTGCTTTGAGTGCATCCGCTTCCCATGCAAAATAATTCTGCAAAAAGGGGATCACGCGCTCGTCGCCCGTGGCGTCGTAGTAAAGCTCCAATGCCATGAGCATGGGCATCAGCGGCCAGTAGTCCAATTTTTCGGTATCGTTTGCCAAAGGACCAAAGGCACCGCTTTCGATCTGGCTTTCCAGCGTCCAGTCGATCCACTTCTGTGCCTGCGCCTTGAGTTCGGGATCGTCCAGTACGTAGGCCGAGGCGATCAGGCCGCGGGTGTAGTAGGTGCCGCGTTCCCAGCTTTCCCCGGAGCCGCCCAGCCAGCCGGAGCGGTTGTCGCCCTCGGATTTGCAGTCGGGGGAAAGGTGTTCAAATTGCTTGGTAACGTTTTCGGCCTGAAGCAGCAGTTGGTTTTTCAGCCAGCTTGTGGCTTGCACCTGCCCCAGCGCAAGAGGAGAAAATTTCATGTTGTCTACAGCTCCTTTCATAGTAACGAGTACGTCTCGCGGCTCACCCATCGCATCGGGCGGTACAGGCTCAGTTTCGGACGTGGCAGAATCCGACGTCTGCAAGTCTGTTTCGGTCTTTTGAGAGGACTCGGGGGAATTGATTTGCGGCGTGCCGCCGGTACAGGCGGTGGCCGTCAGAAAAGAGAATGCGAGTGCCAGACAAAACATGCGTGAAATCAATTTTGACATAAAAGAGCCTCCGTTGGTTTGTTGCTTTTATTTTATCACGATTTTTCAAAAAATAACAGGAACAATATTGATAAAAACATTGCAAAAATCAAACGGATGCGGTATAATAAGACATATGTTGAAGGGAGGTCGTTGAGGTGGCCGTCGGAATTTCCATGCAATCCGTTCCCGTCTATCGTCTGTCCGCTTTTCGCCGTTTTCTTACCCGCGAGCGGCATATTACGCGCACCGAGGGGTGTGACGTGCTTTTGCTGATGCTGGACGGTGTGCTACGCTTTACCGAGGATGGTGTGCCGGTAGAGCTTTCCAGGGGGGAATACTATATCCAGCAAAGGGGGCTTTATCAGGATGGCCCCGAGCCAAGCGATTGCCCCGTCTATTTCTATTTGCATTTCGGAGCGTGCGAATGGAGTGAAAAAGCCCCCGTTCTGCCTCGGCGCGGCACGTTCGATCCCGAGGCGCTGCTGCCGCTTTTGCTTGAGCTGGCCGATGCCGAAAACGGGGATGCCCCCATGATGATCAAAAACGGGCTGCTTTGCAGCATTTTGACGCATTTGTTCCGTGCGCAAACGCGCAGCGAGCGGGATATGCTGGCGGATGATATGGTGCGCCGTCTGACGCAGGATCTGCAAAGCCCGCCGACGCTTTCCGAATTGGCGGCCGATCTTCATTTCAGCGAGAATTATCTCATCCGCATTTTTCGGGACGCCATGGGAACGACACCGCACGCTTACGTCAATGCAGCGCGCATCCGCAAAGCAAAGCTGCTGTTGTCCACCAGTAATATGACGGCCGACCGCGTTGCCTATGAGTGCGGATTTGCGGATTACGCGCATTTTTATCGGATTTTTTCCAAGGAAGTCGGCTGCTCGCCAAAGGATTACAGGCAGGGCATGTCTTTGAAGAAGGAAACGATTACATGATTAAAAAAGCACTTGCCGAAGCAAGTGCTTTTTGCCTTAAAGGAGTGAAATTTCA
>JAZQYT010000296.1:0-1944 GCA_045633665.1 Eubacteriales bacterium | reverse complement strand
TGAAAAAATCAATAGTCAGAATGGAAAATCATATGGAAAACATACTCTCCCTGCTCCCCGAGGAGCTCGAAGCCTTAATGGCAGAGATCGGGGAACCCAAATATCGCGCACGCCAGCTCTTCGAGGGACTGCACAAGGGTCTTGGGCCCGAAGAGATCTCCAACGTTGGCAAAAAAACGATCGCAAAGTTAGAAGGCGTCACAACCTATCACTTGCCGCTCGTGCGCCGCAAGTTAGTATCCGCCATTGACGGCACCATCAAATATCTCTTTGTGCTCTCCGACGGCAACTGCGTGGAATCGGTGGTCATGCACTACAAGCACGGCTCCACCATCTGCATCTCCTCGCAGGTCGGCTGCCGCATGGGCTGCAAGTTCTGCGCCTCCACCATTGGCGGGCGCGTGCGCGATCTGACGCCTGCCGAGCTGATCGGACAGGTGATCGCGGCACAAAAAGATATTGGCGCCCAAGATCCCGAGGCGCGCATCGGCGGCATCGTCATGATGGGCATCGGTGAGCCGCTGGACAACTTTGACAACGTCATCCAATTTCTCAAGCTGGTCAATGCCCCGGGCGGCATCTGCATCGGCTACCGCCACATCTCGCTTTCCACCTGCGGTCTTGTGGACAAGATCTACGAGCTTGCCAAATACGACCTGCCCATCACGCTCTCGATCTCGCTGCACGCCTCGGACGACCTGACGCGCTCCTCCATCATGCCCATCAACAACAAGTGGGGCGTGGACGAGCTGCTGCGCGCCTGCAAGGACTACTTTGCCGCCACGGGACGCCGCATTTCCTTTGAATACACGCTCATTCGCGGCAAAAACGACTCGGTCGCTGCCGCAGAGCAGCTTGCAAACGTGCTCAACTCGCGCCTGCGCTCCAGAAGCGACACCATGCCCATTCACGTCAATCTCATCCCGGTCAACCCCGTAGAGGAAACAGGATTTGACCGCTCGGATGACAAGGCGATCAAGGCATTTGCCGCAGCGCTTGAGAAAAAGGGCGTACGTGCCACCGTACGCAGAAAGCTGGGTGCGGATATCAACGCATCCTGCGGTCAGCTGCGCCGCGCGGAGCAGAATAAATCATAAAAATTGAGTTTCGCTACATATTTTTGCACAAGGAGCAAGACATGAAGCGAAACAAACCCTTCTATATTTATATTTTCCTCGCATTCCTTTCCCTTTTAATCCTGGCAGGCACGCTGCTTGCCTGCTACACCACGCTGTTTGGCGGTAAGCGCACACGATACGTCACGCTTTGCGTCCCACCCCTTGTGGGTACGCGATGGGACGAGGACTTGCTCACGGACGATTTTTACGCCCGCGTCAGCTACGCTTACGACGACGCGCACCCCGCAGGGACGGTGCTTTCCCAATCCCCTGCGGCAAACACCGAGCGCACCACACCCAAGGGCAAGCCCGTGCTTTTGCGCGTGGTGGTCAGCCTTGGCAAGCAGACGGTCACCATGCCCGATCTGCGCGGCCGTGACGTGCGGCAGGCAGAGCCCTTGCTTTTGTCCATGGGACTTTGCGTCAGCTGCCGTGCACGCCAAGGGACGGGGCAGGACGCATACGAGATCCTATCCCAATCGCACGCTCCCGGCACGGCATTGCCCGAGGGCAGCGAGGTGATCTTAACCTATGCAGCCCCCGACACACTTCGCGCCGCACGCGTGCCTGATATTTGCGGCCTTTCAAGGGCCGAGGCAAACGTGGCTCTTTTACGTGCAGGGCTTTTGCCGGGCAACATCACCTATGCGGACGGTGCGACCGAGCAGGATTTTTGCACGGTCACGGTGCAGCAAACGCCGGTCGGCAGCCTTGTGCCGATCGGGACAAAAATTCACTATACGCTTTCAAGGACGGTTACACTATGCAATTTTCCCAATGCGGAAGAATCATCAAAGGAGTCGGCGGACTTTACAGGGTAAAGCTG
>JAZQYT010000295.1:0-6499 GCA_045633665.1 Eubacteriales bacterium | reverse complement strand
CTACAACTCTGATCGAATTCATTCGGGTATTGGCTATCTTACACCGAATGAATGTTTTAAAAAATTAACTCTTTAATTTGTCTACTTATCTTGACAAGTTTCATTATGGTAGAAAAGCCGCCGAAGGGCGGCTTTTCTTGATGGAATAAAACCGCATGTAGGGGAGGAATATTTGCAAGCAAATTCATCCTCCTGCCCGAAAAAGGTTTATGATCGTGACATCCGAACACATTCCGTTTTCATCGCGTGCGGGGGGATGAATTTGCTTGCAAATACTCCTCCCCTACGTACATTTTGTTTAGTAAATCGATAAAAACCGCTCTTTCGAGCGGTTTTTCTGATCATAAACATATTTTATTCCACGTTGACGTATCCGCCAAGGATTTCGCTAACCGTTTGCGTATCCTCTTCGGAAAGGGTTGCTTTCCATTCGCCAATTCTGGCATCTCCCCAAGCGGACAGGTAGGCGATGGTATAGCCACCGATCTCAATGGTCGTTTCGTATACGGCCTCGTGATCTCCAAAGCAATACGTAAATTCAGCTCTTTGGAAGATTTCGCGCAGTGCTTGTGCGTCATCCGGTGTTAATTCGCAAGTGGGCGGAAGCCCCTCGTTGATTCCGATCAGCTTGACCTCTCCACTGCTAAGATCGGGCTTGATTTCGGTAATCCGCTCGAAATACGCACCGTTGATCGTGATTAAAACGCCTTTGTCAACGGCATTCTTACAATCCACAAGGTCGCCAAACGCTGCGACTGCCTGCTTGTCGTCATGGGCATACAGAATCTCATCAAGCGAGTGAGGATTGATATTCATGGCAAAGCTCACCGTGCCGTTCAGCTTCTCGTCCACGGCTTCACTGTGTCCGTAATACGTGCCGGCGTAATAGATGATGGCGTCGTATTCCTCTGTGCGCAAGCCCACGATGGCGTCCTGCAGAGCATTGATACAATCCCTTGTGTAGTTGTCTGCGTACCAATAGTGCTGTGTGGTGAAGAAGACACCATAATCATAGCCTACTCTCGTGCCGTCGCAATCAAACCACAATAGTGGTTGAAGCTCCAAAGTGCCATCGTGCCACACGGCATTGTTCAGCGCATATCTGGTTTGAATGGTAACTTGATTCGGCAGGGGAACAAGCATATTGTTTTCATGGAGCTTGATGTTTTGGAAATTTGGTGTGTAGTTACCAATTTTGACGATCTCGTTGACAATACGGAGGTTTTCGTTGGAAAGTCTCATATAGCCTGCGCTGCTTGCCAGAATGCCTGCTCTTGTGCTGTAGCGGTAGGTTTTATTTGCACTTGTGATGCAGTAGTCGAAATCTGCGTCCACTTCACCGCTGTTCCACGTGCCGCTGTAGAATATTTCGATCAGCGTTTGCGCATCCTTTTCATTCAACTCTCTGCGAACGTCCCGAGCATCGAGGGGGGATACCGTAATCGGTGCGCTGAACGCATCGGTGGAGAATTGTCCGTGTCCCGCCTTGACGCAAAAAGCCTCGAAGACCATGTTTGCCTCGGAGTAGATAAGTTCCAGCGAATATTCGGCCGGATCGACACCGCCTCCCGCAGGAGAAGCCGTAAAGCTGTAAAGAATGATATACTCGCCATACGAATTGCGCGTGATGCAAAGCGTAAAGAAGTTGTCGCCAAGCACGAGCTGCTCGCTCTCGAACAGTTTTTTCGCTCTTTCTACGATGTCTTGCGCAGTCTCTGCGTCAACGCCCATTTTGTGAAGCGAATCCACCAGTCTGTCCCCGGGGGTGATGCCGTGCGGCAGACGCATATCGTCAGGCAGAACAAGGCCGCCGAAAAAGATGTTGCAGCTGCCGTCCGGCTTGCGCACGTATTCGTAAGAGAACAGCTCCGAGCCGTATACCTCACCGTCGTAGCCTTGCTCGTATTCCGTGGGAACAGGAATCATAATCTCAAAGAGATTCTTGCCGCTGTGGTAAGACAGCGTGCCGACCGCGGTTTTGAACGCCTCGGGATCGGTGGTGTTGAAGCCGTATTTCAGTAAAAATTCATGGAATTCGGTGGCGGAAACCGAAGGAGTGGGAACGTAGCCAAATCCAACCACCTGTACCGCCTTTTCAAAGGTGAAGAACTGCCCGTCAAAGCTCAGCACAAGGTCGTATTCACCGCAAACGGCCTGCTCGGGGATGAGGAAGGTATAGGTCATCTCGCGGCTTTGACCGGGGGCAAGCGTGTATTTCTGGTATTCCTCGGTCATGGGGTAGTCCTCGTGTAAGATCACGCACGTGTCACTCATGGTCAGCATAGCATTTGGTACGAATGCGCTCCACGAGCCTGTGAATTCAATGTCCCGATCGGAAATATTGGTCATGCCCACCGTGATCTCCAGCGTGCTGCCCAGTGCGCCCAAGACAGGGCCACCGCCCTGCAGGCTGTGCCAGAATTCCAGGCTGCCCACAATGCCGATCTGCTCCCCGTCGATCAGGATCCTGACCTGCTCGGGATCCACGCCTGCGTACTTTGCAAGCGTATCGATCAGCGAGTCAATCAGCGCGTCGTAGTTTTCATAGGACGTGATCTGCGGGGAGAGCGTGACAGTCACGGTTTTTTGTCCTGCCATAGGGGAGATGAGCTGCTGCATATATTCCCACAGCGTGCTAGGCACAACTGTTGCGCCCATCTGCTCCTCGGCTTGTTCCGTGTATTCTAAAATTTCCACCGCGTCGTCCACCGTGTTCAAATGCTTCCACGCTTCAAATACGTTGGCAGCACCGCCCGGCAGGCTGACACGCTCGCGCTTTTGCGTGCCGTTTTCGTTTACGTAATATACCCAAACGCTCTGATCGGGGCCGTGAACAGGCTCGTATTCAATATCCAATTTCTTGGGGATAAAGGGAACGATCACAAGCGCGGTGCAAAGTAAGAGGGCAAGCGCAGCTGCTACAAGCACGGGCTTTACCCATGCAAATCTGCGGCGCGCACGCTTACGCTCCAGTTCCTCCTCGATTCGGAGCATGCGCTCGACCACATCTACGTCGATGTGGGCAAGGCCGTCCGAAAACAAATTCTTATTCATCATTTCAAATAACCCTCGCTTTCCAAAAGCTGCCGCAGCTCCTTTTTCATGGCGGCAATTTCTTTGTTGACCGTGGACTGACTGCAGCCCAGCTTCTCTGCGATCTGCGAGATGGGGCGGCAGAGGTAATATCTGCTCATAAAGATATAGGCACGGCGGTCGGACAGCGTGTTTGTAAAGTCTGTCAGCAAAGCGCCCAGCTCCGAGGCCTGCTGCTCGGTGTAGAAAGCGTCGCTGTCGGCAAGCATATCGTCAAGATCGGAAAGGGAAGATACCATTTCGCTTGGCACGCGCTTTTGCCTGTGCATGGCCTTGTAGCGGTTGAGTGCCGTTTTGCGCATGATCGAGATCACAAAGGCTTGCAGGGAATCGGGCCTTGCGGGCGGAATGGAATTCCACGTGCGCACGTAAGTATCGTTCAAGCATTCCTCGCAATCCTGCGCGTCATGCACAATGCTGTATGCAACGCTCAGCAGCCGCTGCTTATATTTGGCGTCGGTTTCCTTGATCGCGCGCTCGTCGCGCTGCAAATACAGCGAAACGATCTCGCTATCCGACAAATGGCCGTTGCTTTTATGCTTCATAACACACCTCCTTGTCACGTATTTGTCGTGAAGGGCCTTCACTATATATAGTCAACAAAATTTCGGAAAACTGTAAAGGTTTTTGAAAATTTGCGTTGAATTGTAGGGGAGGATATCATCCTCCCGCACGAAAAGGATTTATGACCGTGATATCCAAACACGTTCCTTCTTCATCGCGTGCGGGAGGATGATATCCTCCCCTACGTAGTAAGTATTAGAATACCTTGATATCCTTGGCAATCGTATAGAATTTACCGTCAAAGATCTCCTGCTTGAGCGCCAGTCGGATAGGTCTTTTTCCTTCAAACATGCCGATGGCAAGCTCGTACTTTCCTGCAGGCACGCCTCGCAGGTCGGGGCGAAGCGTGATCGTTTGCTTCTCTCCCGACAGCCAAGTGCGGTTGTCCGCATCGGTATCAAGGATATATTGCGTGCCGTCCTTGTCCAGCAGTCTGATTTTTAGGTCAAATTTGCGATAAGCGCGCGCCCAACCGCGATTTTGCACGTCCAGCGTGATGATATTGTGTGCCGAGCGGCGCAGAACAGGTACGGTCGCACCCGTCACGAAATACCAGTAGCCCAGGCGATTTGCGCAGTATTCGGTCAGATAATATTCGTTGCCAAGCCACGTGCGGGGGTAGCCGTGGAAGCCCGCAAAGGTGGCGTGTGTGCGCTTGAAGGCCTCAATGGCGGTCAGACCGTCGCGGAAATGGTCATTGTGTGCGTGTACGTAGCCGTAATGCTCCATTTCAATGACTGCGGGCGCGTTTTGGGCCAGCTTGTCAAAGGCCCAGGGAGCGCGCAGCGTGTCGTAGTCGTTGACCTGGGTGTAGTAATTGCAGCAAACCGAGTCGTCTTGAATGCCAAAGCCGCGCTCGTATGCGTAGTCCAAGATCTCCTGCACCTCGTCTTGTCCGTGTGCAATGCGGCTGCACATATGGTCGTCGTTGCACAAAACCGGGGTGTCGGGGAAGTATTTTGCGTGCAGGTCGAAGTGCTTTTTGGTAACCCATGTCTGGTAGATCACACCGTCACCGTCACCTGCGGTATGTCCCTCGCCCCACGTGCCCATGGTACCGATGTCAATGCACTCGATCCTGGGATCTCCGTTGTAGCGCGCGCCGAATACCTGCATGAATTTTTCAAGACATGCAAGGAAAATGGGATCACCGTAGTCGGGCTGAAGAGCACCCGAGGGCAGGCGGTAACCGCGTGCGCCTTTTTCGTATACGTAGGCGGGTGTGGCGTAGCTCAGATTGGCATCTCCCTCGTAGGAGCAGACGCGCAAGGAGAAGGTGTAGCCGCGCGGCCCCCACAGCGCCATGATCTCGTCAAGGTAAGAGAAGTCGTAAACGCCCTCTTCTTTTTCAATATCGCCCCAGTCAAAGCGCAGATAGAGGTGATTGAGGCCCGGGAAGTCGGAAAGATCGTCTGCGGGATCGGCGTACCGGGGGTGGCGGTAGTTTTCTCTGCCGTAGCCGTTGTCAATGTAGTGCCAGAACCAACCCTTGTGGGGGTTCTTTTGCACGGTCTTGTCGTCAAGATAGGGACGCAGATCAATAAAATCGGGACGCGCCAAGGGGTTATCGAATATGCCGCACATGGTTTGGCTGCCATCGGGCTTGGGTGCGGGTTGCAGGTTTGGATAAAGCTTGTTTTCCATATTCGACCTCCTATCTTAAACGCTGCGCACGTGCGTGCGCGCAATGGTGTAGTAATCGTCGTGCAAAGCCTCTTGCTTGATGGCAAGCTTGATGGGTGTGTCACCCTCGAACATACCGATAGCGAGGTCGTAGTCCCCCTCGGGAATGTCGCGTGCATCTACGCGGAGCGCGAGCGTCAAGGGCGAATCGGGCTGCCAGGTGCGATTATCGGTGTCCAGCGGAACGGTAAACGTACCTTTCTCACCGCACAGGCGTACGCGCAGTTCGTATTTGCGGTAAGCACGAGCCCAGCCGCGATTTTCCACGTCCAGTTCAATGGTGTTGTAAGCGGTATTTGTCAGCTCGGGGACGACTGCGCCCGTGATAAAATACCAGTATCCCAGGCGGTTTGCGCAGTATTCAGTCAGGTAGTATTCGTTTTCCAGCCAATGGCGAGGATAGCCGTGAAAACCTGCAAAGGTGGCGTGCGCGCGCGCAAATGCTTCCATAGCAGTCAGACCGTCACGGAAATAAGATTCGTATTGCGGCTTGATGTAGGTATAATGCGCCATTTCAATGGCATTGGGCGCATTGCCTGCCAAGCGATCAAACATCCAGGGCGCGCGCATGGTGTCGTAATCGTTCATTTGATAGTAATAGTCGCAGCAGATCGAGTCATCCTGCACGCCAAAGCCGCAGGCAGCAGCATAATCCAGGATCTCTTGCACCTCGGCTTGACCGCGCGCAAAGCGGCCTGCAACGTGGTCGTCGTTGCAAAGCACGGGCGTATCGGGAAAGTAGCGTGCGTGCAGATCAAAGTGCGCCTTGACCACCTCCAAGGGATAAATTCGACCGTCGCCCTCTACCGTGTGTCCCTCACCCCATGTGCCGAGTGTTCCGATGTCTATGCATTCGATCCTTGCGTCACCGTTATATTTATTACCAAAGGCCTGCATAAATTTTTCCAAGCAGGATAGGAAAATGGGATCACCGAAATCGGGCTGGATCTTTCCACCCTCCAAAAGGTAGCAGCGTGCGCCCTTTTCATAAACGTATGCGGGTGTTGCATAGTTCATTTCTGCTACGCCTTCGTAAGTGCAAACGCGCAAAGAGAAGCGGTAGCCGCGTGCGCCCCATTTTTTCATAATCTCGTCGAGATAGGAAAAATCGTAAACGCCCTCTTCCTTTTCCACGTCGCCCCAGTCAAAGCGCAGATAG
>JAZQYT010000294.1:0-3544 GCA_045633665.1 Eubacteriales bacterium | reverse complement strand
CCCGGGTTGACAAGGATCTGTGCGCGTGTGCCGTCCTCGGCCTGCCATGCAGTGGTGTAGACGGACGGGATGGTGCAGTTGTGGCCGTACCACTCCATAAAGAACTCCTTTTGTCCGCACGAAATCGGCTTTGCGGGAATCATGCGGCCTGCGTGCAGATACTTCCCGGCTCCCATGCGATAAAAGCGGCACAGATTGGCCACAAGGTCAAGCGCTTTTTCCTTATCGGGCAGGCGCGAGAAATCGTGATTGCCCCAGTTGGTCATCAGGTTGCCGTCGGGCGTCATGACCAGCGTCATCAGATCGCCTGCCGCAAAGGAATATCCCATGCGATAGCAGAGTGTATCCTGATCGTTACCAAAAGGGCAGGATACCTGATTACCCATAAAGTTGCGCAGGTATTCATGGTACAGGTACGCATACAGCGGCACGGGCGCACCGATATGATAGTTGAGCTCAAAGCGGTTGTCGCTCATGAGCAGATTGCCCATAAAAGGCTCTGCAGCTGCCGATTCACAGCCCAGCAGCATCTTGCCTGCCTTGCCGTTCCAATCACTGAGCATCTTTTGCATATTTTCCGTCATCCATGCACCGGGTGCAGGCGGATGGCCGTGATCGCGACTGTAGCAGAAATACTGACCGCCGCCGTGATTCTGGTCAAGGATCTGCGCGTAATCAATGCCACTTGCAAACAAAGGCTCGTAAGCCACCGTAAGAATGTCGCGTCCCATCTCGGATGCGGGGCAGATATCATAACCCTTACGCTGTCCGGTGCAGATGCGGCTGATGGCGACCTTGCCGTCAGGACCTGCACACATGCCGCGCGTTAAGTTCTCGCGCTCGCAGATCTCGCTGCAATCGTAGTCGTCGACCAAATTACTCGAAAGCGTATAGCCAAAGCCGGAGCAGTACACGCCAAGAAGGTCACCCTGTGCGTGCAGCGCGTCCTTGAACGCATTGAAATTCTCAACACCGCCGTAAGGAGGCCACACGAAGGGCGGCGCCCAGGGGGCTGTTCCCTCCCAATGCATCAGCAGCACAAGCAGTCTGGTTTGTGCCTGCGATTTGATCTGATCCAAAAGCGGCAGCGCGTTTGTGTACGGGAAAAGCGCGTTGGGGGACATTTCGTCCATATCGTGGATGCCGCGCACGCAATAAGTCACCACCAAGGGACTCTCAGCATACCAATCGGGCAGGTCGGCATTGTCCTTGATTTTCGTGGCACGGGGCGGCAGATTGCTCTCAAGCCACGCGCGATAGATCTCAGCTGCCGACTCCCAACGGCCGTCAATAGCCGCCCAAACGACGTCGTAATCCATCAGGAAATCCTGTCCGAAGTCTACACCGCAAAACAGCTTGGTCTGCATAGTCGTGCCGCCGTTCTCGGGATAAAAGCTGATGCCCTTGACACCGCGCGCAGCATCGTGCGCACCGATATAAAGGCCTGCGTCCTCCCACAGATACGCCATCATCTGCGAGCTGATCATGTTGGGGAACACGGGATAGCAGCCAAGGCTGGGATATTCGGGCTCCCAATGGCGGAAATCGGTCATCTGGCGGTAGTCGTTGTTGGATACCAGCACGCCCTCGTTATAGGGCAGCAGGATCTGACCGCCGTCACCGTCCTGATTGTTCTCGCGCAGCGCAGGCAAGGAAATCAGCGGAAAATCCACCCACTCGACAAGGTGATCCTCGTCAAGTCCGCGCACGGTTATGCGCCATGCGGCCCTTCCCGCTTTTTCTTTCAGATACACCCGTACCAGCACGTCTGCTTCAAAAAAGCAGGAATAGACCGCACCGTCATCATAAAGTGTGCATATGCCTGCGTCCTGCGCGGTCAAGGTGATGGCCTTACCTTGCATATCACGCAAACGGAGTCTGAAAAGCGGAACGTCTGCACACACGCGCTCGCGTCCACCCAAACAAAGCGAGGTGATTTGCCCCGCGAGATAATCTACTGTCAAAGTCATATTCAAAAGCTGCAAGGTTTGCATAAAATTCTCCTTTGCGATATGGTTTCATGCTTTATTGTAGCATATAACTCCTCACTTTTCAACCTGCTCTTGCAATATTTTTCCATTTGTGATATACTGATACGGTGCAAAGCACAATTCATGCAAAGGAAACTGAATACATGAAAAAACTGCAAAAAAACTCCGAGCTGCTATGGCTGTTCGGTATCATATTCGTAGCTCTCGGCGTTGCCATTTGCTCCAAGGCCGATCTTGGCGTTTCCATGATCGCAGCCCCCGCATTCGTCATTCAAGAGGCGCTGGCGGCATTTTGGCCTTCCTTGAGCGTGGGTATGACGGAATATCTGATCCAAGGGCTGTTGCTTATACTGCTTTGTCTGGTCATTCGCCGGTTTCGCTGGCATGACCTGCTGCCCTTTGCGGTGGCTGTCATTTACGGCTACACACTCAACCTCTTTCTCTGGCTACTGGGCGATGTGACCTTTGATGCGGTTTGGCTGCGCTGGATCATGCTGATCGTGGGAGATCTGATCACCGGCTTTGGCGTGGCTTGCTTTTTCCGCACCTATATGCCGTTGCAGGTATACGAGCTGTTCGTGGCAGAGCTTGCAAGCCGTTTTTCTTTCAAGATCGGACGCGTCAAGACCGTATTTGACTATACGCTGCTTGCGCTTTCGCTGATCATGGCGCTGACACTGTTTGGCGACTTAACCGAATTTGATTGGTCCTCCATCTACTATGCAAGCTTCCACAGCATCGGTCTTGGCACGCTTGTCACCACCCTGATCAATTCCCCCATCATTACGCTGATGGGCAAGCTGCTGGATCTGCTGTTCGATCCCACGCCCCTGTTCCCGAAGCTCAAAAAAGTGATCGGACGCGATTGAGAGGTAATGCATATGAATAACGTAGAACGCAGAGATGCAGAAATGCTTTACATGTTTGACAAGGACACCGCAGCGCAAATGAAGCAGGCACGGCTGCTTTTGAACAGGCTCAACAAAGCGGATTATACCGACTATGCGACCATTCGCACCACGGTCAAGGAATTGTTGGGCGGCTCGGACGACACTACCATGATCAATCCGCCCTTTTATTGCGATTACGGACGCAACATTTTTGTGGGCAAAAACTTTTTTGCCAACTTTAACTGTACCATCCTGGACGTAGCGCGCGTGACCATCGGTGACAACTGCTTCTTGGCTCCCGGCGTGGGCATTTACACCACAGGCCACCCCATTCATCCCGAGATCCGCAACACGGGCTATGAATACGGCATTGGCGTTACGATTGGCGACAACGTGTGGATCGGTGCGCAGAGCGTCATCTGCCCCGGGGTGCATATTGGAAATAACGTGGTCATCGGTGCGGGCAGCGTGGTCACGCATGATATTCCCGATTGGTGCGTGGCCGCGGGCAACCCCTGCCGTGTCATTCGTCCCATCACCGACCAGGATAAGCTGTATTATTTCAAGAAAAGAAGGATCGATCCCGAGATCGAGGAGATTTTGAAGCAGAATCGGTCATAACCAATCATCAAAGATTGGTTGATTCTTGTAGGGACCGGCGTC
>JAZQYT010000293.1:0-2298 GCA_045633665.1 Eubacteriales bacterium | reverse complement strand
GAGGGCTTCTCGGCTTGGCAGCAGCAGACCATTGCATGGATTCGCGAAAATTACGGTAACAGCGTTAAGGTTGGCGCGGGTAACGTCGTAGACAGAGAAGGCTTCCGTTTCCTTGCAGACTGCGGTGCGGACTTTATCAAGGTCGGTATCGGCGGCGGCTCGATCTGTATCACCAGAGAAACCAAGGGCATTGGCCGCGGTCAGGCAACTGCGCTGATCGAGGTCTGCAAGGCTCGCGACGAGTACTTTGAGGAAACCGGCATTTACGTGCCCGTTTGCTCGGACGGCGGTATCGTCCACGACCACCACATCACCTTGGCACTTGCTATGGGTGCTGACTTCGTCATGCTTGGCAGATATTTTGCAAGATTTGAGGAATCCCCCAGCGCAAAGGTCAATGTTGGCGGCACGCTGATGAAGGAGTATTGGGGCGAGGGCTCTAACCGCGCACGTAACTGGCAGAGATACGACCTGGGCGGCGCGACCAAGCTTTCCTTCGAGGAGGGCGTTGACTCTTACGTGCCTTATGCCGGCAAGCTCTCCGACAACGTGCAGACCACGCTGTATAAGGTCAAGAGCACCATGTGCAACTGCGGTGCGCTCACCATTCCCGAGCTGCAGCAGAAGGCAAAGCTGACGCTGGTGTCCTCCACCAGTATCGTTGAGGGCGGCGCACACGACGTCGTTGTCAAGACCTCCAACAAGCAGGTTTGATTTGAATAAAGGAGAATTACCGACATGATGACTGATATTGAAATTGCTCAGAGCATAAAAATGCAGCCGATCACCGAGGTTGCCAAAACCGCAGGTATTCCCGAGGAGTATCTCGAGCAGTACGGCAGATATAAGGCAAAGGTGGATTACACCGCGCTGATGAATACGATGGATAAGAAGGACGGCAAGCTGATCCTTGTCACCGCTATCACCCCCACCCCCGCAGGCGAGGGTAAGACCACCACCACCATCGGCTTGGCCGACGGTATGCGCAAGATCGGCAAGAACGTTATGGTTGCTTTGCGTGAGCCTTCTCTTGGCCCCGTATTCGGTGTCAAGGGCGGTGCTGCAGGCGGCGGATACGCACAGGTCGTGCCTATGGAGGATATCAATTTGCACTTTACGGGTGACTTCCATGCCATCGGTGCTGCAAACAACCTGCTGGCTGCCATGCTTGATAACCACATCTATCAGGGCAACGCGCTGAACATTGATCCCAGACGCATTACCTGGAAGAGATGCGTGGATATGAACGACCGTCAGCTCCGCTTCGTCGTGGATGGCCTTGGCGGCAGAGTCAATGGTACGCCCCGTGAGGACGGCTATGATATTACGGTAGCTTCCGAGATCATGGCTGTGTTCTGTCTGGCCTCTTCGATCGAGGATCTCAAGGCAAGACTTTCCCGCATCATCGTGGCATATACCTACGATCAGAAGCCGGTCACCGCAGGCGATCTCAAGGCTGTGGGTGCTATGGCGGCACTTTTGAAGGACGCGATCAAGCCCAACCTTGTGCAGACGCTGGAGGGAACTCCCGCGCTGGTACACGGCGGTCCTTTCGCGAACATTGCGCACGGCTGTAATTCGATCATGGCAACCAAGTTGGCTATGAAGCTGGGCGATTATACCGTCACCGAGGCAGGCTTTGGCGCGGATCTGGGTGCTGAAAAGTTCCTGGATATCAAGTGCCGTATGGCAGGTCTGACGCCCGACGCGGTGGTCGTTGTTGCAACCATCCGTGCGCTCAAAATGCACGGCGGCCTTGCAAAAACCGAGCTGGGTACCGAAAATCTCGAGGCGCTGGGTAAGGGACTTCCCAACCTGCTTCGCCACGTTTCCAATATCAAGAACGTGTATAAGCTGCCTTGCGTGGTAGCAGTCAACCGTTTCCCCACCGACACCGATGCCGAGGTTGAAGAGATCATCCGCAAGTGTCGTGAGCTTGGTGTTAACGTGGTTTTGTCCGAGGTTTGGGCGAAGGGCGGCGAAGGCGGCGTTGCGCTTGCTACCGAGGTTGTCAGACTGTGCGAAGAGGAGCAGGGGGATTTCACCTTCTCCTACACCTTGGACGGCAGCATTCAGGATAAGATCGAGGCGGTTGTCAAGAAGGTCTACGGTGGTGCAGGAGTTTCCATTCTGCCCGCAGCGCAGAAGCAGATCGCAGAGCTGACCGCGCTTGGCTTTGATAAATGCCCCATTTGCGTGGCAAAAACGCAGTATTCCTTCTCGGACGATATGACCAAGCTGGGTGCTCCCGAGGGCTTTACCGTAACCGTTAAGAACGTCAAGGTGTCTGCAGGAGCC
>JAZQYT010000292.1:0-2815 GCA_045633665.1 Eubacteriales bacterium | reverse complement strand
AATGGTCCCCAACTTTGATAACAGACTGCGTGAACCCAGCGTGCTTCCCGCACGTTTCCCCAATCTTTTGGTCAACGGCTCTGTGGGTATTGCAGTCGGTATGGGGACAAACATTCCTCCGCACAAACTCAACGAAACCATTGACGCCACCATCTATCGCATTCAGAATCCCGAATGTACCATTGACGAGCTGATGCAGTTTATCAAGGGTCCCGACTTTCCCACCTACGGCACCATTTACGGTACCAACGGCATCAAGGAAGCATACCTGACCGGTAAGGGCAAGATTCAGGTGCGTGCAAAGGCAGAGATCGACGAGGATAACCGCCGTATCATTATCACCGAGATCCCCTATATGGTCAATAAGAGCCAGCTTTGCGAGGCGATTGCCAACCTCGTTAAGGATAAGAGAGTGGAAGGCATTACCGACATGCGCGACGAATCCGGCCGTAACGGCATGAGAATCGTCATTGAATACAAGCGCGATGCAAACGGCCAGATCATTTTAAATCAGCTCTACAAGTATTCTCAGCTGCAGGATACCTGCTCGATCAATATGCTTGCTATCGTGGGCAACGAGCCCAAAACGCTCAACCTTGCCCAGATACTGGATCACTATATCCGCCACCAGGAGTCTGTCATCACCCGCCGTACCCAGCACGAGCTGGATGCCGCTTTGCGTGAGGCGCACATCTACGAGGGCTACAAGCTGGCAATCGACAATTTGGATGAGGTCATTAACATCATCCGTGCCTCTGAGGATCAGCCCACGGCCAAGAAAAACCTGATGGCACGCTTTAACGGTGAGCAGACCGACGACGGCTCTGCTGCAGCACTCAATCTTGAAGCATTTGCCATGGCCGAGGATGCGCACCTTTCCGAGGAGCAGGCGCAGGCCATCGTTTCCATGACGCTGGGCCGTCTTTGCGGTCTGGAGCGCAAGAAGATCGAGGAAAGGCTGGCTGCGCTGAACGCTGCTATTGTGGAATACAGAGCAATTTTGGGCGATATCAACCGCATCCGCTCCATTATTTGCGACGAAATGAGTGAGATCAAGCGTAAGTTTGGTGACGCACGCCGCACGAGAATCGAGGAATCCGAGGACGATATCGTGCTGGAGGATCTGATTGAAAAGCACGATTGCGTCATTACCCTGACGCACGGCGGCTACATCAAGCGTCAGCCTGCGTCCGAATACACCGCGCAGAATCGCGGCGGCATGGGTAAGGCTGCGCTGACCACCAAGGAAGAGGACTTTATTGAAAAGGTCGTGGTGGTACACTCGCACTCCAACCTCATGCTCTTTACTAACAAGGGACGCGTGCAAATGCTGCGTGCATTCATGATTCCCGAGGCCTCCAGAACCGCCAAGGGTACGCACGTCAATAACGTCTTGGAGCTTTCCGAGGGTGAAAAGATCACGGCTATGATCTCAATCCACGAGTTTGCCGAGGGCGAATACCTGACCATGGTGACCAAGTACGGTATCATCAAGAGAACCCTTTTGACTGAATACGAATACCACCGCAAAGGCGGTAAGATCGCGCTTGCTCTCAAGGATGGCGACGAGCTTGTATTTGTTACCCACACCTACGCATACCCCACCGATCTGATGATCGCAACCAAGCACGGCAGTGCCGTACGCTTTACCATTGACGACGAAAGTGTGCGTCCCATGGGAAGAACTGCAGCAGGTGTGCGCGGTATTAAGCTGCGCGGTGACGACTTTGTTGTGGGCGTTGCAAGCGTGACAGAGGGCAAATCACTGATTACCATTACCGAAAATGGCTATGGCAAGCGTACCGAATTTGACGATTTCCGTCAGATGAAGCACCGCGGCGGTCATGGCGTGACCTGCCATGCGCTGTCCGAAAAGACAGGTCTTTTGTCGGGCATCAACGTGGTTGACGATAACGATGACGTGATGATTATCACCGACGCAGGTACCATGATCCGTACCCGTGCTGCCGATATTCCCACGTACTCCAGAAGTGCGGGTGGCGTGCGTGTGATGCGTTTGGCTGAGGGACAGAAGATCGTCAACTTTACAAAGCTTGCAAGACAGGACGAGCTGGAGGAGGTCGTGACCGAATCCGCGCCTGTAGAACTGTATGATGAGGTCAAAAATTTCACAGCAGAGGACGAAATTTTTGATGCAGAGGTCGTCGAAACCGAACAGGACAACCTTGACGAAGAATAAAAACATCATAAAAACAAAAGCCCCCCTTTTATGGGGCTGGAAAATTAACACGGAGATTGTATCAAAAGCAATCTCCGTGTTCGTATTTTACACCTGAAAAGACACCAAGATATCATGCTGCAAGCAGAGAACGCTCCCGGGCAGGAACATACAAGTCTTGTAGGGACCGGCCTCCCGGACGGTCCGATCCAATATTACCCCATATATCGCGGACCGTCGAGGACGCCGGTCCCTACAAAATTTTGTTATTACCTGTCGGGGAGGACCGTCGAGGACGCCGGTCCCTACAAAGTTTTGTTATTACCTGTCGGGGGAGGACCGTCGAGGACGCCGGTCCCTACAAAATTTTGTTATTACCTGTCGGGGGAGGACCGTCGAGGACGCCGGTCCCTACAATGTCAAAAAGATGAAGCGTTCGGCGCTTGCGGCATGACGTTGCTCCCTACAGCAACAGAATATAAATTAACAAAAAGGCCTCCCCTGAAGGGGAGGCCAAATTTGTTAGATTTTTAATTCAGTAATTGAATTAAGCAACGAACTCGATGGAGCTGATCAGCATGAAGGTACCGGGCAGAGTATCGTAGGTAACGAATACGGGGCCGTTGTAATCAACGC
>JAZQYT010000291.1:0-2837 GCA_045633665.1 Eubacteriales bacterium | reverse complement strand
CCGCCGGTACATCAGGCGTTGGTCGCAGTTGTAGCTGACGAAGCCGCCGTGGCTGGAGTCGGTTTCGTAGGCCCAGGTTTGATGGAAGCAGAGCTTTGCCTGGGGCAGCGCCTGATGCACAGCGTCGGCAAGCTGGGAAAGGTAGGGCTCGTAGGAGTCCGGTATGCCGCTGAGGTTGCTGACCTGCTGCACCGTGACGATGTCCCAATCGCGCAGAGTGAAGGCTTCGGAAATGCGGATGAGGCGCTCGGCAGCACCGCCGTTCCACTCCAGTTCGTAGTGGGCGTTGTCATTGACCAGGTTTTCCCAATGGGTCTGCAGGCTGCAGCCGCCAATGGCTAAATGAACGGTAGTCAGATCGATCCCGCGCTGCACCGCCAGCGCATGCAGATACGCCTGCGCGTCCTCGGAGAAGCTGTTGCCAATGGATATAATTTTCATGGTTATTCCCTTTTCTCGCTTGCATGCAAGCCTGTCAATGCTTCAAGTGCCGGCAATTCGTAGCCGGGGAAATACACCCCCCAGGTCTGACCACGGATCTCAGCCTTCAGAATATAGTAAGGCTTGCAATAAATGCTTTCATACTGATTGACCGCCACACGATACGGCTTGAACGACTTATCGGTGGGCGGCAGTTCCTTATTCCATCCGTGGAACATGGCCGTTTTATTGACGGTTTGAATGCCGCGCAGGCTCTCCAGCGGGAGCGCGTAAACGCTTTCGGTATCGGCAAGGCAAAGATCCCTGTCCTTGACGTAAGCGCGGATCTCCACGTTGACAAAATCGAAAAAGCCCATGCTGCGCACGCTGATCTTGCCGTCCTTTTCCTTGTAGCGGAACACAAACGCATCCAGACACACGGCATCCTCCGGCACGCCCAGCTCCTCGTAGGCCGCGCCCACGACCTCTTGCACGTCGGCATCAAACTGCTCAATCTCGCCCGATTGCATGACGACATTATTGCGGCGGTTGCCCCAGATTTTCAGCACGACGTAAACGATCATGCAAGCGGCAAAGATCCAGATCAGAACAGAACCGTTTTGCAAGGCCTGCTCGACTCCCACCTTGGCTGCCCCGCGGATAAAGCCGATCGCCACGATCGCGGCAGCAAGACCGCATACCCATTGAATGATTCGCCAGATCAGAGGCAAGGATGCCTTGGCCTCCAGATCCTCGGCACGATCCTGCACCTCTTGTATATCGATCTTTTTTGCAACGGTAGCCACGATCAGCTCCCTGCCGTTGGCAATTTCGTTCTTCTTATTTTGCGTTACGTTGACTCCCCAAAGCGGTATCATATATTTGCTCCTTTCAAGAGATAGATTTCTCTTTTTCAGTATATCACAAATATCGTGATTATTCAAGAGGGTGATTGCCAAATAATTTCTCAAAATGTATCTTTTTTAGGTTGACAACATCCTAGCATTTATGTATAATATATGTATCACGTATGGAGGTGTGCGTATGAACATCAATACGAAACAGATCGTTTCGATTTCCGAGGCCAATCAGAACTTTTCGCGTATTGCCCGTATGGCGGATAAGCACGGCGAGCTTTATATTTTCAAGAACAACAAACCGAAATACAAGCTGGTGGACATTGAGCATAACACAAGCATTGAAATGACCGACGATGAAAAAATCGACTTTGTGGCTGCCCGTATTCTCAAGCAATACCGTCAAGCGTTTGAGGAGTTGGCAAAATGATCAAGTTCAGTCAAGAAAAGGTTTTACTCTTACACAAGCTGATCACCGAAGAAACCGGCGGTGATCCGAATGTGCGGGATATTGCGCTGTTAGACAGTGCCTTGGAATCTGCCTTTGCAACCTTTGACGGTCAGGAGTTATACCCTACCAAGCAGGAAAAAGGGGCTCGAATTGCTTATGCGCTGATCTCCAACCATGCATTTGTGGATGGAAACAAACGTATTGGCATGTACGTACTGCTCACGTTTTTAGAGACTAACGGCATCAAAATTCGTCCTTCCAACCAAGAGGTTGCCCGCGTCGGTCTTGCTGTGGCTTCAGGTGAGATGAAATACCCCGAGCTGCTGGAATGGATACTGGAAAATGAATAAAGATAGGGCGCTGACACGGTCAACGCCCTTTTTGATGAAAATCATTAAATGTAATTAAATTTGTATCACAGTCGCCTTTTTTCCTAATTTGCGAAACAGTTCAACCGTATGCATAGTCCCCTTTGAGCCTCCATCCCAAAAAGCCAGAACCTCATCTGCATATTCTGCAATTTGTCTATTACGCATCAGCGGCGCACCGCGTCTGTAGCGAGCGTAATCCGGCAAGAATACTGTCAGAGGTATTCCGGCTCTTTGTGCATAATCAGCAGCAATCGTGTCAATTCCTCGCGCACCGCCCGAAACGATCTCCGAAACTTCACGTGGCAAGTATAACTCTAATTTCTCAACAACCAAATTCCTCGATCCAATAATGGCAAGCTTCATTTCACACCTCACAAATACATATTAGATACATTTTGCATCCACTATCAACATTTTATCACAAAATAGGTATAAAGTAAATACATATTATATGTATTGTGAGGTCATTATGGCTACAAAAAGTTTATCTATTCGCATTGATGAAGAAATGCTTGACAAATTGCACGTGATCGCTGACTACGAAGGAAGAAGCGCAAACAGTCAGATTCTAATTCTGATTCGCGACTGCATTGAGCATTACGAGCAAAAGCACGGTGAAATCAAAACCGGAAAAAGGTAAAAATAAAATCCGCTCAGAAGGGTGGTTCTCATAAGGAAGTTTGATTTCTCCTTGTAGGGGCCGGCGTCCTCGACGGTCCAAAAAGACATAATTGCTCC
>JAZQYT010000290.1:0-1581 GCA_045633665.1 Eubacteriales bacterium | reverse complement strand
TGCATGGCCACGAGCGCACCCGATTCGCAATCCTCATTTCGTCCGCTGTCACGGATATATTGCACGTTTTCGGCAAGTCCGTCCTCGGCTGCCATCTGCAGCTTTATATCAATGGTCAGATACACGTCCTTGCCCGCGATCGGCTCGCTTTCATAATATTCGTCGACCAAATTGCCCCTTGCGTCAAATTCCAGCACCTTTGTGCCGCTGATGCCGCGCAAATAGCTCTCAAACGCGTATTCACAGCCCGAAATGCCCACAATATCGTTCATATTGTAGCCAAGCTCCTTATAATACTCCCAATCCTCGGCATAGATCTCTCCGATCGTTCCGAGAATGTGCGAGGCATAACCGGGGTATTCATAGTTTCTTTGCACGTCATACGTAAAGGCAACGCCGGGAATGGCACGCTCCTTGATCTGCGCGATCAGCGAAAGCGAAATATCCGAAGCCAGCGTATATTGATTGAGCCAGCCGAAATTGTTGCACTCCATATCGTAATACAGGCGCAAAAGCGCTAAGATCTGCTCATTTGTATACAGATTATGATCCTTGCTTTGCTCGTCCAGCCCGTATTTTTTCATGTAAAACTGTGCGATCTCTTCGGGCGTGGGAAAATCATCGGGATTTTCGGCATAATACGCCTCCAGCGCCGCAACCGTATGCTCCTTGACGCCATCCTCCATCTCGTTTGCCGCAATCCTGCGCAACAGGCGATAGCGTAGCGTGGAATCCTCGCGCACGGCCTCCACGTAATACAGACTCGGATACTCGCCTACAAAAGGGAACATATCCTCGGTACGTTTTTGCGCCTCGTCCGAGTTATTGAAATAGTGCAAAAGCGTCAAAAGCGCCTTATTGCGCTCGTAATCATCGTCGGGCAAGGTCTGATCGTCCAGCACGAGATTATAGACGTATTTGTTGGTTACAAGCGCCACACCGTTGCGGTCATAGATCTGTCCGCGTGCGGCATTGACCGTGACGTATGTAAAGGTATGATCCTGCACCTGTTTTTTTTCGCCCGTCAGCACAATGCCCGCAAGGCAAAAGATATATAGCAGACAAACGGTGCAAAAAATACCTGCCAAAACGAAAATTCTGTATTGGATCTTAGTGTTCGTGTTGCGCATCGACTCACCTCGATCGGTAGATCAGCTGCTTGGAAACCAGCTTTGGATTTTCTATAAACTTACCAAGTCCCAAGCAGACAGAATCAGTAGGATATTTTGCAACGGTAACGCGCAATCCCGCATGCTTGCTGATCAAGGCAGCCAATCCGGGAATATTGGCACCGCCGCCTGTCAGCATGATACCAAAATCAAAAATATCACCGGCAATTTCGGGGGGTGTTTCCTCAATGGTGGAAATGATGGCGCGAATGATGGCCTCAATGGGCGCGCGCAGCGCTTGGCACACCTCGCCCGACACGATGGTCTGGGTGGTGGCAAGGCCTGTGCGCACGTTACGGCCGAAAATTTGCATGGAGCCGCGGTCAATATCGGGAGTTGCAACCGCAAGCTGACGCTTTGCCATTTCGGCAGCCGTGTCACCCACGATCAGATCCTTGCGGTACTTGCAGTA
>JAZQYT010000289.1:0-5652 GCA_045633665.1 Eubacteriales bacterium | reverse complement strand
ACTATGTTTATTGATCAAATACACTTATGACTATCATGCAACGCAGCACCGATGACCGTGCCGAACTGCGCGTTCTCGGGAATGATGAAGTTGACGCCAAACTGATCCAATGCCTCAAACGTCTGCTTGATCGGTACGATGGTGGACAGATTTCCCGTCAGCACCACGTCCTTGACACCGCAGCCGCGTGCCGCAAACACCGCCACCATAGCAATCGTTTCAGCCACCATGTTGGCCACGCCCAGCGCAATGTCCTCGGGGGTTGCTATGTCGCTGACCTTGCCGAAATTCGATACTGTCAGATTGTCCTTCATATTCTCGTACGTACGATTCTTGGAAATATCGCTGATGCGCAGGTCAATCTTGGAAATATCCCCCTCAGCGCACATCTTCTCAATATGCTCCACCGTGCCAACACCCGTCAGCTTTTGCGTCAGTCCCAGCAGCGTGCCGCCGCCAACGCCCGTACCGCCCAGGTACTTGACCATCGTCGCATCTCCTACCTTCTTGGAGTGAATGAGTGCCGTACCCGTACCCATGCTGACCACGATCGCCTCGTCAAGCCCCGAAAGATACAAGCCGCCAAGGCCGATGCACTCGAATTCGGATACGTTGCAGCAGGGAAGCGTATAGATCGGCTGGGAGCGGAAGGAAGAGCCACCGCCCGTCATCAGCACCTTGTCAATATCCGAGAGCGACAGGCCATTTTCCATGGTGAAGCGCCCAAAAGCACCGTAAATGGACGTAATGGGATCGGTTGCCTGCACGAAAAGCGGTGCGATCAGCGTTTCACTGCCGTCAGCCTCACGGCGAAAACCCACGATCTTTGTGGTCGAGCCGCCTACGTCAATGCCTATGACTACCTTATTTTTATCGTTTGTTGCGTTCATGATGAAAGTTCCTTTCGTCAAATGCAAATAATATCTTGTTTCAGTATATCATGATATTGCAAAAAAATCAAGAGTGTGTTATACTATAAGCGTAAAAAGATTAAAGGATGTGTAGCGTGAAGTTCACGTTATATTCCTTTATACGCAACTATTCACGCTTAAACTTCACCTAAAAATGGGGCCGGGCCCATTTTTGGAGCCAAGCTCCGCGGTGAAGTTTCCATCACTATTTGAGCCGCCGGAGGCGGCATGGAGATTATTATGACCGATCAAAAGCAAATATTGCAATCCAAAAAGCTGTTCGTGTTCGATATGGACGGCACCATTTATCTTGGCAATCAGGTTTTTGACTTTGCCATTCGTTTTATTGACCATCTGCGCGCTAACGGGTATCGCGTGCTGTTTTTCACCAATAACGCCTCCCATACCACCGAGTTTTATATGGGTAAGCTGACGCGCCTGGGCTTTTCTCCCCGTGAGGACGAGATCATGACATCGGGGGACGTGACGGTGGAATTTCTCAAGCGTCACCGTCCGGGCAAGAGCGTGTACCTTGTGGGTACGCCCGAGCTGGTGGAGCATTTCGGTGCTTCGGGCATTCCCATGTTGACGGGCAGCGAGGCCGAGGCGGATATCGTGGTCACCAGCTTTGATACCACGCTCAACTATGAAAAGTTGGATAACGCCTGCAGGCTTGTGCGCTGCGGTGCGGAGTATCTTTCCACCCATCCCGATTTCAATTGCCCCACCGAGACCGGATTTATTCCGGACAGCGGTGCGATTGCAGCGTTTGTGACCGCTTCTACGGGTGTGCAGCCCACATATTTTGGCAAGCCCTACGTGCAGACCGTGGAAATGATCTGCGAGGCCACGGGGGTAGAAAAGCAGGATATCTGCATTTTTGGTGACAGGCTGTATACCGATATTGCGCTTGGCCGTCTGCATGGCGTGACCGCTGTGCTGGTGCTGACCGGAGAAACACAGCAGGCCGACGTGGATGCTGCCGAGCCCGCAAAACGCCCCGATATGACCTTTGCCTCCTTGGCAGAGGTGGACTCTCTGATGTTTGACTGATCAAATCCGAATTTTTTAAGGAGAAAACGATCATGAAACACAACGTATGGACGCGCATGCTTGCTATGATACTGATAGCGCTGACGCTTTTGGCGTTTGCCGCCTGTGATCCTGCCCAAGGACAGGAGGAGCAGACAAGTGAGCAAGCCCCCTCTGCCGAGCAGACCACGCAGGTTCCCGAAACCGAGAGCGACTCGGCGCCTGTAGGGTCGATTCACGAATCGACCGCAGAAACCGAGCCCGAAACCGACGACGGCATTCCGTTGGATGCCTTTACCGTTGGCGGTGTTGATATCAAGTCCTTCACCCTTGTGGTACAGGACGGAGGTGCTGCTTGCGTGCGCAACAGTGCAGACGAGCTGGTGCAGTATCTGGAGCAGGCGACAGGCTTTCGTATTGAGGAAAAGTCTTCCGAGCATGAGATTGTGATCGGCATGACCGACCACGACACGCCTGCCGTGAGCGAGGCAAGAGCAAAGGTCGAGCTGGACGGATATACCATGCTGGAGGATGGCGGCAAGCTGTATATCACGGGCAGCTGCGACCGCGGCACCATGTACGGTGTATATGATTTTCTGGAGGAATATTTGGGGGTGCGCTTCCTTGCTGCGGACACGACCGTCATTGTCAATCAGGCGTCTGCCGAGATCCCCGCAGGCTTTTCCAAGCTGCATAACCCCAGTTTTGAGCTGCGTGATACCTATTGGTACGATATGCGCTATAAGCAGGATTTTGCCAATCACTCCAAGGACAACAGCTTTTACGATAACTCCATGCCCGTTGCAGATATCGGCGGCGGTGTGGGCTACGCGGGGCGCTTTGTCCATACCTTCAGCCTGCTGACGGGTGGTACGACGCACACAGGCAACGTGCAGCCCTGTCTGACCGACGAGGAGGTCTATGCGACCGTGCTTGCAAACGTGCGCGCATGGCTGGACGATAACCCCGAGGCTACCATCATTTCCGTGTCGCAGAATGACTCGGATGCGGGTGTTGGCGGCTGTAATTGCGTGAATTGCAAGGCCATCAACGATGCCGAGGGCTCGGAAATGGGCTCGCTTTTGACCTTTGTCAACCGCATCGCGAACGATATCAAGGACGATTATCCCGGTGTTTACGTGGATACGCTTGCGTACCGTTATACCCGCACGCCTCCTAAGACCGTGCGCCCTGCCGACAACGTCATTATACGTCTTTGCTCGATCGAGTGTTGCTTTACCCATGCACTGTCCGATCCTTCCTGCTCGCGCAACAAGTCCTTCTGTAAGGATATCGAGGCATGGAGCGAGATCTGCGACAAGCTTTATATCTGGGACTATACCTACAATGCAGAAACCTATTTCACCTTCTTCCCCAACTTTGACGTGCTGCACGCCAACGTGCAGTTCTACAAGGAGCATAACGTCAAGGGTGTGTTTTTGGAGGGACAGCAGGTATCCGTGTCGGGCGAGTTTGCCGAGCTTCGTTCCTATCTGCTTGCCAAGCTTTTGTGGAATCCCGATATGACCGAGGAACAGTATTATGCATATATGGATGAATTTATGCAGTATTATTACGGCCCCGGTTGGGTAAAGATCAAGGAGTACATGGAGGTCATGGCTGCACACGGAGCCAAGAATAATCCGCACGTGGGTATCTTTGACAAGGGACTGAAAATGTTCCCGTTCGTCAACGAAAGCGGCAAGCGCGACACCACCTTCGGCAAGAAGATGCGCGTTTACTGGGAAGAGGCGCTGGAAATGGCTGAGACCGACGAGCAGAGAGCGCACGTGGAAAAATCCTCGATCCAGGCGTATTACTTGTGCAGCCTGGACGGCAAGAACGCCGAGCGCAAGAGGAGTTTGAAGACGGTGTATGAGCTTTGTGAGAAATACGGCATTGAATACTACAAGTACGTCATTCCCATGCCGGATGCATCGCAGTCTGACAATCTGAACAGTTTATTGTAAGCAATTTGAAAGGAATTCCATATGGCATTTGATGCTGGTATGCTTGCCTGCGTGCTGGACGAGATCACTCGGACGGGGCAGGGAGGTAGAATAGAAAAGGTTATGCAGCCCGAGCGTGATGAGATCGTACTGCAAATGCGCACGACAGAGGGCGGAAAACGCCTTTTGATCAATGCGGGCTCAAATAATCCGCGTATCTGCTTTTCAGAGGTGCAAAAGGAGAATCCGCAGCAGCCGCCCATGTTCTGCATGCTGCTGCGCAAGCATTTGTCGGGCGCAAAGCTGGAAAAGGTCACGCAGATCGGATTTGAACGCGTGTGCGAGCTGGCTTTTGAGACGCGTGACGAAATGGGCTTTGCCTGCACGCGCTATCTGATCGCGGAGATCATGGGCAAATACAGCAATCTGATCTTTGCGGATGAAAACAAAAAGATCCTGGCTGTGCTGAAAACGGTGGATTTCTCCACCTCCAGCAAGCGCCAGGTGCTGCCGGGCATGACGTATGAGCTGCCGCCCGCGCAGAATAAGTGCGATCCCCTGACCGAGAACGAGGAGGAGTTTGCCAAGGCTTATGCAAAGGCGGATCCCGAACAGCGTACCGACCGCTGGATTTTGGAGCGGTACATGGGTATCTCTGCCGCCGTGGCAAGAGAGATGGCTTACCGTGCCACGCGCTTTACGGATACGCCGATCAAATATTGCACGGCGGGAGAGCTGTGGCGCGCGTTTGATGCGATCATGGGCGCGATTCGCACGGGCGCGTATTGCCCCACGCTGGTCACCGACGGCACAAAGCCCGTGGAATACGCGTTTATTTCGCTGACGCATTACGGTGCGGACATGCCGCGCCAGGATTTTGAGAGCGCAGGTAAGCTGCTCGACGTATTTTTCTCTACGCGCGACCGCGAAACGCGCATCAAGCAGCGCGCGTCCGACGTGCTTTCCTTGCTGACGCACGGTGAGAGCCGTATTATAAAAAAGCTGGAGGCGCAAAGAGGCGAGCTTGCCGAGTGTGAGCAGGCGGAGCATTATAAAAAGTGCGGAGATCTGATCATGGGCAATTTGTATTGCTTGGAGAAGGGCATGAAATCCGCAGAGCTTGTGGACTATGAGGAATGGGACGAGCAGAGCGGCAAGTACGGCGCATGCATTGTGGAGCTGGACGACCGTCTGACGCCTGTGGCCAACGGACAGAAGTACTATAAGAAATACACCAAGCTGCGCAACGCCAAGGTGGAGCTGACGCGTCAGATCGAGCTGGGTGAAGCCGAGCTTGCGTATCTGTACACCGTGTTTGACGCGCTGACGCGTGCCGAGACGCAGGCAGATCTGGACGAGATCCGCGAGGAGCTATATCGCTTTGGGTATGCTTCGCGCATGAAGGGATATGCCGCGCCCAAAAAGAATAAGAATCCCGTGGTCATGCAGTTTACGACCACCAATGGATATCGCGTGCTGTGCGGTAAGAACAACGTGCAAAACGAGTATATCACGCACAAGGTTGCCGATCGAAACGACTGGTGGTTTCATGTCAAGGGCATGCCCGGCTCGCACGTGGTCATGATGTGTGACGGGGAAGAGCCGCCCGCAGAGGACTTTACCGATGCTGCCGAGATCGCAGCGTTTTATTCCAAGGCCACGGGAGAGCATATTGCGGTGGATTATATTCAGGTGCGCCACGTCAAAAAGCCGCCTGCCGCCAAACCGGGTTTGGTGATCTATCACACCAACTGGACGGC
>JAZQYT010000288.1:0-4023 GCA_045633665.1 Eubacteriales bacterium | reverse complement strand
AGATATCCTACACGTATTACGATCAGAACGCTATACAGAAAGCAGCGCCCGATATTGCTCTGTTTGCACGCAAGGAAGGCTTGGATGCACACGCAAGAAGCGCTGAGGTCAGGATGAAGTCATGAGTAAGTTTTTTTCCAGATTGCAAGGAGATCTCAAGGCTTACGTTCCCGGAGAGCAGCCGCGCAATATGCAATCGCTGATCAAGCTCAACACCAATGAATCCCCTTTTCCACCTGCCCCCGAGGTGATGGATGCGGTACTCGCTGCTGCACAGCGAACTAATCTGTACTGTGATCCCACCATGCTTGCCGTCAGAGAACAGTTGAGCCGTGTGTATGGTCTTCCAAAGGAATACTTCACACTCGGAAACGGTTCGGATGAGCTGTTATCCTTTGCATTTCTCGCATTTTGCAACAAGGATATCGGTGCAGCTTTTGCAGATATCACATATGGGTTTTATAGCGTCCTTTCCCGTCTTTACGCAACGGATACAAAGATCATTCCCCTGGACGAGCAGTTCTGCATTGATCCGCAGGCTTATAGGGCTATGAACAGGACGATCTTTATTGCGAACCCTAACGCACCAACGGGCATTGCCCTATCCTTGGAGCAGATCGAGCAGATCCTTTTGTCAAATCCCGACAATATCGTCGTGATCGATCAGGCTTACGTGGATTTCGGTGCAGAGTGTTGCATTTCGCTTGTTCCCAAATATGACAATCTCTTGGTGATCAACACGTTTTCAAAATCACGCAGCTTTGCAGGCGGCCGAGTCGGTTTTGCCGTCGCACAGCCCGAGCTGATCGCGGATCTTGAAACCATCAGAAACTCGATCAATCCCTATAACGTCAACGGTATCTCGCAAGCCGCGGCATGTGCCATTTTGCAAAACAATGACTATTACATGCAGAATTGTAAGATCATCGCACAAAATCGAGAGTACCTGACAAAAGAGCTGGGCGCGCTCGGCTTTGAAACGCTTCCCTCCAAGACAAACTTCGTTTTTACTAAGCATCCGCGCATTGACGGCAAGCAGCTTTACCTCGGACTCAAGGAAAAAGCCATCCTTGTGCGTCACTTTGATTCCCCTCGCATCAGCGACTATTGCCGTATCACGATCGGCACAAAATCACAGATGGACACCTTGCTTGACGCGATCAGATCCTTGCTTTGAAAGGAGTAATTTACATGAGAACATGGGAAATTAACAGAAAAACAAACGAAACGGATATCTCGCTCTCAATCAATCTTGACGGCAGCGGTCAAAGCAACATTAAGACCGATTGCGGCTTTTTGGCACACATGCTGACGCTTTTTGCAAAGCACGGCAGCTTCGACATTACACTGACCTGTAAGGGCGACAGCCAGGTAGATTTCCACCACACGGTCGAAGATATCGGCATTTGTCTTGGACACGCTTTTGGCAAGGCTTTGGGTGATTGCAAGGGCATTTGCAGATATGGGGACATCATCCTCCCCATGGACGAGGTTTTGATGCTTTGCGCGGTGGACATTTCCGGGCGCAATTATCTTGGCTATAACGTAGAAGTTCCCACCGCGCGTGTGGGGGACTTTGATACAGAGCTTGCTGAGGAATTCTGGATCGCATTTGTTCGCAACGCCAACATCACGCTTCACCTGCAAATGCTTGCCGGCAAGAACTCGCATCACATCATTGAAGCAGAATTCAAGGCCGTCGCACGTGCGCTTGCCAAGGCTTGCACGATAGACGCTGCAAAGGCTGATCAGATCCCCTCAACGAAAGGTGTATTATGACAACGATCATTGATTACGGTGTAGGAAATCTCTTTTCCCTGACCTGCTCTCTTGAAAAGATCGGAGAGACCGTCGAGGTAACGTCCGATCCCGATAAGATTCTTGCAGCCGAGCGAATCATTCTTCCGGGTGTGGGTGCATTTGAGGACGCTGCGCAAAAGCTGCGCGACAGCGGACTTGACAAGCTGCTTTTGCAAAAGGCTGCGACAGGCACGCCCATTCTCGGCATTTGCCTTGGCATGCAAATGCTTTTTGACAAAAGCTTTGAATTTGGCGAGCATCAAGGCCTTGGGCTGATACACGGCAACGTGCGTCCTATTGCGCCACTGATTGGCTCGCTCAAATCCCCGCAGATGGGTTGGAATGCCCTTGTTTTTCCTAAGGACAAGCCAAAGCACCCGATTTTCAAATACATCAATGAGGGAGATTACGTGTATTTCGTGCATTCATACGCTGCTATGGAATGCGAAGCATCCGTGAGCGCGCAAACCGAATACGGTACGCTGCTTACTGCGGCGGCTTGCTGCGGCAACGTGTACGGTATGCAATTTCATCCCGAAAAAAGCGGCAATGTGGGTCTTTCCGTTTTGCGCGCCTTTACCGAAATCCCCGCATCACGCCCTTAACTTGGAGGTTTTTTATGATTTTATTTCCCGCCATAGACCTAATCGACGGCAAGGCTGTACGGTTGACCAAGGGTGACTATGCGCAAATGACTGTTTATAACGACGATCCCGTCGCTGTTGCAAAATCCTTTGAAGCGGCAGGTGCTACGCATCTGCACGTCGTGGACCTGCAGGGTGCGCGCGATGCAGGAACGCCCAATTTCAAAACCGTGGAAGCGATCATCAAAAGCACTTCCCTTTGCGTTGAGATCGGCGGTGGCATTCGCGATATGCAAACGGTTGAAAAATACCTGAATGCGGGTGCTTTCCGTGTCATTCTCGGCACTGCGGCACTGACGGATCCCGTTTTTTTGAAGCAAGCCGTCCAAACGTACGGTGACAAGATTGCCGTTGGTGCGGATCTGCGCGACGGTATGGTTGCAACCCACGGTTGGCTCAATACGTCATCCGTCAGCGGTACCGAATTTATTGCAGAAATGCAGCGCATAGGTGTACGCGTCATCATCTGTACGGATATTTCAAAGGACGGTGTGCTTGGCGGCACAAACCGCGAACTTTACGCAAAGCTGCAAAGCACCTTCCCCGACATGCAATTCACCGCATCGGGCGGCATCTCGGATATTGAAACCGTCAAGCAGCTTTCAAGCATGAACATGTACGGCGCGATCCTTGGCAAAGCGCTTTATACGGGTGCGCTTGACCTGACACAAGCCTTGCGGGAGGTGGCACAATGATCACCAAACGTATCATTCCGTGTCTGGACGTCAAGGACGGACGCGTTGTCAAGGGCGTCAATTTTGCAGGCCTGCGCGACGTCAACTCCCCTGTCGAGCTTGCTAAATATTATAGCGAAAACGGCGCTGACGAGCTTGTTTTCTACGATATCGCGGCATCTGCTGCAGAGCGTGCGCTGTTTACCGACATACTGACCGAAACAGCCAGAGAGGTCTTTATCCCCTTGACGGTTGGTGGCGGCATCAACGCGCTGAGTGATTTTGAGCGCGTGCTGGCATGCGGAGCGGACAAGGTCAGCGTAAATACGGGCGCTATCAAAAATCCCGATTTGATCTACCAAGCCGCCAGAAAGTACGGCAGCCAATGCGTGGTACTATCTGCTGATATCAAGCGTGTTGACGGTGTTTTTCGTGTGTTTGCCAAGGGCGGCAGAGAAAACACAGGCATTGAGGCCCTTGAATGGCTCAGACGTGCCGAGCAAAACGGTGCGGGCGAGATCGTAGTCAATTCGATCGACACGGACGGAGTTAAGCAAGGCTTTGATATTGACATGCTGACACAGGTTTGTAACATGGTCAATATTCCCGTGATCGCTTCGGGAGGAGCTGGCTGTGTGCAGGATTTTATCACATTGTTCCAATCTGTTCGGGGTGTGGATGCAGGACTTGCGGCGTCTGTCTTCCACTTCGGAGAAATAAAAATTCCCATGCTAAAGCAGAGTCTGCACGAGCAAGGGATCATTGTGAGGTTATAATATGTTAGAAATTAAGGATTTGAAATTTGATCAGAACGGCTTGATCCCCGCTATCGTCGTGGACGCGCAGGACGGCAAGGTTCTGATGCTTGCCTATATGAACGCAGAAAGCCTGCAGATCACCATGGA
>JAZQYT010000287.1:0-7410 GCA_045633665.1 Eubacteriales bacterium | reverse complement strand
CCGTATTATTATATCACGACCGTCACGATTTGTCAAGACATTTTTTGGATAATTCAAAAAATCCTTGCTTTACTGCTTGTTCTATACCATCTCATCAAACAAATTGACAAACTCCAAGCCGGATTTGAGTGCGTACGCGGCGGTATAGGCGGTGCCGCCCTTGCTTTTGGTCAAAAACGCGATACAAACGTCGCTGCCCTCGACCAAGCGACGGTCGCGCTCCAGCATGCAGCCCTCGCTGTAGCGGTCGCGCACGTACGTGACGCTGTCCGCCTGCGAAAGCACGAAGCGATACGCGTGGCGATCCTGCTCGCTCCAGGCAGCGTCCTGATCGCGGCAAGGCAGCACCATATGCAGCTTGATGTGCGGAAACTGCTTTTTTTGCTCCAGTACGCAAAGTGCGGCCAAGGTATCAAACCCGATCGCACCACCTGCGCGGAAATGCGTAGCGCCTGCCTCGACCTGTCTTGCGATCTCGGCTTTGAGCAATGCAGGCAGAGCCATCATATGCTGTGCGTCGATCTGTCTATGCCCTGTAAAACATACGGTTTTTTCCTGCACGTTGCTCACCTCTCTTTCGCGTTGCCATCATTATAGCACATTTGTTCTGTTTTGTAAACCTTTTTTTGCATAAATCGTGCACAAAATTGCGCGCTTTCCCGACAAATTTCTCCAATGCCCGACTCACAGCACGGCAGGCTTTGGCACAGTTTTGGCAAATGCGACACGACTCGCCCATGACCGATGCGTTTTTGCCCGTGCCGCACCGACAAAAATTGCCCTGCTTTTCCGCTATAATAAATGCAAAAACACTTCTTTGGAGGAAATACACATGCAACAAAAGACCGAATTCGTCCCATCCGACACGGGACAAGCCTTTAAAAAGACCAAAATGCGGCTGCACACCGCCTCGGCCATGCGGCGGCGACAGATCTTGCTTGGCGTGGTGCGCGGCGGCGGAATTATGCTGATCTCCTGGCTGCTGGGGCTTTTGGGCGCTTTTTTCGGCACTTACCCCGCAGGTATGATCCTGCTTTGCGCTACAAGCACCGGCATCCCTTACATTTTCGTGGGACTTTGCGCCTCTCTGCCCTTTACCGACGCACCCTGGGGCTATCTTTGCGCGTACCTGGGCATTCTGACCTTGCGCGTGGCCGTAACGCTATTGGTCGGCAGCGGCCGCGCCAATCTGCGACAGCTCCCGCCATTGCCCAACGACAAATTCAGCAAGGCGCTTTTGCAGATCGAGGATGGCGGCTTTTTCGGATCTCCCCCCGCCCTGCCCGAAGCCGAGCCCTGCGTGCAAAAGCCGCGCCTTTTTGGTGAGGCGGTCATATTGCGCATGATGACAGGCGCGATCGGTGCGCTGATCGCGGGCGGCTTTGCCATTGTATTGGGCGGATTTCAGTATTACGATCTGTTCGGCACGCTGTTTTTGCTGCTGAGCGTCCCGTTTGGCATTTGGCTGGTCGTTCCTTTGTTCATGCCCGAAAAGCAGCACCGCCTTTCGGGCTACGTAGCGCTGATGGCGGTTTGCATGGGCGTGGTCTTTGCAGCGCGGACGTTCACCTTTTTCGGGATCATGCTCTCACCCGTTTGTGCGGCCGGGCTGGTCTATCTGTCGCTCAAGCGTCGCGGCTTTGTGGCGGCCATGCTGTGCGCGGTGGGCTGCGGCATTGCCTTTGATCCCGTCAATTCCCCCATTTTCATCATAGGGCTGGTCTTGTGGGCGCTCTGCTCGCAGCTCTCCGACCGCCTGGCGCTGGCTGTCGCGCTTGCTTTTGCGGCAGGGTGGACAGCACTGCTGGGCGGCTTTTGGGGCTTTGCCTCGGCTCTGCCCACCATCCTTGTCAGCGGTACTTTGCTGTTCGCTGCCGACAAGTGGCTTTTGCCCGCAGCGGATGCGCTTGCATGCGAGAGCGAGGGCTGCGACTTTTCGGGCGAGAGCGAATTTGCGCGGCTTGTGACACAGGAAAGCCGCAATCAAAGTGCCATGGAGCGCACCGAAAGTATGGCGCAGGCCTTTACCAGCCTGTCCGAAACCTTTTATGAGCTGTGCGACAAGCTGCGCCGCCCTGCTCTTTTGGATCTGCGCCGTATTTGCGACAGCGCATTTGAATGTGCCTGCACCGACTGTCCGCGCCGCGAGATCTGCTGGGGCTCGGAATACAGCACCACGCTGGAGAGCATCGGCAAGCTGACCTCGGCCTTGCACCTTGCGGGGAAAGCCGACGTGGGATGCCTGCCGCAGGGCTTGCTTTCAGCCTGTCCGCGCACCGAAAGGATCGTTTCCGCAGCCAACGAGCAATGCGCGGACATGACGGCCTCGCTTTTGCGTAGCGAAAAAACGCACATGTTCGCGGCCGATTACGCAGCCATTGCCGACCTATTGACAGACGCGCTCAAGGAGGACAACGAGGAATTCCGCGCGGATGCCGAAACAGGGGAACGCATTTTCCGCTACCTGACCGATCAGGGCATTGCCGTGGGCAGCATTGTGGTCAGCGGCGTGCGCGCCAAGCGCATCTGCGCTCGCGGTGTCGGATTCGGCGCGGGCCGCACCACACCCGACGCTTTGCGCGAGGCAATGGAGAATATCTGCGGCACGCCGCTGGGCGATCCCGTATTCGAAATCTCCAAGGACAGCACGGTCATGATGCTATGCGCACGCGACCAATTTTCCGTTACGTTTGATACGGGCGTGATTCCCGCGCCTGCCGAGGCCGTGCTGGATCCCCAAGCCCCCTCGGGCGATGCCCTTTCCTGCTTTGCGGGCAAATCCTCCTATTTTTACGGCATTCTGACCGACGGCATGGGCAGCGGCAGGCAGGCCGCCTTTTCGGCACAGGTCTGCACCGTTTTCCTCGAAAAAATGCTGTATGCGGGCAACAGCCCCGAGATCTCCCTGCGTATGCTCAACAACTACCTGCGCTCGCACTCCGACGTCCCCGAGGCCGAATGCTCGGTGGGTGTGGACATGGTGCGCATTGACCTGATCACAGGCACCGCACACTTTATCAAAAGCGGTGCCGTGCCAACCTTCGTGCTGCGCGGCAAGCAGCTGCTCAAGATCAAGGCGCACACACCGCCCATCGGTATTCTGCACACAGTGCAAGCGCAGATCATTCCGTTTGAGCTATCCAGCGGGGATATCATCGTCATGGTCAGCGACGGCATCACGGCAGGCAACGAGGATTGCCCCTGGCTGCTCTCGCTGCTTGCAGGCACGCCCTGGACAGAGCCTGCCGTGCTGAAAGAAACCATCCTTTTGCACGCACGCGAGTCGGGCAGCACCGACGATATGTCGGTTGCCGTCATGCGGATCACGCAATTATGATTGCCTTTGGCAAACTATAATGCCCTTTGAGCAGTCGGGTGCAACAGTGGCAATCATATCATACCGTTTGCGCAACAACCTCATCACGCTGAACGCTTCCCTCAGTACCCCGTTTTCTTGCCGCACAGTCGCCAGATGATCTTGCGCAACAGCTCGGTGGGAATGGCCAAAAGAGCCAGCGAGAAGGTAAAGCCCAGCTCGGCAGGCGTCAGAGGGGCTGTGCGCAGCACGCTGCCGCCAAGATAGACGAACACCAGCTGAATGACCGTCACTGCCAGCATGATGCCGATAAAGCCGGGATTTTTGCCGATCCCCGACAACATCCGCAACCGATCGGTACGCGAGCCGAAGCAATTACAAACCGACATGAAAATAAACAACGCGAAAAAGGCGGTCAGCAGATAGATATCGTCGGGCGCGGAGCGAAAGCGTCCCGTAATGGCAGGCACGACCAGAAGAGAGAGACAGACGCCTATCGTGGCAAGCCCCTGCCAGATGATCTGAAAGATCATGTAGCCGTTGAGTATCGGCTCGTCGCGCCGCTTGGGAGGCTCTTTGAGGTAAAACGCGCGCGGTGCTTCGCCTGCAAAGGCAAGGCCGCCCAGCGTATCCATGATCATATTGATCCACAGCATCTGCACCACGGTCACGGGCGCGTCAAAGCCCAAAAACGGCCCGATCATGGACACACCCACGGCACAGAAATTCATAGTCAGCTGCAGCACGATGAATTTTCGGATGCTTTTGAATACGGTACGTCCGTACAGCAAAGCATGCACCACCGAGGCAAGATTGTTGTCAAGCAATATGATATCCCCCGCCTCACGTGCCACCTGCGTGCCATCCCCCATGGCAAATCCCACGTCGGCCAGGCGCAGCGCTGGCGCGTCGTTGATGCCGTCTCCCGTCATGCCCACCACCAGATCCCGTTCCTGCGCCAATCTCACAAGGCGGCTCTTGTCGGCAGGCAGCGCACGCGCCACCACACCAATGCGCGGCAGCAGCGCACGCAGCGCATCATCGCTCATGCCTGCAAGCTCCGCGCCCTCCAGCACGGTATCCACGCCGCCGCCCAGAATGCCGCTCTCGCGTGCGATCTGCCCGGCCGTCTGCTTACCATCCCCCGTGATCATGACCACCTGCACTCCCGCACCGCGCAGCGCAGCCACGGCCGCGGGGGCCTCCTTGCGCAAGCCGTCCTCCAAGGAAATAAGGCCGATCAGCACCAAAGGCCCGAAGTCCTCCGCCGCATATTGCGCCTCGGTTCCCTTTTCGCGGCAATATGCCAAGGCCAGCACGCGCTTGCCCTTGGCTGCAAGCTTTTGCGAAAGCGATTGCAGCGCCGCCGTATCCGCCGCCACCTCGCGTCCGTTTTTATCCAGTATGCGTCGCACGCGCGGTAAAATGCGCTCGGGCGCACCCTTGATGTGTACCTGCCCGTCACACATGGCGGCCGCATATTTGCGTTCACTCTCAAACGGCAGCTTCCACGCGGCAGCTCTTGTGGCAGGCAAGGTCTTTTTGTCTGTCAATGCGCTTTCAAACAAGGCGCGGTCGGTGGCGTTTCCGCCAATGGCACGCACGCGGCCCGTTTTTTCATCCCGCTCAGCCACACAGGAGGAATTGCACAGGCATCCGGTGGCATACACGCTCTGCAACGCTCCGTGCGACAGCGGCAGCGTAAGCACCTCACCCGTGCCGAGATACAGCGCAGTCGCGCGCATTTTCCCATGCGTCAGCGTGCCGGTCTTATCGGTAAAGAGAATATTCATGCTGCCCGCGGCCTCAATGCCCGCGGGCTTTCTGACCAGCACGTGATCGCGGATCATGCGTCGCACGTTGGAGGAAAGCACCACCGCCACCATCATCGGAAGTCCCTCCGGGACGGCCATGACTACCACGCTCAGCCCAAGCGTCACGGCACGGAACACCTGCTCCAGCACGAATTGCCAATCGCCAAGACGGTGCAGGATCACCTCACCGTCAAAGCCCGCGTCCAGTACGAACGCATTGATCAAATACACCGCGGCCACCAGCACCGCGGCCGTGTATCCAAGGCGCGAGATCTGCTTTGCCAGCTTGCTAAGGCGCACCTTTAAGGGGCTGTCGCGCACCTCGGTCTGCACCTCTTCCGAAATGCCGCCCAGAAAGGTCGCGTCTCCCACCGCCTCCACCAGCATCTCGCCCTCACCCTTGAGCACGGTGCAGCCGCCAAACACACAGGCGCTGTCCTGCGGTGTGGCATCCCCGACAGCCCCCGGCCGCTTGCACACAGCCGCGCTCTCGCCAGTCATGCTGGATTGATCCACCGTAAGCGTACCCACAAGCAGCCGCCCGTCGGCAGGGATCATCTCCCCCGCCTGCAGCAGAACCACGTCGCCCACCACGATCTCGTCAGCCGACACCTGCCGCACCTGCCCCTCGCGCCGCACGCGGCAATCCCCCGCGCGGCAGCTCTCGCTCAGCTTTGCAAAGGCGGCCTCCGAGCCGTATTCGGACAAAGTGGAGATCAGCGTGGCCATAAATACCGAGATGGCAATGCCCACCGTTTCAAACCAATCCGCCTGACGGAACATCAGGATCACGTGGATCCCCAGCGCGCAAAGCAGCACCTTGATAATGGGATCGCCCAGATTCCCCACGAATTGACGGATAAATCCCTTTCGCTTTTTCTGACTGAGCAGATTGGCCCCATGCTCTTTGCGCGACGCGCGCACCTGCTCCTCTGTAAGCCCTTTTGTGACCGTTGCTTTGATATTCCACACCCCCAAAACTCATTCTCGTTTGAATATATGCGGACAAGGGGCGCGAAATGCGGAATGAGAATGCGGAATACGATTTGCGTTACCGTGGGGCTCCGTCTTGCTCCCGCAGTTTCCCCCAAGTGTCATACCGAGCGCGCGCACCGCCCCCCCGCGTGTCATCCTGAGCGAAGCGTTTGGGGCTGTCATTCTTGAGCGCAGCGAAGAATCTTGGCAAAAGGATGCTTGCTCGAGGATGACAGATTGGTTTTTTTCCTTCGCTCAGGATGACACTCGGGGGATGGTCGTGCTTGGGATAACACTTTGGGGGCAACTTCACAACGTATTTCTTTTGTCCATTTTCTCTAAACCGATTGACATTTGGACAAATAAATGGTATCATATTCACAAAGACAGAATAGGAGGTACTTACTATGTCTAATGCCAATCTCGAACGCAGGACGTTCCGCTTTCCGGGCTGCGATTTCGGAGCGGGCGCGATCTGCGCCAAGGTAGAATTCAGCCGTGCGGAAAATGCGGATCTTGCCACCATTTATTTGGAGGAAACTCCTATCAGTGTGGTCGCACTCAACAATAAGGACGCGCGCGACGTGGCTTACTGCAACATTACAAAGGCCGCAGGCGTTCACGACGTCAAGGTCGTGGTTCATAATCATGCCGTCATCCATTCCATCGAGTTTTTGGACACCCCCGCTTACTCGCAGGTGACCTACGAGCCCGTGCCGGACAGCGCCATCCGTCATATCGACTCGGATACCTGGGAGGCCGTGGATATGCTGGGCAGACCGGTTGCATCGGTTGAGGACGTCGGCCCCAAGAAGGACAGACAAGTCGGTATCTTCTACTGGACCTGGCACCAGCAGCATGCCCATCTGCGCCCTGTGGACGTGGTGGACGTTCTTGACAAATTCCCTGCTGCGGAATATCGCAAGGATCACCCCGCCTGGGGCGAAGGTCCCTTCCAGTGCTTCTGGCACGAGCCGCTCTACGGCTTTTATCAGGATATCGACCCTTACGTCATCCGTCGCCATATGTCCATGCTGCACAACGCAGGCGTGGATTTCCTCTTGTTCGACTGCACCAACGGTGCGCTGCTCTGGCGCATGGCCTATGAGCCGCTGTTTGAGGAAATGCGCAAAATGAGAGCGGACGGTGTGGACACCCCCAAGGTGGCTTTCATGCTCAACTTCTGCCCTTGCTCCACCTCGGACTATATGCTACGCTCGCTCTATCAGAACCTGTACGCCCCCGGCCTTTACTCAGACCTTTGGTACATGCTGGACGGCAAGCCTATGATCATGGGCTATCCCG
>JAZQYT010000286.1:0-5736 GCA_045633665.1 Eubacteriales bacterium | reverse complement strand
CCTTTATTCCTTTATTCCTTTATCCCTTTATCCCTTTATCTCTTTATCTCTTTTCTATCATGCCCTTTTTCTTGGCATAGAAATGCGCAGGCAAAAAGACGATCAGCGCGCCTATGCACACGGTGGGCAGATAGAGCAAGGTGCTGACGTACCACCCCGCTGCCGCGGAGATCTGCTTGAACACGATCAAGGACGAATTGCGCGGTCCGACAAAGAACATATTGATTCTACCCTCCGACACGCGCCAGAAGATACAGTTGATGCAAAAAGCAAGCACGGCCAGCACAAGGAAGGTGAAAACCGCTGCGCGGTAATCCTTCCACGTTTTGGCAAAGCGTCCCGATGCGATCAGGTACGCTCCGATAAAGATCAGCATCATATGCCAGACAAACGCGTGTATGGTCAATGTCCAATGCTCATGCACGATGCCCGACGGCTCGATAAAGGCCATGATGCCGCCAATCAGATTGAAGGTGGTCATAAACCCGTACATGCCGTCGCGAAGCTTGCCCGGCTTGAGAAATGCCGCGATCACGCACAGATACATGGGAACCGAGCACAGCTGGAACGGGAAAATGCCCCAGTCATACGCGTGATCCTCCATATGATAGAAGTAAAACAGCTGCTTATACACCTCGGTCAGCATCAAAAACAGCCCCGAGAACAAAAGCACCGCGCGATTGCCCTTTTCCCCCGTATGGCGCAGCTTATATGCAACGAACAGCGAAATGGCAAGAAAAACGAAGGTAAAGATCAAATGAAACGGCCCGTAAGCCTTGGGTTTGGTCATTTCCCACGCTGTCATTTCAATAAACTGCTCCAAAAAAGCATCTATATATTGCATATTTCGCCTTCTTTCGTCCAATTTCGCTCCCATTATAGCACCTCGCACCACCGCTGCGCAATATTTTTTTGCGACAATTAAGATATTAAGAATTCCGTTGACAGGGCGGTGCAAAAATGATATAATGGAATCAGATATTTTTGGCCTTTACGGCAGAACGGAGTTATTTATGCAACTGCAAGGAAAAATCATTCATTTTCTAGGTGACAGCATTACCCAAGGCTACGGCCCCAGTGCGCCCGAAAAGGTATATCATCAGCTGATCAAGCAGCGCTGCGGCTTGGCCGAGGCCAACAACTTTGGTATTGGCGGCACTTGCCTTGCCGATCGCTATACCCCTCTGGAAATTCCCGAATTCAACGCGCACTTTATCACGCGCGTCCCGCAAATGCCCGAAAAGGCGGATGCAATCGTGGTTTTTGGTGGCACAAATGATTTCGGTCACGGCCAGGCACTTTTAGGTACGCCCGATGACCGCACCCCCGAAACCTTCTGGGGCGCTTGCCACGATCTTTTCTCGACGCTGATCGCGCGCTATCCCACCTGCCCCATCGTGGTGGTCACCCCTCTGCACCGCTGGTATGAATACGTACCGCAAACGCGCACCTCGCGCGACGGCGCCGTGACGCAGACCACCATTCTCAAGGATTACGTAGACATCATCCGAAAGGCGGCCGAATATTATTCCCTGCCCGTTTGCGACCTTTACGCTGCAGGCTCTATCTGCCCCGAGCTGGAGGCGCACCGCATCGCCTATTGCCCCGACGGCCTGCACCCCAACGATGCAGGACACGAGATCATCGCATCCCGTCTGATCAGCGTACTGGAAAGCCTGTAAGCCCATAAGGGCGGAGATATTGTCGCTTTGCGACAGTTTACAGAGAAGGAGAACGGAAAATGAAGCATATAACACATTGGGGAAGTGCTTTCCTGGCGGTCATTTTGCTTTTAGGCACAATCTTTCCCGCGATCCCTACCCTTGCCGCCGAGTCCTCCCACACCTACAGCGGTGCGCCCATCACAGAGCATCAGGGCGGCTACGATTACGATTTTGCAAACCGCACACTCTCAACCTACACCTATGATTTTTCGGTAGAACGCGTCAACGCCTATATGGGTGAGGCTGCGTTGGCACTTGGCAACCGCGCCTGCGCACAGATCGTGGACGGTGCGCTGACTACCGCAGAAGGCAAGACCTTTGCCTTTGGCTCGGCCATTTGCCTTGGCGACGACTTCGGCCTTGAACATGGCTATCTTTCCTTCGACCTTTCCCTGACGGGCGGCACAGTCTATCTTGGCGTGCGCAATTCGCAGACCGCAGTATCCCACAAGGAGCGCGGCATCTGGTTTGCCTTTGATACCTCCGGCAATTTGCGCATGTTCGAGCCCGAATGCGGTCTTGAGGCAACGTTGCCCCTCTCTGCGGATCTGAGCAAGACCACCATCACGCTGCACGAAGCGCTTGACACCATTGCGCTGTATGCAGACGACCAACTGATCGCCATGGTGGAATACTCGGTTTCGGGACACCTTGCATTTCTGGATGCAGACGGCAAGGTACTGGCGCAGACAGATGCGTGCAAGCTTTACCAGACCGGCTACTTTACCATAGAGCTTTGCGACATTGACGGCTTTTTGGACAACGTGCGCTTTACCAACGTGCAGCAAACGTGGAACATCCCCCAGACTGACACGCTGCGCAAAATCGATTACTCGACCTGGAGCGCAACCGACGCGCTGGATCGCACCACGGCGGACAATGCGACGGCGGGAGATCCCAATGACCAAAGATACGTGGGACTTTTCTACTTGCTTTGCTGGGTGGGCGCAGGTCAGGTGGTGCAGGACAACACCAAGCTCTACCTTGAAATGGGCTACCGTGACGCAAAAAATTACATTGAAGATCATGGCGGTGAGGCCTACTGGGCAGAGCCCTACTTTGGCTACTACCGCAACACCGACACCTGGGTATACCGCAAGCACGCTTACATGCTGGAGCAGGCGGGCGTGGACTTCATCTTCCTGGACGTGTCCAATGCAGAGGTGTTCATCTCGGGACACACCGCCCTGTTCGATACCTGGCTGACCATGCGCCGCCAAGGCATTGACACACCACAGATCGTATTCTTCAACGGTGATACCCCCTCTACCTTCCAATCCAACATGAACGTGCTGTTCTCCACCGTGTACTCGGACGAAAACTGGGAGAAATATGAGGAGCTGTTCTTCCTTTGGGAGGGCAAGCCGCTGGTATTCGGAAATTACTCCGGCCTTTCGGGCGAGATCAAGAAAAAAGTAGACGAAAAGTTCACGGTGCGCGGCAGCTGGGCTTGGATCGACCGGAACAACTACTGGTCTTGGCTGCAGGAATACACCTACGACACCACCTCAGGCACGGCGGCAATGCAGAACGGCGGCTGGGGACGCGATGCCGAGGGCAATATCGAATCCCTCTCGATCGCCATGGGACACCATCCCTCCATGTCCAAGGGCCGCAGCTTTGTCAACGGGCAGCCCACCAAGAGCAACGATATGGCCTTTTCCGACGTGGAAAGGGCGGGCTTGGGACTTGGTTTTACCTCGCAATTCAACGCCATGCAAAAGCTTGTGGGTGACAACGTGGACAAGGATCAGCCCTTCGTACTCATGATCACGGGCTGGAACGAGTGGATCGCGGGCTGCGCCCATCACGATACCCGTCAAAGCATGGCAGGCACAACAGCCAAATTCCAATACATTGACCAATTCAACTGCGAATTCTCGCGTGACGGTGAGCCCATGCGCAACCAAGACGGCTACGGCATTGGCGACAACTACTATTACCAAATGGTGGATCAGATCCGCCGCTATAAGGGCATTGACGCCACACCTGTGGCCGATGACCAGACAAGCATTGACATCTACGACCTTTCCTCCTGGGATGCCATTGATCTTTCTTACATGGACTCCCTTTACGACGTTGCGCATCGCAACACCATTTCCTACGATCCTCATTTCCGCTACATCAACAACACGGGACGCAACGATTTTGACTACGCCAAGATCTCACAGGACAGCCAAAACCTCTATTTCTTGGTCAAGACCTCTTCCGATATCATCATCGACACAGACTCCACCTGGATGAACCTCTATCTGAACGTGGACGGTGACGCTGCCACCGGCTGGGAGGGCTACGACTATGTGCTGAACCGCGACCGCGATTCCTTTGTGGTCACGGTGGAGAAATTCAAGGACAACACCTTTGAAACCGAGATCGTGGGCGGTGCTTACTACTATCTGGAAGGCGCATATATGGCTATCTCGCTGAGCAAATCCCTGCTTGGCGTGGACGGTAAGCTGGAAAGCATGATCTTCAAGTGGGCGGACAACTCGGTCAATAATGGTGATCCCATGGCCTTTATGGATCTTGGCGACACCGCACCCGACAACCGCTTCGGCTTTGTTTACAAGTGCGAGGGCTACACCGACAAGGAGATCCCCACAACCACGCTGGTCTATGACGCTGCAAAGACGGTGCAGAACGGCACGGTGGTCACAAAGCCCGAGGGCGAGGTGGATATCACACTCAAGGATGCTATCGTGGATGTGCTGTACGACCTTTCCGACGTCAAGCCGGGCGTATTTGTCACAAGCACACCCATATCCGAGCAATTTGAGCATGCGGGCGGCACTTCGGGCAGCACGGTGCAGGTGGTCAAGGGCAACAAATTCAACTACCTGCGCATGAAGGAGGTCAGCGACCTGCGCACATGGAACGACGTGGAGGGCGCTTACGAGTTTGCTGCCGATATTCACATGGTGGACTATGGCAACAGCGCCATTTACGTGCGTGGTGAAATGCCGGGCGCGTACACCCCCGAAAATCCCGCCAACTTTGGCGTCAAGCAGGTATTCAACTACTTTGAATGGGACTGGTACGCCGAAAACGGCGGCCGCACCTTCGGAGGCTCCTCTACCGCAGGCTCGGGCATCGGCATTTATCCCGAGCAGAATCGCATTACCATCCGCATCAAGCGCTATGCGCCCGACGGCCTTGGCGTGGCCTCGGCCTCCCATTCCTTCCCCTATTCCGGCAAATTCACGCCCGGAGAGGACGGCTGGTTCAAGCTGCGCGTGGTGGACGACGGGCAGACCGTGTCAATCTATATGAACGACGCACTGATGTGTACCGTCAAGCTGGAAAACCCAGGTGTTACGTATGAAAAGGACGGCACAGGCCAGCAATACTACGGCAAGGCAACGCTCTATGACGCCGGTGGCAAGCAGGTGCTGGAGGTGGAGAACACCCGCCTTAATTCCCAAGGCTCGCAGATCGCGCTGACCACGCGCTTCCAGACCATGGAATTTGCTAACCTCTACATCGCATACCAAACGCAGGTTGCCGAGGGCGGTCGGGTTGACACCGCGCTGACAAAGACCGACGCGCAAGTTGACTACACCCCCAACACGCGCCTTTTGAACACGCTTTCCATGGGCAGCACGCCCGATCAGCCGCAAGGCACGGACACCGCAGGCGGCAACGGTGAAAATGAAAGCGAGAGCATTCCCATGCAGGATGAGCCGAAAAAGGGCTGTAAATCGGTCACATTTGCACCCGTTGCATTTGCGCTGATAACGCTTTGCGCAGTCATTTGCAAAAAGCAAAAAGCCAAATAAAGCGTACTTCTCATAAGGAAGTTATATTTTCCTTGTAGGGACCGGCGTCCCCGACGGTCCGTTAGGGCATAATTGCTTCGCAGTAAACAAATAAGTAACCCCAACAGATTTTTAAAAGTCTGTTGGGGTTTTCGCAATATTGATTTGGCAAACTATTTTATTAAACCTTTCAAAAAGTGTTTATTCCATTTTCTTCGGTAAAAGGATATTTCAAGAGCAATTCGCTTTTTACTATG
>JAZQYT010000285.1:0-9307 GCA_045633665.1 Eubacteriales bacterium | reverse complement strand
GGGACGTCGAGGGCGCCGTCCCCTGCAATGAATAAAGGAATATGGCGGCATTACCGACAACGAAGAGAAGGCAATGCGCGTATGCAGGGGACGGCGCCCTCGACGTCCCGTTACAAAAAATGCAGAAAACCCTTGCAATCGCAAGGGTTTTCATCTTTTTATGGCGGTGGGAGCAAGCCCCCGCTCTACGGTATATTACTGCAGCTTTTCCTTTGCCACGACAAGCATGAGCTTGATTCTGTTTTCCTGGTTGACCTTGGTGGCACCGGGATCGTATTCGATGTCGACCACGTTCAGGCGCGGATCCAGGCGTCTGACCTTATTGATCATGCCCTTTGCCGCCACGTGGCAAGGCAGGCAGCCGAACGGCTGCACGATCACGATATTCTCATATCCGTGGTCCGCAAACTCCAGCATTTCCGCGGCAAGATACCAGCCCTCGCCCATGCTGTTGCCCACATCGATGACACCCTCGGCTCTCTTTTTGAGGTCGCCCACGCGCTCGGGCGGCACGAATTTGGGATTCTGCTCAATGGCCGAGATCAGAATATTCTCCATCCAGAACATATACTTCATGGCGATCTCCAGAATCAGACGCTTGATCGGCTTGCCGCCGTACAGGCGCAGATCCTCCAAAGCACCGTTGGTCTTGTAAATGCCAAATCCTAAAATGCTGGGTACGTAGACCTCGCAATCCTGCTCGGCAAGGAACTCTTCAAGATGGTTATTGCCGGGCGCGGAGTACTTGAGATACAGCTCACCAATGACCGCGACCTTGACCTTGGGCGTCTTTTTGATTTCGATGGATGCAAAATCGTCCACAATGGCCTTGAGATTTTTCTTGATCGCACCGGGCATCCAGCCCTTGCCCTTGGCAAAGCCCTGACCCAGCTTGGTTGCCCACTTGTCCACCATGGCATCGGTTTCGCCCTTGTTGACCTCGTAGGGGCGCACTTGGTTAGAAAGGATCATGACCATGTCGCCGTAAATCAAGCCCGCGACTGCCATTAAGAGGCCAAACGGACTGAGCAGACCGCCGGGGTTAAGCTCCATGAGCCACACGTTGGCCGAGATGAAGGGTACGTGGCCGTATCCCGCCTTCTCAAAGGCCTTGCGCATCAGGTTGATATAGTTGCTGTCACGGCAGCCGCCGCCCGATTGCGTGATGATCATAGCCACCTTATCGGGATCGTACTTGCCGCTCTTCATGGTGGCCAGCATCTGTCCCGTGGTCAGCATGGCGGGATAGCACATATCGTTATTGACGTACTTGAGTGCCATTTGCAGCACCTCGGGGCCGTCGTTTTCCATAATATCGATGCTGTATCCCTCTCTTTGCAGAATGGGGCGCAGGATCTTGAAGTGGATGGGTGCCATGCTGGGCGTCAGAATGGTATAGTCCTTTTTCATTTTGCGCGTAAACTTGACGCGCTCGCGGTAATGTCCTTGCTCCTTCACGACTTCTCCCCTCCCTTCCTTTGCTGCTCGATGGCTGCGATCAGACTGCGCAGTCTGATTTTGATCGCACCGAGGTTGGTGACCTCGTCGATCTTGATCTGGGTATACAAGTTGCCCGCATACTCCAGTATCGCACGCACCTCGTCGGTGGTCAGCGCGTCAAGTCCGCAGCCGAACGATACCAGATGCACAATATACATATCCTTTTGCGACGTGACGTACTTGGCAGCCGAGAAAAGTCTTTGGTGATAGGTCCACTGGCTGAGCAGATTGACCTTGAAATCGGGTGCCATGGCAGCCACGGCATCCTCGGATACCACCGCAAACCCAAGCGCGCAGATCAGCTTATGAATGCCGTGGTTGATCTCGGGATCTGCATGGTAAGGTCTGCCTGCCAGCACGATGATCTTTTTACCCTCGGCTCTTGCCGCTTGTACGATCTTTTGCCCCTGTGCGCGGATATCCGCCATGTATGCATCGTATGCGTCGTATGCCTTTTTGCAGGCTGCCTTGACGTCCTTGGGATCGATCCCCTCAAAGTGCTTTTGCAGGATCTTGGCAAAGCGCGCGGGGAATTCCTTTCGCACGTGAGGGCCTACGTATTCGTTGATATACTTGATCTTACCGAAATTGAGCGTATTGGCCTCGATGACCTCGGGGTATCCCGCGATGACCGCGCAGTTGAAGCAGTTCTTGGCCTTACCCTCGTTGAAATTGTACGTCATGCAGGGATAGAAGATGGCGTCCACGTCCATCTCGATCAACTGCTGGATATGACCGTGTACCATCTTGGCCGGGAAACAGACAGTATCCGACGGGATAGTTCCCTGTCCCTTGAGGTACAGCTTGCGGTTGGAAAAGCCGCTCATTTTGACCTTGAAGCCCAGCTCTCTGAACAGGGTGTTCCAGAACGGGTACATTTCGTACATATTCAGTCCCATGGGCAGACCGATGGTGCCGCGCGTGCCGTCCCCCTCGGGGAATGCTGCCAACGCTGCCAGTTTATATTCATACAGATTGAGCGAATCGTCCTGCGCCTTGTTGGTCACGGGCTTTTCGCAGCGGTTGCCGCCGATGAATCTGCGTCCGCCGCCAAAATCGTTGATGGTCAGCGCGCAGCGGTTGTTACAGCCGTTGCAGGTCACGCTCTTGATCGAGTAGGTGAACTTTTTCATATCCTCATAGGACAGAATGCCCGAATACCCTTGGCCGTCGTGCAGCTGCTTTGCATACAGAGCCGCACCAAACGCGCCCATCATGCCCGCAATATCGGGACGGATGACCTCCACGCCGATCTCCTGCTCAAAGGCACGCAGCACAGCATTATTGAGGAACGTACCGCCCTGCACCACGATCTTTTTGCCAAGCTCGTCCGCACTATGCACGCGAATGACCTTATAAATGGCATTCTTGACCACGCTGATCGAAAGTCCCGCAGAGATATTCTCCACGCTCACGCCTTCCTTTTGTGCCTGCTTGACCGAGGAATTCATAAATACGGTGCAGCGCGAGCCAAGGTCTACAGGCTTTTGGCCGAACAGGCCGAGATTTGCAAACTCGTCAATGGGATAGCCCATGGAGTTTGCAAAGGTCTGCAAGAAAGAGCCGCAGCCCGAGGAGCAGGCCTCGTTAAGGAAAATATTATCGATCGCGCCGTTTCGGATCTTGAAGCACTTCATATCCTGGCCGCCGATATCAATGATGAACTCCACGTCGGGCATGAAATACTTGGCCGCCGTGAAGTGCGCCACGGTTTCCACCACGCCCACGTCAATTCCCAGCGCTGCGCGCATCATGTCCTCGCCATAGCCTGTCACGGCAGACGAAACGATTCTGACGTCCGGGTATTTTTCATACATTTCGATCAGAGTATCCTTGACCACGTCAAGCGGTCTTCCCTGATTGGATTGGTATTTGGAATAAATGATCGCACCATCCACATCGGTCAGCACGACCTTGAGCGTGGTCGAGCCCGAGTCGATGCCCAGATACGCGTCCCCCTCGTAGGCCTCGCCCTCTTTTCTCGGCACGCTGTGCGCTGCATGACGCGCCATGAACGCATCATACTCTTCCCTGTTTGCAAACAGCGGCTTCAGCGAGGAATCGGTCAGCGAATCCGCCTTTTGGCCGATGATCTCGTACGCCTTGGCAAGGTCGACCTTATCCTGCGCGTAATACGCAGCGCCAAGCGCGACAAACACCAAGGAATCCTCGGGGCAGATGCCCTTGCAATCCAACGTGTTGTCAAAGGCACGGCGCAGCTCGGACAAGAAGGTCAGAGGGCCGCCCAGATACACCACATTGCCCTCGATGGGATGTCCTTGGGCGAGTCCCGTGATGGTCTGGTTGACAATCGCATAGAAAATACTTGCGGAAATATCTTCCTTTCTCGCGCCCTGATTGAGCAGCGGCTGAATGTCGGTCTTGGCAAACACGCCGCAACGCGAGGCGATCGAGTATATTTTTTCGTAATTCTTGGCAAGCTCGTTCATCTCGCCTGTTTCGATCTGCATCAAGGATGCCATCTGGTCGGCAAACGCCCCCGTACCGCCTGCGCAGGTACCGTTCATGCGCACCTCTAAGTTACCCTTCAAAAACAGGATCTTTGCATCCTCACCGCCCAGCTCAATGACCACATCGGTCTCGGGCAAGCGATGGCTGATGGCCACCTTGGTGGCATACACCTCCTGTACGAACGGCACACCCGCACGCTCTGCAAGCCCCATGCCTGCAGATCCGGACACGGCACAAACAACAGGCTCTGTGATATTGAATTGATCGATCAGTCCCTTGATGACCTCGCGCGTCTTCTCCTTGATCATGGCGAAATGTCGCTCATAACTCTTGTGAAGAAGATTGCCGTTATCATCCAGCACAACGCACTTGATGGTGGTTGAGCCTATATCAATGCCTATTCTCATATAAATCTCCATGCCGCCTATGGCGGCTCAAATAGTGATGGAAACTTCACCGCAAAGCTTTGCTCCAAAAATGGGTTGGACCCCATTTTTAGGTGAAGTTTAAGCGTGAATGGTTAAGTAAACGAAAATATAACATGAACTTTCACGCTATTTTCCTTACTTGATTTTGTTAATGTAGCTCAGATACCGCAAAGAGATCTTGGACCACTTAAAGCCCAGCTTGCCAAGCTCTGCCACGGTAAACTCGTTACTGATCGGCACGTTGGCCGAAGAGGACGCGATCGCATTGTAGAAGGACAGGATCGCAACCTCCTTATCCGTGATCAGCTCCTTGAGTGACTTTTCAAAGATCTCACGCGATACCTGCCTTATGCTGCGGAACAGCTTTTTGGCAAGCGTATCGATGGTAAAAACGTGCGGATTGTACAGGTTGTAGATATTGTTGACGCGATCGTGCAGGGCAAGTCTGACGTATGCGTCCGCACACTCGTCCACGGGCGTGAAATCGATGGGATATTCCGCGATTTCCTTGCTGTACATGCCCACCTTCAAAAGCCCCTTGTAGCGGCCAATAAAGCCGTTATCCTGCGCGTTTTTCTGGAATTTACCGTCCGACATTCTCCAGGTCAGGTTACCGATACGGAAAATGTTGGCCTCCAGTCCCTGCTCTCTTGCCAGCAGCACGCGCTCCTCCGCCTTATACTTAGAGTGGATATACACGTTCTGCGCGTATTCCTGACCGATATCCAGATGGAATTCATCAAAGGTCGCGCTCGGATCGCGCTGCGCAACCGTACCCGCACCGTGTACGCTTGCCGTGGACGTATGCTGCAGCACAGCCCCTGCAGCAAAGCAGAAATCGATGACGTTCTGCGTTCCAAGCACGTTGGTGCGCTCAAAGTCGGCATAATTGCCTGCGTGATGCACGTTTGCCGCGGTATGGATGACCATATCCACCTTTTTCGCAAGCACATCGTACGCCTGCTCGTCAAGTCCCAGACGCGGCTGGGCGATGTCACCGATGACTATTTTATAGTTAAAATATTCATGCTCCTTGGGGAAATAGTACTTGATGATCTCCTTGAGCTTCTCCTCGCTGCGCACAAGGCAAACCACGTGCATCTTACGGCGCATCAGCTCATGCAGAATGTGCGAGCCAAGATATCCCGTAGCACCCGTCAGCAGCACGTATTTGGCGTCGCCCATGTGCAGCCGGTTGGAATTGTGACGGATCAGCTCGTTGATATCGATATTGCTCTCCTGCTCGGAAGCCTTATCGCGCACGCTCAGCAGCACGCGCTCCAGCTGCTCGGCCGTGGGGTTATCATAAATATCCTGCGCCGGTACGCCGATCAGCGCGCCCGCCTCCAGGGCAAGCAAGCTGCCGCCGCCGTTGTCAAAGAAATCATCCTTGATGCCAAGATTCTTGCAGCCAAGGATCTTTTCAAACGCCTCGATGATCTTGATCTGCTCGGGCGTGGTGGGCGGAATATGCTCCACCGTTTTTTTGCTGACCGTTTCCTTGACCATCTTGACGGCTTCCTTACGCTTGATCTTCATCGAGGTGGTCTTGGGGAATTCCCTTGCTAAAAAATCGTAGGATACGATGCGCTTGTAGGGGGGCGCTTCGTTGTTGTATTTTTTGATGCCGTGCTTGATCTCCTTGATCACCTGCTCATCGTTGATGTCGGTGGGCTGAATGGCCGCACAGATCTTGCCCTTGCTCTCGTACACCAGGACTTCCTTGACACCGCCGATCAGCGCGATCTGCGCCTCCAGCTCCTCGGGGTAAATATTTTTGCCATTATCCAGAATGATCAGATTCTTGGAGCGTCCCGTGATATACAGGTAGCCATCCTTATCGAAATAGCCAAGGTCACCCGTGCGCAGCCAGCCGTCCTCGGTGAACGCTTCCTTAGTGGCCTCCTCGTTTTTGTAGTAGCCAAGCATCACACCCGCACCCTTGGTCAAAATCTCGCCTTCCTCGATCTTGACGTCCATGTAAGCCACGGGCTTACCAACCGAGCCGAAGCGGTTGATGCCGGGATAGTTTGCCGCGATCAGCGGTGCACATTCGGTCATACCGTAGCCCTGATACATGCTCACGCCGAATTCTTCAAAGGTCTCGACGATCTCGGAGCGTAAAGCAGCACCGCCCACGATCACGCGGGAAAGGTTGCCGCCGAATTTTTCCAGCAGGCTTTTGTAAAGCTTGCGCCTTGCATCAAAGCCCCACCGACGCAAAAAGCGGTTGAGCCTTTTGGCAAGGCCGATCTTACGCGCGGTCTTTTTGTCGGAGATGCCCTCCTTGACCTTTTTGAAAAAGACCTCGGCAATGGCAGGCACGATCAGAAGCACCGCGGGCCTGAATCTGACCAAATTGGCCACAATGTTTTCAAGTTTATCGTTGATGCAGACCGTTGCGCCGCAATACAGCACGCCAAGGTTGTCCACGGTCAGCTCAAAGGTATGGTGGATAGGCAGCACCGACATGACCACGGGATACTTGATCCCACGACCGAAGTCCATGCGGTAAATATCGCAAATATTGGCCACGATGCTTCTCTGGCTGAGCATAACGCCCTTGCTGACACCAGTCGTACCCGAAGTAAACAGGATCTCCGCCATGGCATCGGGATCGATCACGGGCAGCGGCACGCGCTCTGTCGCCAGGATCTTTTCATATTTTGCGTCTGCAAAGTTGATCACCTCTTGCACGTGCTTGTCCTCTTGTCCGATCTTTTCGATCAGATGCGCAAATTCGCTTGACAAGAACACCACGTCCACGTCGCCCATCTCCAGAAGATTCAGGATCTCCTCGTCGGGCAGCATCTTGTCGATCGGGATCACCACGTTACCGCTGCAAGCAATGCCAAGGAAGGTCACCACCCACGCATAGCTGGACGAACCGATGATGGCAATATGCTTTTTCTCCCAGCCGCGCTTGCACAGCCAGGATGCCACGGCATAAATATCACTTGCAAACGTTTGGTATGTTTTTCTGACGATCTGATCATTCTCAATGTATCTGTAAGCATCCCTTTGGGCATACGCCATCTCAATTTCATTGACGTATTCCTGCAAATTATTCAGCGTTTTTTTCACAAGTGTTACTCCTATCTTGTTATCTAAACGTTCAGGCATACAAAACCACTTTACATTATACTATAAAAAACGCCGTTTGCCAAGATGTATTTTATGAAAATATTATCAAAATTTTGTAGACGCTCACGTAATAATGTAGAAAATTTTACATGTCCTGTGATAAACGCGCCTAAAACGTAACATTTGTAACATTCCCCGCCAACGCACTCACCAGCAATTCCATTTTGTTGTTGAAAAACAATACATCGTATGCTATAATAATTACATGAACAACAGGCATACCATTGAATCCGCATAAAAAAGAGGAAACATATGAAAGAACAAACGCGTACCGCGCTGATCAAGCACTGCAAGGCTTATCCCGCATTACAAACCGAGGATATTTTCAAATACCTGTTTCACAGCGCAATGGGCTGCGAGCATCTTGTTTCGGATGCGGATGCCGCTTTGCGTTACGTGCAAAGTGAATATGCCGCCATGTGCGATGCGATCGACGCTCGCATCGACGCGCTGGACGGTGCTTACAGCCGCGTGCATCTCGGCATACTGACGCAAGGACTGCGCCCCGAAACGCTCGCAAAGCTTTTCTGCCTTTCGGCAAAAAATGAGCCAAACGGAAAAGCGCTGCTTGCACAAAAGCTGGAGGTCGCGCGCAAGCTGATCGAGGATGGCACGCTGCCCTCGGAGCTTGCGGAATTTGATCGCAAGCTGGCCGCCTGGCGCGATGCGGGCTTCCCTGCCGTGCATCATTCAAGCGCCTTTCGCGAGCATTATCACCCCGCATACCGCGTGCTGGCCAATAAATATGTCCGTTATCTGCCCCTCTTTTGCGAGATCGACAAGCTGCTTGCACAAGGCAATGCGATCGTGACCATCGAAGGCGGCAGCGCAAGCGGAAAAACCACGCTGGCAAAAATTTTGCAAGAGGTTTATCCCTGCAACGTTTTCCATACCGACGACTTTTTCCTGCGCCCCGAGCAGCGCACCCCCGCACGCCTTGCAGAGCCTGGCGGAAACCTTGACAGAGAGCGTTTGGCAGACGACGTGCTGCGCTCGGTCTGCATGGAAAAGTCCGTGTGCTACGCACGCTTTGATTGCGCCACGCAAACGCTTGGAGATCCGATCAGGGTGCCGCACACCAATCTGACCGTCATTGAGGGGACGTATTCCCTGCACCCCGCGTTTGGCAGGTACTATGATCTCGCCGTCTTTTTGGACATTGATCCCACCCTGCAGCAAAAACGCATTTCGGTGCGCAATTCCCCGCAAATGGTGACACGCTTCTTTACCGAATGGATCCCCATGGAAAACGCGTATTTTGCCGCGTTTGACATAAAAAACAAAGCAACTCTGATCATAAACTCGTCCGACCTTGAAGCATCGGGGGATTAAACGGCTGTTATCAAAAACATTCACTTGACTTTTGCTGAAATAGCCCCGGGCGCAGTTTTTGATTCGCAGCAACAGACGGTTGCTTGTCAACTCTTACTATCCATGTTATACTGTAATCACAAATTTACAAGGTGGTGGATTTATGGAAACAAAGGATATCATTCGTGAACTCAGAACCCAAAAAGGGCTTTCGCAGGAGGAGCTTGCGGAAAAGATATACGTAACAAGGCAGGCTGTTTCCCGTTGGGAGAACGGCGAAACGATCCCGAACACCGAAACGCTGAAGCTTTTGTCCAAAGAGTTTGACGTGTCGATCAACACGCTTCTCGGCTCGCCGCAAAATCTGATCTGTCAATGCTGCGGCATGCCGCTTGAGGACGGCAACATAAGCAAAGAAGCAGACGGATTGTTCAACGAGGAATACTGCAAGT
>JAZQYT010000284.1:0-4451 GCA_045633665.1 Eubacteriales bacterium | reverse complement strand
ACGACACCGTTCGCGTCAATGCTCAACGCCTCCAGTGCCAGCACGGCTGCCTCGTAGGCAGTATACACCGCAAAAAGCCCGAAAAACGGCAGCACGATATATCCGAAGAAATTGTCCAAAAGATTGATGGCATACGCACCGCAAAGCAGCGCCAGCTCACCGACAAGGATGACCAGCGTCCAAAACAGGTATTTGTGGTTGACCAACGGGATGCGTGTTTTTTTGCCTTGCTTCATATCTGTTCTCCTCCTTGAATACGCTTGATCTGATCGCGCAGGTACGCTGCCTTTTCGAATTCCAGCTTGGCAGCCGCACTGCGCATCTCGGTCGTCAGCTCTGCGATCAGCTTGTCCTTTTGCTTTGCAGTCATCTTGCCCTGCGCTGCCTTTTCGGCTCTTGCGCCCTGCTTGCCGCCCGTGGGGGAAGCCATATCAATGACGTCACGGATATCCTTGACCACCGTGCGCGGCACAATGCCGTTGGCGCGGTTAAAATCGTCCTGCTTCTGACGGCGGCGCGCCGTTTCCGTGATGGCTCTTTGCATGGATCCCGTAACCGTATCACCGTACATGATGACCTTACCCGACGCGTTACGCGCGGCACGGCCGATGGTCTGGATCAGCGAGGTCTCACCGCGAAGGAAGCCCTCCTTATCCGCATCCAGGATGGCAACCAACGATACCTCTGGCAAGTCAAGTCCCTCGCGCAACAGGTTGATACCCACCAGCACGTCAAAAACACCCATACGCAAGTCACGGATGATCTCCATACGCTCCATAGTTTCCACGTTGAAGTGGATATAGCGCACGCGCACACCGTTCTGCTCTAAATAATCGGTCAGATCCTCAGCCATTTTCTTGGTCAGCGTGGTCACCAGCACGCGCTCGTTCTTTGCCACGCGGTCGCGGATCTCACCCAAAAGGTCATCCACCTGTCCCTCAATGGGGCGCACCTCTACCTCGGGATCAAGCAAGCCCGTAGGCCTGATCAGCTGCTCCGCCACCTGCTCGGCATGCTCCTTTTCATAAGGGCCGGGCGTAGCGCTGACAAAGATCGCCTGATTGATCTTGTCCTCAAATTCCTCAAAATACAAGGGGCGGTTATCATAGGCGGACGGCAGACGGAAGCCAAAATCCACCAGATTCTTCTTTCTTGCGGTATCTCCGCCGCTCATGCCGCGCACCTGCGGTACGGCAACGTGCGATTCGTCGATAAACAGAATATAGTCGTCCGGGAAATAGTCCAGCAGCGTATAAGGCGTCGAGCCGGGTTCTCTGCCCGCCAGCACGCGCGAATAGTTCTCCACACCCGAGCAAAAGCCCACCTCGCGCAGCATTTCCAGGTCGTATTTGGTACGCTCGGTAATGCGCTGTGCCTCGATCAGCTTCCCCTCGGATTCAAACCATGCGGCTCTGTCCACCATTTCGCGGCGGATCTCCTCAAGAGCCGCGTCGCGCTTTTCATCGGATACGGCATAGTGCGTCGCGGGAAAGATCACGGCATAGGACAGCACGCGCACAAGCTCGCCGGTGACCGGATTGATGACCGAAATGCGGTCGATCTCGTCGTCAAAAAACTCAATGCGCAAAAGCTTGTCCGACACGTTTGCGGTCATGATCTCTATCGTATCACCGCGCACACGGAAGCTGTTACGCACGGGATTTAAGTCGTTACGCGAATAGCTGATGGCCACCAATTTGCGGATCAGCGCATCGCGATCCATCAGCATACCGGGACGCAGCGAGATCTGCAGCGTCTGGTACTCCACGGGATCACCGAGAGTATAGATGCAGGAAACGGAGGCGACGATGATCACGTCGCGCCGCTCAAAGAGCGAGGAGGTCGCGCTGTGTCGCAGTCTGTCGATCTCGTCATTGACAAGCGCGTCCTTTTCAATATACATATCCTTGCCCGGGATATACGCCTCGGGCTGGTAATAATCGTAGTACGACACGAAAAATTCCACCGCGTTCTCGGGGAAAAACTCGCGCATTTCGGAGCAGACCTGTGCCGCCAGTGTCTTGTTAGGCTCCAGGATCAGCACGGGGCGGTTGCATTTTTCGATGATATTTGCCATGGTAAAGGTCTTACCCGAGCCGGTCACGCCCAACAGCGTCTGATAGCGCGCACCGTTTTCCAATCCCTTGACCAACTGCTCGATCGCCTGCGGCTGATCTCCCATGGGGGAAAAGGGGCTGTGCAATTTGAATTGATCCATCGTGCTTCTCCTTTCACGTCATAATACCTCAGTTTAATAGTATAGCACAGTTTATAAAAAAAGTAAAGATAAAAGGCAAAAAAATACGGAGCATAAACGCTCCGCATTTTTCATCAACCGAACCCCATAAACTTCTTAGCCACAAGCTTTCCGTTATAGTAAACCCGCATATTCACGTAGCCCATTTGCGCTTCAATGAGGATTCTCTTTCCATTCTCGGTTTTGATTTTTTTACTCAGTAAATACTTATATCCGCCAATACCGATATACCGATCGACCGCTTTTCCATTGATCACAAGCGAGTACATCCCAATACGAGAACATACTTGGATCACGTTTCCGTCCGCAACGTATTCCATTCTGACTCTTCCGACATCTGCTGTGCGAGGATCCATCTTTAAAATTCTTATGGAAAAGATCAGCCATAATACGATAATCAAACCGCACAATATCAGAATCGGGGAAACAATCATTCCTGCGATCTGATTATTTTGGTTGGTTTTTACGTAATCGGACAGACTCAGCAGCATTGTTTGTCCGTGACTCATTTCCACAATTTCAAAGTCACAATCGTGACGGCTGCTCGGGCCGTAATACACCTTGATCTTATCGAATCTCTTCAGGCTGTCAAGCGCCTCCCAGTCCAGCTTTTTGTCCGCTATCGAGTTGATCTCAAAGGGCTTTTCGTATTCTTCAAAATACACAACGTATCTGCCATCACTTCTGTAACCCTTAATCCTTTCATATTGGCAAAAGGAAAGCTCTGCATAAGACAGATCATCGTATGATATGTCAAATTCCGGGTATAGGGATATGCTATTGAAAAATAAAAACGTAAATAAACCCATAATAGCCAAAACAAATACAAGAAAAACACACATCATAAACACATATCTATCCATACTTCTCCTCCCTTCGTGCGTCATTATACGTCCATTTAACAGTTTAGCACAAATTTTGACAAAAGTAAATAGAGAAATGAAAATACATCGGCAAATTGCGGGAATCCCCTTCTATCAAAAACATAAGAACAGCGGAATGATTCGCACGCATTATCGCCTGTCTTATGGAGCGTCCGCATTTTTCCAACCACTTCGCATCTCCCCGATGCGTCGGGGACGTCGTTCCCAAGAGACAGACGGATCACTCATACGGACGTTGCACGTAGGGGAGGATAACATCCTCCCGCACGAAAAAAGTTTATGATTGTGATATCCGAACACGTTCTGTTCTCATCGCGTGCGGGAGGATGAATTTGCTTGCAAATATTCCTCCCCTACGAGTGTCAAAAATTTTCAATAGATCCCTCTATTCCGTAGGTGCGACCATCGGTCGTCCATAAAAAAGTTCCAAGGCTCTGGCAGGGACGCAGAACATCGCAAGCGCATCGCGCTTGCTTATTTGCGCCTATAATCGTCTAAATCGTTCACTTTCCCGGCGCAAACCTTGCATGGCATCGCTCTGCGATGCTTATGCAGGGGTTCTTCTCGGGGCTATCAGGGACTCAGAACCCATATTTGCGCCTATAGTCGTTTTATCTATTTACGTTCCCGGCGCAAATCTGCATATCGCGTCGCGCTGCGACGCTTATGCAGGGGTTCTGAGTCGGATTCCTCAACGCAAAAAAAGGATATGGAGTACTGACGCACTCCATATCCTTTTTTTGGTGGGCTATCAGGGACTCGAACCCCGGACCAACCGGTTATGAGCCGGTAGCTCTGACCAACTGAGCTAATAGCCCGTCCGACAGCCTATCCATTATACTGTGCTTTTGCGCAAAAGTCAAGTCCTTTTGCAAAAATTTCTCCCGTCAACCGAAGCAAACGGGAGAAATATCCTATCACGGCTGTTTTGTAAACTCCGCGCCGTTGCTGACAAACACGATCGTTCCCTCAAGATCGGTACGCCAGACCTGTGCATCGATCTCGGCATAACGCTCCATGGTATCGGTGTTGGGATGTCCGTACTTGTTCCCCGCCCCGCAGGAAACCACCACGATCTCGGGATCGACCGCATCCAAAAACTCTGCACAGGACGAGGAAGACGAGCCGTGGTGTCCCGATTTCAGAATGTCCACGTCCAGCACGCTGCTTCCATAAGCTTCTACGATCTCCTTTTCGGAAACACTCTCGGCGTCCCCCGTCAGCATCATGGACGTCGAGCCGTACGTCACCTTGGTCACAAGGCTCCAGTCGTTCAGATCATCATAATCGGTTCCGCAAGGGCCAACCAC
>JAZQYT010000283.1:0-2416 GCA_045633665.1 Eubacteriales bacterium | reverse complement strand
ACCATAAACTGCACCTCACCAAGGCTGAAGGTCGTACCGCTCTCGGCATATGAGATCTGCGTTCCCTGCTCCCGGGCGCCCTCCATCATGCGGGTATAGTCCTGAGTAGGCTCTTCGTCTTTCTCCTTATAGTACTCCTCGGTGTCCGGAAGCACCAGCGTTTTGACCTCATATTCGTCAAATATCATATCCATGCTGCCGATATGATCCTCGTGCGGATGGGTTGCGATCACGCAATGCAGCGTGGTGATGCCCAGGTCGTCCAGATACCCTTCCAGCGCATCCTCGCAGCTGTTAGGTCCCGCATCGATCAGAATATTGCCCTCGGGTGCCATGATCAGCATACTGTCGCCCTGTCCCACGTCAAAAAAATACACCATGATCTCGCCATCCAGCGCAACTCTCTCGGGCTTTGGTAAAAGACCGACCACAAAATCCACGAAATCACCGTATTTATCCACAAAGACCTCGTCAACCAGGTCGTTGGGCAGCACCTTATCCAATGCCTTTTCCACGCCCTCGCCCACGAAATCATCCAAAAAATCCTCCACGTCACCGGACGGGATGACACCCGACATAGCCAGCACCACGGTCGTGCCGAACAGCACGGCAAGGATGGCCAGCATGATCAAGCAAACGCGCCACGCCTTGGGCATTTTCTTTCCCTTTTTCTTTCTTCTTTCGTTCTGTGCCATATATCAAACCTCCTTACAGGCAAAAATGCTTTTCCTTTTGCATATTATAGCATATTTACATCAAATTGACAAGGATTTTATATTTTTTTGTCAAAAATAATATTGCAAAAAGGATTGACAAGCATTTCCCTTTGTGGTATAATGTATCTTCGGTACGGACTGCAAAGCAGTTCGTCTCTCTACCGCGCATAAAAAATTCGAAGAGGTGCGCGGTCGTAATAAAGTCCATAGGGAGGTAAAAACACATGGAAAAGGTACTCAATTCTTATGAAAGTCTGTTCATCGTTGATGTAACCAACGGTGAGGAAGCAACCAATGCAACCGTGAACAAGTTCACTTCTTTGATTGCTGAGAACGGCACTATCATTGAGGTTGCACAGTGGGGCAAGCGCCGCCTGGCATATCCCATCAATGACATGCCCGAAGGCTACTACGTAGTCGTGACCTTCAAGGCAGCAGGTAACTTCCTGGCTGAGCTCGACCGTCTGTTCCAGATCGACGAGAACATTATGCGTTCTCTGACCATCAAGCTGGACTTCGAGCCCGTAGCTAAGGCAGCTGTTGTTGAAGAGACCGTAGCAGCAGAAGAAGTTGCTGAAGTTGTTGCAGAAGCAACCGACGCTGAGTAATCGGCAAAAAGAGGTCAAACAAGCATGGCAAATTTTAATCTGAACAAAGTCATCCTCGGCGGTAGACTCACCGCTGATCCTGAACTGAAGCAGACACAGAGCGGCATCGCCGTCGTAACGTTCCGTATGGCAGTCAATCGCAGATTCGCTTCCCGTGACTCCGCGTCCGGTCAGCAGCCTGAGGTCGATTTCTTTACCGTTACTGCTTGGCGCTCCACTGCTGAGTTTGTCAACCGTTTCTTCAAGAAGGGTTCTTCTATCTGCGTGATCGGCTCTATCCAGAACAGATCCTGGACCGACCAGCAGGGGCAGAAGCGCTACATGACCGACATCGTTGCCGAGGAAGTCCAGTTCGTGGACAGCCGCAGCGAAAGCCCGAATGCACAGGCAGGCGGTTATGCACCCGATGCGTACGGTGCTCCCGCGTACTCCTCTCCCATGGGTTCCGCGCCCAAGTTTGAGGAGATCAAAACAGACGACGATCTGCCCTTCTAAAGGCGATCGTTTCCAAAATCAAATAGGAGGATTCATAAGATGACTGAAAACGTTTCTCGTCCTGCGCGCCCTGTGGTTCGCAGAAGAAAGAAGGTTTGCATTTGCTGCGCCGACAAGGTTGCATATATCGATTACAAGGATTCCGCTAAGCTTCGCAAGTTCATCAGCGAGCGCGGCAAGATCCTGCCCAGAAGAATGTCCGGCACTTGCGCTGTTCACCAGCGTGAGCTCAACACCGCTATCAAGCGTGCTCGCCAGGTTGCTCTTCTGCCCTACGTTTGCGACTAATTGGCAAATGCAATAGAAAAAACCGTTCGTCAAAAGGCGAACGGTTTTTTTCTGTTTTTTATAAGCACTTACTCCATAAAATTGGTAGTGATATAGTCCACGCCCCATGAAATAAACTTCTTTGCATCGGCAGGATCGTCCACGTTCCATGTGTTGACCTTGTGCCCGTGCTCATGCGCCGTGCGAATGATGTCTGGATTAAGCGGCGGCCATGCAATATCCAGATCCAGATCGTACTTGTCCATCGCCTCCATGATCGCCTCGCTGTAGGGCGAAGTCAGATACTGCAGGCTCTGCCCCGGCAGCAGC
>JAZQYT010000282.1:0-7331 GCA_045633665.1 Eubacteriales bacterium | reverse complement strand
GCTTTTCTTTATCTAAATTTACTTTAGTTGAGTTTTGTACTCTTCAAAGAATTTTTCGAGATTCGTATTTTCGCACTTACATTTGCTTTGTACTTCTCTCTGTTATTCAATTGTCAAGGACCAATTTCCTGCCGCTTTCGCGACAGCCTTAATATAATACCACACTCAATTCGATTTGTCAAGAGGTTTTTTAAAATTTTTCAAAAAATTTTTTCGACCTTTTTGATCAACCTCGCTCGCAGCGCAGTGTTAATATGATACTACATTTCTTCCAATTTGTCAAGCACTTTTTTGAATATTTTTCCTAAAATTTTAGACAAAGTAAAGTGCCTAACGCGGCTGCGTTAGGCACTTTTGCACAAAAGGCTGAAAATGATCAGATTTTGGGGATCTGGATCTTGACTTCCTTGCCCAGCTTTGCGGAGCGAGCAATGCCATCCAAGATCGCCTGGTTATAAATGATCTGAGAGGTGGGAACGGGAGCGGGCTTGCCGTACTTGACAGCATCCAGGAAGGAACGGATCTTCTTATCGAACAGATCGCCGCCATCACGGATGATCGGCACTTCATATTCCATATCCACGCCGCCGATGGTCTTGTAGATCTTCATAGGTCCGCCGACGGTGCCGTTCCAGCAGTCGGTGGAAGGAATGCGCAGGCCTGCCTTGGTACCCAAAATGATGGTATCACCGGGAGTATTGATGTTCATAGCCCATGCAATACGGAAGTCCAGGATGATGCCGCCCTCGAGTCTGACGAAAGCTGCTGCGAAATCGTCAACGCCGAACAGATCGGCATATTCGGGATGACCGGGGTACGTGGTGGGATCCTTGCCGAAGAAATCGCTCTTATAACCGGTAACGGTCAGGGGCTTGGGATAGCCGACAGCATTAAGCACCATATCCAGAGAATAGCAGCCGATATCAGCCAGAGCGCCCAGGCCTGCGGTTTTGTCCTCGATAAAGGTCGTGCCGAAGGGGGTGGGAATGCCTCTGCGTCTGCCGCCGCCGGTCTGGATGTAGTAAACCTTACCCAGCTCACCGCTATCAACGATCTTCTTGATCATCTGCATATTTGCATCCAGTCTGGGCTGGAAGCCGATGGAAAGCACCTTGCCGCTCTCCTTCTCTGCCTTCATAACCTCAACCGCCTCGTCAAGGGTTACGGTGAAGGGCTTTTCGAGCATGACGTTAATGCCCTTATTGAGCGCATAGATGGTGGGGATTGCATGCTGACGGTTATAGGTGCAGACCGAAACTGCGTCCAGCTGCAGGGATTCGTCGTCCAGCATTTCCTTATGAGAAGCGTAATCGGTCTTAACGCCCTCAACGCCACCGTCCTTGAAGAACTTTGCAGCCTTACCGGGGATCAGGTCGCAGCCTGCGACGATCTCAACGTCGGGCATCTTCTTATAGGAAGCCAGATGTGCGCCTGCGATCCAGCCGCAGCCGATGATACCGATTCTGAGCTTTCTGTTTGTGTCGATCGCTACTTCGTTTTGCTGATTCTTATAATCCAGCTTAGCATCCATTTTTTCTGCCATGGTAATATCCTCCGCTAAAATAATTTTTAATTTTGCTGTGCGCCGTCAATAGCCCAACGTGCGCAAATAATTTCTGCTCTTTTCAATGCTTTCCAGGGGAGTCAGTCCCATGGAGGGCGAATCCTGCTCGACCACTACCCACTGCGCGCCCGCTGCCTCGGAGGCTGCGAGAATACCGGGGAAATCCTGTCTGCCCGAGCCGACGGGACGGAACTCGAACGCCTGTGCGGCGCTTTCCTTCTTTTCGGACTCAATGCCGATCAGCTCGTACATATTATCCGACTTGCTGCCCACGAAATCCTTGAGGTGAACAACGGGAGAACGGCCGCTGTACTTTTTGATATAGCCTGCGGGATCCTCACCGCCCACGTTTACCCAGCATGTATCCAGCTCGGTCTGCAGATATTCTGCGGGAACGGTTTCATACAGCACGTCCAGCGCGTACTTGCCGTCGATCTTGTCAAATTCAAAATCGTGGTTGTGATACAGCATCTGCATGCCCAGCGATTTTGCAACCTTGCCCAGCGCAAGTGCATTTTCCACGACCTTGGCAAAGCCCTCGGTGCCGGGACGGCACTCGGGAGTCAGATACGGAATGGCAACGAATTTGCATCCGATCTCGGCATACTGGCCAAGCACGCCCTCGGGATCAGCCAACATATCGTAATAAGGCACGTGCGCAGAGATCGGGACAAGACCGATTTCTTCACACATTTTCTTGATATCGGCGGGAGCATAGCCATAAAGACCTGCAAACTCCACACCGTCATAGCCCATTTCCTTGATTTTTTTGAGCGTACCCGGAAAATCTGCCGCAGCATCATCTCTGACCGAATACACCTGTACCGCTACCGGTAATGCCATAATGCACCTCCATCGTCGGGTGATCTCACCCCATTTTTCTTAATTATAAGACAAAAGGTGCTGACATACAAGACAATCATGGGCTTTTTTCGGACATATCTTGCTGTTTTGTATAAAACATGGCGATTTGCACACAAAAGCAAATCGCCATTTGTCACTATTTACCAAAGAACTGTGCGGCCACCACCCAAAGCTCACCCGCCTGCTCCCAAGCGCCGTCAAGCTCGCTTGGTGGCATTGGATAGATCACGTCGGCAAGCTCGACCGTAACAGTAGGGATCCCCAGCTCCAGCGTCATCCAGTCGTTGAGCGAGGCATCCAGATGCTTATCATAAATGAATTTGTAACCCGTGTGCGCGCAGACCGCCTCGGCAAGGTCAAAGGTCTGCTGACGGACTGCCCCCGTCATGCCGCAATCCCAGTAAACAACCTTTCCTGCCGTATGGAAAGCCAGCATGCCCTCAATCTTTCCCAGAGATTGCACCCAGGCGCTGATCGCCTGCGTTTCCGGCTCGGATGCGGCACTCGGCCCTTTGTAATTGCGGAAGCAGGGCGAGAGAATACCCGTTCTGACCTCGTCCCAATTCTCCAGCGCGAAATTGCGGTTGAGGTCAACACCGTTTGCGTTGGACTTCCAGTTATACGCAAAATATGCGTTGATATTGTCGGCGTTGGTCAGGCCGACCTCCTTATTATCCGCAAAGATCCCCTCCAGCGTTTGTCTGACCGCGGGCGTTTGCACCGACTCAATCCCGGCAAGCGCCAGCATGATGCCGTCCGGATTGATCATGGGCAACACGTAAAACGCAAACTGCTCAAACATCTGTGCATAGCTTGTGCCGCCATAGCTGCCCGTTTCGTATTCCGACAGATAATGCTCGATCTGCTTCATAACAAGCAGGCTGCTCAGATATTCCCTGCCGTGAATGCCACCCGTGATCATGATCTTTTCGGGCGCGTCGGGATTGCCCACCACGCAGGCGTAGATTTCTCTGCCATCCACGCTCTTGCCTATGCTCTTGTAAGAAAAGTGATTGCCGTAGGCCTGTTCCAGCACAGCAAGATCTTCTTCAAACGTGGGGTAGGTATATCCAAGCTCGTCCGCCTGCACGATTGCCCCGGCAAAACCTGCCGATCCAGTCGCAGATTGCGTGTCGGTCTCTTGCGGTTTTGTACTCTGCTCTGTATCAGGCGAGGTAGTTACGGGGGCGGTTGACGATTGCTCGCTTTGCGAACTTTGCGCCTGCGTATCTGACTCACTCGCCGGATCGCTCTCGCTCTCCTGCCCGCTTGGCCAAGACGCTTGCTCATTTCCCGGCTGCTTTTGTATATTCTCGCACGAGATCACGGTTGGAAAAAGCAAAAGCACCAAGGCGCACAGGCAAAGAAGCTTCTTCGCCTTGCTCATTCCGTATCCTCCCGATACTCCAGCACGTCGCCCGGCTGACAATGCAGCTCACGGCAAATGGCCTCCAGTGTGGAAAATCTGACCGCGCTCGCGCGTCCCGTTTTGAGCTTGGAAAGATTGACGGGCGAAATACCCACGCGCTCGGCAAGCTCTCCGAGCTTTATTTTTCTGTCCGCCATGACGCGGTCAAGTCTGACTACGATACCCATGCCGATACCTCCGATTTTCTTCATTTATTATATTATAGTATATTTCGTGCGCAAAGTCAATCGAATTTTAACGAAAAACGATAATCATCTCTCACATTCTCTTCGTTTTTGAACCACGCTATTGATTTTTTGATCCATATATGCTATAATACACGCAGAAACCGAGACGATACAAAAGGAGGTCGCCATGATTCTTGCCATTGATATTGGAAATACCAGTATTGTGCTGGGAGGCTTTACAGGTGACACGCTGCAATTCGTTGCCCGACTCTCCACCGATCTGCACGGCACGCTTGACGAATATGCCATGCGTATTTCGGGCGCGCTTGCGCTGCACGGTATTGATAAGAGCAGCGTTCGCGGAGCCATCATTTCCTCGGTCGTTCCTCCTTTGAACGAAACGGTCAAGCAGGCCTTGCGCTTTTTGTTCGGACAAGAGCCGCTCATGATCGGCCCGGGCATCAAAAGCGGCATTTGCATTCGCTGCGATATGCCCTCCTCGGTTGGTGCGGACCTGATCGCCTCTGCGGTTGCTGCACATTATCTTTACAGGAGCCCTTGCCTGATCATTGATATCGGCACGGCCACCAAAATGTCGGTCGTGGATGAGCACGGTGCCTTTATCGGAGCTTCGATCATCCCGGGCGTCAACATGGGGCTGAACGCTCTGGCTGAGCAGACCGCGCAGCTGCCCAAGATCAGCCTGGAACCCCCCGCCAAGGTCATTGCCAAAAACACGGTAGATTGCATGAGATCCGGCGTGCTTTTCGGCAACGCGAGCATGATCGACGGTATGATCGACCGCATTTGCGAGGAATACGGCCAAGAGCTTTGCATTCTGGCGACAGGAGGCATGGCCTCTACCGTCATTCCCCTGTGTAAGAAAAAAATCACGCTTGACGAGCATCTGATACTCAAGGGCTTGTACATCCTGTATCAAAAAAATCACGGATAACCGACGTATATTACTGCATAGCAGTCAATATAAAATTTTATGCGTTGTACCGCCGTGTGCGGACGACAGCAAGGAGGTTTTATGAAAGGAATGAAAAAATCCAGAAAGCAGGTTGAGCAGTTGGTTCTGCTGGCTCTGCTGACAGCCGTTGTGGCCGTTTTGGCTTATTTCGGCGGATTTATCAAGATCGGAGGATTGGCGTCTATTTCCCTGACCCTGATCCCGGTCGTTATCGGAAGTGCCTTGTGCGGCCCTTGGGCAGGCGCATGGCTGGGCGGCGTGGCAGGAGCGGTGTTCTTCGCTACAGTCGATGCAGCGTTCTGGTTTGGTCTGAGTATTCCCGGCACCATCGTCACGGTGCTGATCAAGGGCGCGGTTTCCGGCCTTTGTGCGGGCTATGCCTACAAGCTGCTTGAAAAGGTCAATCAATACTTGGCAGTCATGGTCAGCGCGATCGTGTGTCCCGTCGTCAACACGGGAATCTTTCTGCTTGGCTGCAGACTCTTCTTCTTCGACACCGTGCAAAGCGGCGCTGCTACCGAGGGGCTGTCTGTTTTTGCTTACATGATCGTGTTCTTCGTGGGTCTCAATTTCGTATTTGAGCTGCTGGTCAACATCGTGCTCAGCCCCACCATTCTCACAATTCTGAATATCGGAAAGAGACAGTCCAAAAAACCGAGCACACCCGAGCAAACGCAGGAATCGTAAACAAAAAACAAAGATAAAAGCCGCGGATTTCCGCGGCTTTTTTGATGGTAATCGGTAATCCGACGATATGTCGGCGGGGCTGTTCGGGATCTCCTATCCCGCAGCGGTAACCGAAAAGCTCGACACAGAAAGCTTTGCCCTGCCGGCTTTTCCGCTCGGGTATAACCTTGCAGGCGCGGTGACACAAAAAGCCTTGCCCCGCTGGGGAAGGTGGCGCCGCAGGCGACGGATGAGGTCCCCATAAGACCGCTCTTGACCCTTTTAGGCTGTCCTTCCCATAGGGCAAGGAATCCCTTTCTCCCCATCGGGGAGATGTCGCGGAACGCGACAGCAGGGGTGTTTTTTCACAAAAGAAAGGGAGGTACCATCATGCACCTCCCATACTATCTTGGACTATTCGATCAACATACTTACATACCATATCAAACTCTCTGTCAACACTTTTGTTTGAAACCCTTATTACCTTTAATCCGTATCCCTCCAAAATCTCTGTACGCAATTCATCCTTTCGCATCCCCTCATCTGTTTCGTGTTGAGAACCGTCCACTTCAATTATCAATTTTGCTTTGTGACAGTAAAAATCTGCTATAAAATGATCAATCATAACTTGTCTGCGAAATTGAATCGGATAATTTTTCAGAAAATCATACCACAGATGGTTTTCCTGCCGAGTTGCTTTGGTTCGCATATTTCTGGCTAAAGGCTTATTTTTTCCATCATACCAAAAAGGCACTGTAAAATTCTCCTTTTTATTATTTCAGTTATTTTTCATGGCTCGAAGGCTGTACCTATTTCTGCAGAAATCCCAGTCCCCCCTCTTCGTCGCTTCGCTCCGTCTCCCCGATGGGGAGAAAGGGATTCCTTGCCCTATGGGAAGGACAGCTTAAAATTGTTCTGAGCGGTTTTATGGGGACCTCATCCGTCGCCTGCGGCGCCACCTTCCCCAGCGGGGCAAGGCTTTTTTGCGTGCCCGAAATCTTCGGTCTACTGCAAAGGGATATTACCGTAATTTGCGGGGCACGTCTATCAAACCCGCCAAATAATCCAATGATATGTTATAGTATTGTGCCAATGTGATAACATGATGGAACGGTATTTCACGCAAGCCTCGTTCGTATCTGCTATACTGCTGTTGTGTGATTCCCAAAATTTCTGCAACTTCGGATTGCAACTTTTCTTTGTCCTCTCTTAAGTCTTTCAATCTTTGGTAATAATTCATAATCTGTAATCTCCCCTTTTGTTCATTAAGGAGATTATAACATACATCTGATCAGATGTATTGACATTACACCCAATCGGATGTATTATATATTTACGCAACTCCAATAGCTCGCCAAACAAGCTTCAATTACTGCGACACAAAAAACAGCAGGCAACACGCCTGCTGTTTTTATATTTATAGATTTGGGAAATTCTCAGAACAATCCCGTAATGGTGCCGTTGGCATCCACGTCGATCTTTTCTGCCGAAGTCGGATCGTAGCCATGTCGTTCTGTGAGCCAAGGAGTTGTGGAAGTGCCTTGTCTTCCTAAGACCGCTTGGCCTCCGACTTCACGCCTGCTGTTTTTATATTTATAGATTTGGGAAATTCTCAGAACAATCCCGTAATGGTGCCGTTGGCATCCACGTCGATCTTTTCTGCCG